>DATINJ010000043.1:0-19431 GCA_035474375.1 Kineosporiaceae bacterium | reverse complement strand
GTCGGGCACCGGCAACCCGGTGCCCGACCCTGTCCAGAGCCTTTGCTGGTGCAGCCTTCTCCAGCGCTCCTGCCGTCGCCCGGCTGCCGGTCAGCACCGGGTTGGACCACAAATGGGGGCGACGAGAGCCCAAATCACAGTCCAAACCGGTGCTGACCACCATTCCGCCCGCAGCCCCGGCCGCCGGGACGCTTGCCACCAGCGCCAAACCCCGGACGCCACCTGCCGGAGCGTGTTCCAACCTGGCGGAAGCGGTCCGTATCCGGGTCACCGTTGTGCGTTCGCCAACCGGTACTCGCGCGGAGACTGGCCGTACTGAGCGCGGAAGGCCCGGCTGAAGACCGAGGGGTCGTCGAACCGCCACTGCCGGGCGATGGAGGCAATGCTCTGGACCGCCCTGGCCGGATCCACCAGGTCGGCCCGGACCTGCTCCAGCCGGCGCTCCCGGACGAAACGGGTGACTGTCGTCCCGTGCTCGGCGAAGATCTGCCGCACGTAACGCACCGAGAGGTGGTGCTCGGCAGCCAGCCGCTCGGCGTCGACCTGTCCTTCGAAGAGGCGCTCCTCAAGCCACCGGGCCAGCAGGTTGAACAGGTTCAGCCGCTTGGTCTCGGTCACCCCGCCATGATCGCTGATCACCGCCCGGACCAGCGCCAGAATGGCCGTGCCGCAATGCGTTCGCGCCGATTCCGACAGTCCTTCCGGAGCCTCGATCACAGTGGTGAGCGCCGTCGAGAGCATCGACATGCTTGGACTGGCACCGGAGACCTCGGTGGCGAAGATGTCCGACAGTTCGATCAGTGGGAGGCCGAAGCTGAACAACGGGATGGCCACGGTCAAGTACCGGTGCGGACCGGCAGCACTGAGCACGAACGGCTGAGCGGCGGCATAGAAGACGAACTGCCCCTGATGCAGCACGACTGTCCGGCCCGCCTGGCCGATGACGGCCTCCCCCTCGAGAACCAGCCCGAGCATGATCCCGGTCATCGCCCGCTCTCTGGTTCCGATCACCTCAACAGCGCCCTCGGACGAGAACAACGTGCAGGTCAGCGCGCCGAGCGGGAACGTGTTGCAGACGGTCACCGACGCGGCAGACCGCACCTGCACGATCCGGATCGGGGGGCCACCGGGCCGCGGGTCGGTGAAGTCGAGCATCAGCCGTTCATGGATCAAGGCGTCGACCGCCATCCTTGTCCCTTCGGTTGCGCCCACTTACTGGACGTCTCAACTTCCACGTCTTCATCCAGCAACGCAAGGGGAAACGGACACGCCGGACCCCCGGACGGTCGCCCTGCGTGCGTCCGAGGGGTCAGCGGTGCTCGAAGCGAGGGCTGCGGTGTTCCAGGAATGCCTGCATGCCCTCGGTCTGGTCCCGGTTCGCGAACAAGCTGTGGAAGGCGCGCCGCTCGAACAGCAGGCCTTCTCGCAGGCCGGTCTCCAGGGCGCGATCGACCGCCTCCCGGGCCGCCGTCACGGCCGGCAGACTGAATCCGGCGATGGTGGCCGCGATCTCAGCGGCCGCCGCCAGCAAGGTGTCCGCCGGAATCACCCGGGAAACCAGTCCCCATTGCTCGGCCTCGGCGGCGGACAGCCGTCGCCCGGTCAGGATCAGATCCAGCGCCCTGGCTCGCCCCACCAGCCGGGTCAGCCGCTGGGTGCCACCGATGCCGGGGATCACCCCTAGCGCCAGCTCCGGCTGGCCGAACACTGCTGTATCGGCGGCAAGGACGACGTCACACATCATCGCCAACTCGCAGCCGCCGCCCAGAGCGTAGCCGTTGACCGCCGCCACCTTCGGCGTGCGTAGCGCGGCGAACGCCTCCCAACCGGCGAAGTAGTCTTCGGTGACGACGTCATGCTGGGTCAGGCTCGCCATCTCGCGAATGTCGGCCCCGGCGGCGAAGGCCCGCCCAGTGCCGGTCACGACGAAACAACCGACCGTGGCGTCCCGGTCGAACGGCGTGAGCGCGCCGACCAGCTGCGTCATCACCTCGCTGCTGAGGGCATTGAGCCTTTCAGGTCGGTTCAGGTAGGCCGTGATCACCCGGCCGGCGCGCTCGATCCGCACCGGCTCGGCACTCGACCGACCGGCCGATACCGAGTCGGCCGGAACGGTCAGGTCGTCAACCTCTGTCTGGACGGTCATTTTCGTCACCTCTCAGGAGTCCCAGATCGCGCCGTAGGCCGGGATGCCGCGCTGTTCCAGCCCGTACACGACGTCCCAAGTGAGCCTTTTGTTGGAGATGCAGATCACTGCCTCGGCGCCGGTGTCCCGATACGCCTGGTAGGCCAGCCGAAGCATGTCGGGCTTGCCGTCCACCGTGGTGTCCCAGATCGTGGCGTCGGGTTGGACGGCAAGGATCTCGTCCACCAGCGCGTCCCCGTAGGTCGCGCGCGGCGACCGGGTTGCCCACACCAGGTGGCAGGGCACCGCCCGGGCGATCAGGTGGGGCAGGCACGGCCCCACCCCGCTACCGGTCGCGACGTAGACGACTTTCGTGAACAGGACCTCGATGTTGGCGACACCGGCCGTCGGGATGCCCTTCACCCAGACCCGCTCCGGCCGGTCGTCGACGAACGTTCCGGTCCAGTCTCCGGCCCGCGAGATCACCAGCCGGAACCCGGACCTACCCGGTGTGGGGACGTTGGCGAAACCGTGCCATTGGCGCAGCGGATTCCGGCTGATCGCCGTCGACGAACCCGCGAACGGCGTGACGCCGTGATCGAACCCGGCCACGACGACGTGGGACGACGGTCGTACGGCGTCGATCCGTACGCGCCTCAGCCGCAACCAGGGCAGGGCGACGCTGAACGTGATGACGGCGAGTACGAGCAACTGCGCGCTGCCGGACCCCGGCGCCCCGGCGCGCGCGGCCAGCACCGTCTGTGCCCAGAACAGCCCTAGCACCGTCCAGCCGCCGTACCGGTGCACGTACTCGAACCGGTCGTGGCGCGCCGCGCGCTTCGCCGGCAGCGCCGTCCAGACCATCGAAACCAGCAGAACGACAAGGGCATACGTCACCGCGGCACGCGCGACCTGCACCTGATCAGCCCCGGCCAGCACGGCTCCGGTGAGGCACCCGGCGTGGACGCCGAACCACAGCGTGCCGGCGATGGCGGCCCCCACGTGCAGGCCGCCGAAGTGGTACACCTTCCCCAGCGTCCAACGCACCCGCAGGGGCCAGTGTGTCGGAGCCCTGGTCGCCAGCCAGAACAACAGGTTCACCACATATTGCTGTCGGATCAGAACCGCGAGCGCGAGATTTACCAGAACCGCCCAGGACGTCGCGGCCAGGGCCGCGTCCTGGGTATGGAACCAGCCCTCTGCCGCGCCGTGGACGCCGACCGCGAGGTTCGTCACGATCACGGCGGAGAGCAAGCGGTGATGGTGCATCAGCCGGGGGTGCTTGGCCATCCGCCGCAGCGGCCCGGTCCGTGGCGGCAGGTTGAGCCGCTCTACGGGGATCCGAACGAGCTCCGTCATGCCGGCAGCCCCTGAGCTTGCAGCACCGGCCCCGGCAGCGGATCGGCCGGCAGCCGATCAACTGGCAGCGGATCAGCCGGCAGCGGTCCACCTGGGCCCGGGTCCTCGCCGGCCCGGTGTGCCCGCCCCAGCTCCAGCAGGAAGGCCTTGTCCACCTTGCCGCGCGACGTCACGGGAAGTTCGGCCAAGGCGTGCACTGCGACCGGGACGCAGTAGTAGGGCAGGGCATTCGCGACCGCGCACCGAGCGGCTTCCGGGTCAACGGTGGTAGGCGCCACGAAGGCGACGAGGTGGGAATCGTCGACCTTCAGGGTGACCGCCCGGCTGCAGCCCGGCAGCGATTCGAGGACCGCCGAGACCGCGTCCAATTCCACCCGGAAGCCCTTGATCTTCACCTGGTCGTCGGTGCGGCCCAGGGTCTCCAACTCGCCGTCGGGCGTCCAGCGGCCGAGGTCGCGAGTGCGGAACATCATCCGGCCACTGCCCAGGAAGGGATCGGGAGCATAGCGTTCCGCATTCAGGTCGGGATTGTCGAGATAGCCGGCGGAAATGCAGTCACCACCCGCCCACATCTCCCCCACTTCTCCTATCGGGCAGGCCTTTCCCTGATCGTCGAGCACGTACACGGTATTGTTCGGGGTCGGTCTGCCGATGCTGAGCAGGCCCGCCCCGGGGTGATGGCGTTGCATCGTGTTGACGATGGTGACCTCGGTCGGGCCGCACCCGTTGTAGAACGTGCAGTGCCCGGCCCACCGGTCGGCCAAAGCCCGCGGGCAGGGCTCTCCCGCCACCGCGACCACCTTCACCCGCCGGCAGCGACGGTGATCGACGAGACTGAGCACGGACGGTGTGGCGATCACCACATCGACACCTTCTACGGTCTCGGCGATGTCCGATCCCCGGATCACCAGGGTCGCGCCGTGCATGAGGCTGCCGAGGATCTCCCAGGCGGCCATGTCGAAACCGATGTTGAGGATCTGGCCGACCCGCCAGCCGGGCTGGATCCCGAGGCCGCCCGGCTCCGTGAGGAGCAGGTTGCAGATGTTGCGGTGGGTGACTTTCACACCGTTGGGTCGTCCGGTGGTTCCGGACGTGAAGAGCACGTAGCAGCCCTGGTCCGGATCGTCGACCCGGTCGACCCGGTCGGCCCGATGCTCGGCCGTAGCCACGCACGGCGGCTTCGCCGGCCGGTCAAAGGGCTCGGCCATCACCCGGTCCACGGGAATCACCACTTGCCCCGGCGATCCCGGCAGCCCCGCCCTGAACCGCTCTAAGGTGAGCACGAATCGCGTCGACGCCGTCCGCATCACGTGGCGAAGCTGCTCCGGCGGTGCGATCCGCACGTCCTGCGGCACATAGGCGGCGCCGGCCTTGAGCGTCGCCAGGAGACCGACCACGAACGGGATCGACCGGACGGCGAAGAGGGCGACGTTGTCACCGGGCCGGACCCCAAGGGCGCCAAGTCGGTCGGCGAGGCGGTCCGCCTGCCGGTCGAGCTCACCGTAAGTGATCTGCTCGCCCTGGTGCTGGACCGCAACCGCCGCCGGCGTCACCCGTGCCCACTGCTCGACGGCCCGGTGCACCAGGGTCTCAGGCAGGGCCTGCCGCGGTCCCTCCCCGAACAACCGGAACAAGTGGCGGTCGACGGCTGGCAGGTGGGCAAGTTGGAGGCCCGACCACGCACCGGACGGAGCCCCGGTTCGGGATGAGGGCCAGGGCTGGTCGATCACCCGGCGCGACGGAGAAAGGACTCTGAATTGCCCAACGATCTTGTTGGTCTGACCCATGTCGATTGTTCCTCCCGCTAGCAGACGCCATTGGGGATCACCCGCAGGCGTCAAGATCGGTGTCGGTTGCCGTTATCCGGAGCAATGAGGGCGGCGCACTCACCAGATTCCTGAAGAAATCTCAAAGAGATCTCAGAGCGGCTACCACCGTCGCAACAAAGCGCCCTGGCGGAGGAGAAATGTGCCGTGGGAGTCAACAACTGCACCGTGCATGTCAACGGACATAGGCCGAAACGTGTCCATACTCGACCATCACACCCTTGATGGCCGAGCCGGCCGTCGCGTCGGCGTGACGGGACTTCTAGTGGAGGTCGGACTCTATGGTCGTCGCACCAGCTCTCCCGCACCCGGGCCCAGTCATCAGCGCCCGTCGGGTCGCGAAACGCATCCTCGTCGTCGAGGGTGAGGCCGAAATAGCCGATCAGTTAGTAACTTTGCTCAGATTTCAGGGATACGCGCCGGACCTCGCCCGAGACGGGCAGCGCGGGTTGCACCTGGCCATGAGCCGACCCTACGACGGTGTCATCCTGGACCGTTCGCTACCAGCGCTGGACGGTCTGGACGTCGTCAATCGGCTGCGCAGACAGGCAATTGACGTTCGGATCCTGATGCTGGCGGCACGGGTCGACGTGGCCGATCGCGTCAGCTGTCTGGATGCCGGGGCCGATGACTACCTGACGAAGCCGTTCGACGTGGATGAGTTGATGGCGCGGTTGCGCGCATTGCACCGCCGCCCGCTCGAGCGGGCGGAACTGATCCCACTGGGAGCTGCCAATCTCGACATCGGTGCCCACGCCGTCCTGATGCCGGAAGGCACGAGGGTGGAGTTGTCACCACGGGAGTTTGCGTTGCTGCGCCACCTCGCCGTCCGACCCGAGGTCATTCATACCCGGGAACAGTTACGGCACACCGTCTTCGACGATGCCTCCGCCGAATCCATCGTGGATACCTACGTCTACTACCTCCGGCGCAAGTTGTGGCGCGGAGCGATTTGCACCGTGCACCGCCTGGGGTACCAGATCGGGCGCTGACCGGCCGCGCAAGCGGTCGATGGCCGACGTGCATCACGGGGCAGTGCACCAGCCAGGAGGACATCCACTTCGCGCGGCCGAGTGCATACACTCAGGCGCGGGTTCGGGGCATATCGGGAGGGACGCGCCTATGCGCAGGCGAAGTGTGATGGTGGTGCTGACCGTGGCCGTGCTGGTGCTGGCGGTGACGTTCGGGGTCAGGGCCCTGATCGAGCCCTACACCGATGAAGGGCGCGCCCAGGACTATTTCGAGACCCGGATCGACGCCCTGGGCCAGCACCTGGCTAAATCCTGGCGGGGCGGGAGGTTCACCGCAGCGACCGCGGAGAAGACCAAGGGCAGGGTGCTGACGGCGGCCGAGAAAGACTTCGCCGTAGTGCTTCTCGGTGCCGCCGACAACGGCGAGGCGAACTGGCTGGTGCTGAACCTGCTGACGCACTATCACCAGGACAGCTTCGGCTTGAGCTTCGGCTTCCGTGGTCTGGCCGACTACACCGTCACCGGGTGCGTGCGCTTCACCGTCAACCACGGCCAGGCCGGCTGGGAGGAGACCGACGCCCACCTGACCGTGCGGTCGGTGCCCTGCCCCCCGGGCGCCCCGGTACCCGTCGACACCTACAACGGGTTCGACCCTGCGGACGGATCCCGCCCGGTCTCTGCCGGCGCGACCAGCTCGGCGGTCCCCAGCGCGTCGCCTGGGCCGGTCCGGCCCGGGGTCGAGGGGACCAGCCCGGCCTACCCCGGCGTCCGGGTGTCCGGCCCGACATTCCGGGTCGATGACGTCGCGTCCCGGGTCTTCCCAATCGTGCCCAACCCGGTGCAGTGCCGCAGTGGCGGTGACTCGTCGGATTGCCCCGGAGGATGAGCGGAACCGTGGTCCGGACCCGGTTCCAAGATCTTCGCATGGAGCCGGAGCCGTCCGGGTCGTCTCACCCGTACCGCCAGTACGTCGAGCGGGCCCGGTCATTTGACGGCGATCGGGGCCACCGGGGCTCCCACCGCGCCGGTAACCGGCAGCGGTGCGGCGGTGAGCCAGAAGTCGTGGACGCCATCGACCGCGCAGTCCTCGGCCAGTCGGTCCAGATCCCACATCTCCCCGAGGAACAGCCCGATGTGCGGGATCGCGACCTGGTGCAGCGGCTGGAAAGCGTCGTCAAACTCGTTCGGCCGCACCTCGAAACCCCAGGTGTCGGTGGCGATCCCGGCGATCTCCGAACTGTGCAGCCAATCCGCGGTGGTGAAGGACAGGCCGGGGGACGGACCACCGGCGTACTCGCCCCACCCGTCCCGGCGGGCCCGAGCGAGCCGCCCCGTCCGCACCAGCAGCAGATCACCCCGTCCGACCCGGGCCGACGGGCCGTGCGCGGCAATCGTGCCCTCCAGATGCTCGACGTTGATCGCGAACCCGTCCGGCAGCTCGCCGTCCGTGCCGAATACCCGGCCGACGTCCAGCAGCACCCCCCGCCCGGCGATCAGCCCGGCCGTCGTTTCGATCCCGGTGACCCGGTCACCCTCGCTGGTCACCACATCACCGGCGCGCCGACCGTTCCAGGCGATCCCATGGTCAAAGATGTGCCCGAGACCGTCCCACTGCGTCGAAGCCTGCAACGGCATGAAGATCACGTCGTCGGCGCCACCAATACCGTGCGGAAAGCCCTGCCCGCGCTCCGCATCCAGACCGGTGTCCAGCATCGTGTGGATCGGATTCGTCCGCCGCCGCCAGCCCTTTTGCGGCCCATCCGCATCGAACGTCTGCGCCAGTGAAAAGCTCACCCCGCGGCGGACCAGCGCCGCGCCCTCCCGGCGCTTGGCTGCATCCAGAAAGTTGAGAGTGCCCAGGACGTCGTCCTCACCCCAGCGGTTCCAGTTCGAGCACCGCTTCGCGGCGTCCGCGATCGCACGTTCGGGATCGGTTCGGTCAAGCACAACCGTCACCGGGCCCGGAAGGTTTCGCAGATCCAGTCCGCGGTGAACCTGCTGACGTGCGGCAGGTGATCCAAGCCGATGTGCTCGGCGCCGCCCTCGGCGGCGGTGAACACGCGCAGTTCGCGCTTCGGGCTGTTGACCGCCTGATCGTAGGAGCGGTGTGCGTACTCCAGGGGGATTTGGCGGTCGTTCTCGCCGTGGGTGATCAGGAAGGGCACGGTGATGTTCTCCACCACGCCGTCAAGGTGCACCCCGTCCGCGAATTCGATGAAGGTGTCGAGGTTGTCGTGCCCCCAGACCCAGAGCACGTGATCCCAGTAGTGCGGAATCGGTCGCTCGCCCTCACGCTCGAGTCGGCGACGTTGGACGGCGCCCCAGTTGTGGTTGGCACCCCAGGCAACCACGAGAGCGAGCCGCTTCTCGTATGCCGCGGCCCGGGGGGCGTAGTATCCGCCCAGCGACCAGCCGACCAGGCCGACTTGCTGCGGATCGACGTCGCTGCGCTCCAGCAGGTAGTCGACGCAGGCAGCGGCCCATTCCTCGGTGTTGATCTGCGCGGTCAGCCCGCCGATCCGCAGGGCCTCGCCGCTGCCGGGGCAGTCCACCATCAGCGTGGAGATCCCGCGCGCGGCGAGCTCTTGAGCGAATCCGGAGACGTACATGTGCTCTTTGGTGCTGTCCAGCCCGTTCCAAAGGATCACTACCGGAACCGGGCCGCTGTCCGCAGCCGGCGCCTGGGAGAAGTAGGCCGGCAGGGCGGTGTCGCGGAACGGGATCGCCACTCGAGTCGTCCGCGGGTCGACGAGGTCGAAGGAGCGCTGCATCAGCTCCAGGCAACGTCGGTACGTGGTGAGCCGGTCCGGCGAGTGGACGCTCTGCATCCGCTCCGCCTGCGCCAGGTAATTCGCGGCCCTGGTGTAGAGCTGGCCGGCGGAGCGGGTGCGACCGGCTTTCTGATCGGCCTCCCCCTGCTCGACCAGGGATTCAGCCAGGGCGCTCCAGGCCCGCATGAAGTCGGCCGTCCCGACGTCCGAACCCTGGGCGGCGACGTCCTTGATCGGCCGGCAGGCTCGGTCGACCTCATCGATCAGTCCGCCGCTGTTCAGCGTGGCGACGACGCCGAGGTTCCAGACGTAGTTGCCCGGGAAGTACTCGAACACGGGATGTCCTCTCAATCGTGGGGCGGGTTTAGCTAGGGATGACGTCAGCGATGGACTTGACTCCGCCGTGGGCACTCAGTCCGCCGTCGACCGAGATCTCCGCCCCGCTGATGAACGAGGCGTCCTCGCTCAACAGGAAGGCCACCAACGGACTGACCTCGTCCGCACGTCCGGTGCGCCCGAGTGGGGTCTCGCCGATGTTGGCGGCTCGGAACCCGGGAGCGGCCGAGGCGGTCATCGGGGTCTCGATGTAGCCGGGATGCACGGTGTTCACCCGGATTCCGCGCGGGCCAAGCTCCAGGCAGGCGGCCTTGGCCAGCCCGCGCAGGGCCCACTTGCTGCTGGTGTACGCGGCGGGCACGTGCCCGGTCAGGGCCGCGATCGAGCCAATCAGCACGATCGATCCGCCGGCCGGCATCAACGGGACCACAGTCTGGAAGCCAAGCAGGGCACCGTTCACGTTGACGTCGTGGATCCGGAGCAGGTCGGCCGGAACCAGGTCGAGCAGCCGGGCCCGCCAAGTCACAGCGGCATTCGCCACCAGGCCATGCACCTGGCCGCCCCCGCGCCCGAGGTCGGCACCCAACCGGGCCCAAGCTTCGGCGTCGGTCACGTCGAGTTGCCGATAATCGACTCCGGGCAGATTCTCGACTGGTTCCGAGGTCAGGTCTACTGCGGTCACGGTGGCTCCCTGCGCGGCCAGCAGCCTGGCCTGGTCGGCACCCTGTCCTTGGCCACCGCCAGTGACGACAAAGACCTTGCCAGCGAACCGGGACCTCACGAGCTGCGCTTGCGGCTACGCGGACGAGGCCGGGCCGGGTGAACCGGGGGCAGATGCAGGCCGGGCACCACCTGGTTGCGGATCGTCCCGATGCCTTCCACGGTCATCTCCACCACGTCGCCCGGTCGCAGCGGGGGTGGGTCCTGCCGGCCGCGGCGCCCCCAGAGCTCGGCCAGGCAGCCACCGTTTCCACAGGTTCCGGACCCGAGGACATCCCCAGCCCGTACCTGCGTGCCTCGGGAGGCGTAGGAGATCAGCTCCTCGAACGGCCAGCCCATGTTGGACAGCAGGTCCTGACCGACCTCGACCCCGTTGACGGCCACCCGCAGGTCGAGGGCGAGGAATCCGTCCTGGTCCCGGTAGGGCTCCAGTTCGTCGGCGGTGACCAGCCACGGCCCCAGCGTGGTGGCCGAGTCCTTGCCTTTGGCCGGGCCGAGCTTCACCTTCATCTCCCGGCGTTGCAGGTCCCTGGCGGACCAGTCGTTGAACACGGTGTACCCGAAGATGTGCTCGCGGGCCTGCTCTGGGGTCAGTGAGGCGCCGTCGCGGCCGATCACGACCGCGACCTCGAGCTCGAAGTCCAGCTGTTGCGAATCTGGCGGGACGGGCACGTCGTCATGCGCGCCGATCAGCGCGTAAGGGTTGGTGAAGTAGAACGTCGGCGCCTCGTACCACTCCGGGACCACCCCGGCGCCGCCGTCCATGCTGGCGACCACGCCCTCGACGTGCTCCTCGAAGGCGACGAAGTCCCGGACCGTCGGTGGCTGTAGCGGTGGCAGCAGCCGGACGCCGTGCAGCGGTACAGCCGGGCCGGCCAGGGCTGCCTCACCCGCCGACAGGGCGTCCGGCAGCCCGGCACGGACCAACTCCAATACCGTGGTTCCGGAGGGCAGGGGGTGCAGGCCGTCGGCGGACACGACGCCGGCCGATGCTGCCCCTCGGTCCACGTAGCTGGCGAAGCGCATCAGACCGGCGGGGGCACGAAGAGGCCCTTGTCGACGTCGTTGAAGGATTTGCGAGCGATGAACTCGTCCATCGCGTTGGCCGTGCCCCACTGGTCGGAGACCTCGGGGTTGCTGAAGTCGTACATGTGCGGGTGCCAGTTGTCCTCGTCGAGCTGCTCCAGTTCGGTGGTGTACTCGATCGTGTTGCCGTGCGGGTCAAGGAAGTAGCTGAAGGTGTTGTTGCCGGCCAGATGTCGGCCAGGGCCCCAGAGTTTCTCCACGCCGGCGCGCAGCAATCGCCCGGTGCCGCGCATGTACTCGTCGATGCCGCGCAGCTCGAACGAGGCGTGGTGCAGCGAGGGATGCGGGCCACGGGTGATCGCCAGGCTGTGATGCCAGGCGTTGATCCGCATGAACCACATCATTTCCCCCATCCGCGGGTGCAGCAGGGTGTCGGAAAGAGCAAACCCGAGGTGCTTTTCGTAGAACGCGCGGGTGCCTTCCGGGTCGGCGGAGTTGATCACCACATGGGACAGTCGGACCGGGATCGACTCGCCCTCCTCGACCTTGCGGTGGGTGCGGACGGCGACGTCGGAACTGATCTCCACGGTTCGACCTTCGTTGTCGAAGAATCGGAAACCGTAACCACCGCCGGGTGTTTGGAGGGTGCCTGGATCGTTGATCAGCCGAACCCCGTCGATGGCCAATTGCCCGGCCAAGGTATCGACGTCGGTGACGGTCGCGGCGCCGAAAGCGATCAGGTCGATCCGCTTGTCACTGGCCTGGCGCAGCCGGACGACGTACTGCTCCGGGGACCCCTCAGCAGCCAGGAAGGTCAGCCCGGAATCGCTGTGCTCGGCTTTCAAACCCCAGAGCCCGGTGTAGAAATCGAGCTGCCGCCCGTGATCGGGGACAGCCAGGTCGACATGCCGCAGATGGGTGATCAAACGGTTGGTCATGGTGATTCCTCGGGTCGTGGACAGGCGGTCAGGCAGGGCGGCTGACGAGGGCGGCGATCCGAGCGATCAGGGCAGGCACGTCCCCCTGCTCGTGGTTGATCAGCCATTGGCTGAGCTGGTTGGAGGCCTCGACCACGGTTTTGGCACGGGTGAATCGGCGGTCGGTGAAGACGTCCCAGAGGCTTTGGTCCAGGGTCTCGGAACCAAGAAGTAGTTCGGTGAGGACGGCGGCGTCCTCCAATGCCTGCGCGCCGCCTTGGGCCAGGGTGGGCGGGCAGGAGTGAGCCGCGTCGCCGATCAGGACCACCCGGTCGCGGTTCCAGGGCGGCGGTAGCAGATGCGTTTCGAACCAGGTGTAGTTGACCCGAGCCGGGTCGACCAGGGTGGTGCGGATATCGTCCCAAGGCCCGTGGTAGGCCTGCGACAGTTCGCGCATCGTGGCCAGCTGCTGCTCCGGCTTCAGCATGCTGCGGTCCTGAGCGGCCTCGACGATGTAGGCGTACAGCGAGTTCTCGCCCGTAGGGCAGTATCCGGCGATGTAACTTGGCCCGCCGTAATAGAGGTCGGTACGGGTGACGCTCGCCGGGCGGGGGGTGAACGCCCGCCAGATTCCCATCCCGACGGCGTGCGTCTCCAGCGCGATGCCGAGCATGCGGCGGGTCCAGGACCGGATCCCGTCGGCGCCGACGACAAGGTCGTACCGGCCGATGGAGCCATCCGCGAACGTGACGTCGACGCCGTCGGGGTCCTGCTGCAACCCGGTACAGGTGGTGCCGAACCGGATCTTCGCCCCGGCCACGGTCGCCCGCTCGTGCAGGATGGCGGCCAGCGCCGGGCGCGGCATCCCGAGCGTCGCCGGAAGGTCCGGGCCGCCGGTGCGAACATCGGGTATTTCCACCAGCAGGGTTCCGGCCGGGTCGGGAGCCCGCAGGCCCAGGCTGTCGAAGCCGAACCCGTTCTGCTGCACCTCTTCCCACACGCCGAGTCGGCGCAGCTCGCGCAGTGCGTTGCCCTGCAGGGTGATACCGGAGCCGATGACCGCGATGTCGGGCTTGATCTCGACGAGATCGACCGCCACGCCGTGCTCAGCCAGGCTGATGGCGGTGGCGCAGCCGGCTAACCCGGCTCCGACCACGAGGACGCTGTTCACGGCAGGCACGGGGACTCCTTCGTCCGGTGGTTGGGTCTGCGACTCCCCCAGCGTCCGATATGCAGCGACACGACGGGAAGAGCGAATGCGTGATGGGCCACATCAATGCGGTGGATACTGCCGACGTGAACCTCGCAAGTCTCGATCTCAACCTGCTGGTCGCCCTGGACGCGCTGCTGCAGCAGCAGAGCGTCACCCGAGCGGCCGAGCAGATGCGGCTGAGCCAACCAGCGCTGTCCGCGTCACTGGCGCGGCTGCGTCGGCATTTCGGCGACGACCTGCTCACCCGGGTCGGCAATGACTACCGGCTGACTCCGCTCGCCGTGCAGTTGAAGGAGCGGACCCGGGTGGCGCTGGCCGGTGTCGAACGGGTTTTCGCGGCGCAACCGGACTTCGAGCCGGCCACCTCGACCCGGGAGTTCTCGCTGCTGATGAGCGACTACGCGGTCGCGGTGCTCGGCGACACGATCGCTCGTCTGCTCAGCGAGGAGGCCCCCTCAGCCCGGCTGCGGTTCGCGGCCCACACCCCGCCGATGGTCGATCGTGCCGAGCAGGTTCTGCTCAGTGATGACCTGATGATCATTCCGCACGGCTTCGTCACCGACCTCTTGCACCGCGACCTGTACCGAGACGACTGGATGTGCCTCGTCGCCGCCGACAACCCTCAGATTGGAGAGGAGTTGACGGTGGTGAACCTGGAGACCTTGCCATGGGTGGTCACGTTCCACGGCCCGACTGCCGCCACCCTCGCCGCCCGGCAGATGCGCATGCTCGGGATCGAGCCACGGGTCCAAGTGGTCACCGAGAATTTCCTCACCGTGCCCGGACTGGTGGCCGGCAGTGACCGGATCGCGCTCGTACAGCGGCGACTCGTGGACCGAATCCCGGCCGCCCTCGGAGTCCGCGCGCTGCCCTGTCCGTTCGACGCCGCCCCCTTGGTCGAGGCGATGTGGTGGCACCCGGTGTACGACCGAGACCCGGAGCACCTCTTTCTGCGCGATCTTCTCGTGCGAGCCACCAGCGAGGTTGTCGGCGTCGTCAACGACGAATAGACCGCAGTGATACCCGACCTCGGAAATAGCTATTTCCCTTCCGAGGCCGGTGGAAATGACACTTCGTGACGGTTGACCTCGCTCATAGACGAGCGATGCGCCGATACCTCGCGGAGCTGCCCGTGTCCGATCACCACACCAGCCCAGCACCCGTTGGCCTAGCGATTCCCGGCGACGAGCGGTTCGCCCTCGATCCCGCCACCGGGCGCCCGGCCGGCCGGATTCAGGCCGTCGTCCTGCTGTTGTCCAGTTGCCTGTCCGTGCTCGGCGCGGTGCTGCTGGCACCGGTACTACCCAGGATCGAAGACGCTTTCGCCGGTACAGCCGGGGTCCATGCACTCACCCCGATGGTGCTGACCGCACCGGCGCTGGTGATCGGCCTGACCGCGACCGCCGCCGGACGGATCGTCGACCGACTCGGGCGCAAGCGGTTGCTGGTCTGGGCACTGGTGATCTACGCCTTCGTCGGCACGGCACCGCTGTGGCTCCAGTCGCTGCACCTCATCCTGCTCAGCCGAGTGCTGGTCGGAGTGACCGAGGCAGCGATCATGACGTGCTGCACGACGCTGCTGGCCGACTACTTCCACGGGCCACAGCGGGCACGCTATTTCGGCTTGCAGACCGTCTACACCACGATCGCGGCCACGGTCTGCTTCGCCCTCGGCGGCGCGCTCGGCTCGCAGAACTGGCGGACCCCCTTCTGGCTCTATGCCGTGAGCCTGCCGCTGGCCTACCTCGCCGCGCGGCATCTCTGGCAGCCGGCGCGAGCAGTCGCTGAACCAGACCGCACCTTGCCGCCGGTGCCATGGCGCCAATTCGGTGCGCCGATCGGCGTCACACTCGTCGGAGGCCTGGTGTTTTACGCCCTGGTCGTGGAGTTGTCCTTCGTTCTGGACGATCTCGGGGTGGAGTCCACGGCCAGGATCGGGGCGGTCAGCGCCGTCGCGTCCCTGGCCACCGCTGCGGGCGCCTGGTCTTTCGCACGGCTCGCCAGGCTAGGCCCGGTGGTGACCATTCCGACGGCCTTCATGCTGTGCGGGGTCGGGCTGGGCGCGCTGGGTCTGGCCGGCTCGGTGCCGGTAGCGGTGCTGGCCGCCCTGATCGCCGGGCTCGGCAACGGACTGCTGCTCCCGGCCCTGCTCACCTGGTCGCTGGGGGCCTTCAGCTTCGAGCAGCGCGGCAGGGCAACCGGTGCGTGGACCTCCGCGCTCTTCATCGGCCAGTTCGTCTGCCCGCTCATCGTTCTGGCGCTGTCCGCTGCGGCCGGAAGCCTGTCCGCAGCGCTGGTGGTGATCGCCGTGGTGGCCTTGATCGCCGGCATGGTCGTGCGACTCGTTCTCCTGTCACCCGAGCGGGTCTGACTCCAGGCATCCGTACTGATCCATCACCCCGTGTCCGTCGTCAGGCGACCCTGGTGGGATCGGTGGCTCGCTGGTTCGGCCGGCCAGCGGGTGGGGTCCCGGCTGGCCGGCCGAAGAGGGTGGTCGGCGTTACGGGTTCTGGGTGAGCAGGTGGGCCTTGAAGCCCTCACCGACGCCGGGTTCCGGCGTGCCGTTGTAGTCCTTGATCAGCACGGCTCCGGTGCTGCATCCCCACGGGCTCCAGGTCCAGGCCAGGTAGCCCATACCGTGTGCGTCGGCCCAATCTGCTAGCTGTTGCATGTAGTCGAAGCCGCAGTTGTCCTGGCCGAACTCGCCGATGACGATGGGCACTTGCTGTGCCAGCGGGGCAACCTGAGTGTCCCAGCAAGACCCGGTCGCGCAGGCGTTGAAGCTGTACGCGTGCCACGACGCGGCGATGTTGTTCAGCCGGTCGGTCGGCTGGTACGCCAACCACTCCCGCATGTCGTTGGCCCACTCGAGCCCGCCGATCATCAGGACGTTCGTGGCGCCGGTGGAGCGAACCGCGTCGACGAGGTCCTGCATACCGGCCGCCTCGTACGGGAGGCCGCTGCAGGTGCCACCGTCGCGCAGGCACTTCCACCCCAGGGTCTTGTCCCATTCAGCTGGCATGTCCGGGTAGGGCTCGTTGAACAAGTCGAAGACGACGGCGTCGTTGCCCTTGAACGCGTTGGCGACGCCGGTCCAGAACTGTGGGGCGTACTTGGCATCGGGCATCGGCTTCTGGCAGGTCGCGTGCTCGTCCTTGCAGTGCCAGTCCGGGCTGTTGGTGTACGCGCCCCAGGTCCAATGCAGGTCGAGGATCACGTTGATGCCGTTGCCGACCAGCAGGTTCACGTAGTCCTTGATGCCCTGCTGGTAGGCGGCGCCGCCGGGTGAGCCGTTGACGCCCAGCCAGCATTCCTCGTTCAGCGGTACCCGTACCGCATGGATGTTCCAGGTCTTCATCGCGTCGACGGAGGCCTGGTCCACCGGACCGGAGTCCCACAGGCCCTTGCCCTGTACGCAGGCAAACTCGCTGCCGGAGCGAGAGACGCCCAACAACCGGTACGGCTTCCCGGCCGCGGTGACGATCTTGTTGCCCGCGACGTGCAGTTCGGGGGCCTTGCCCGGCGGGTTGGTGACGGTGGGCGATGGGTTGGCTGTGGTGGGGGCGGGGGTCGGTTCGGTGACCGAACCCGTGCAGGTGGTGCCGTTCAGCGCGAATGACGCCGGTACCGGATTGGTGCCACTCCATCCGCCGAGGAACCCGATGGACGTGGACGCTCCGGTCTTCAGGGCACCGTTCCAGCTCAGGCTCGCAGCGGAGACCTTGGAGCCGGACTGCGCCCAGTTCGCGCTCCAGCCTTGGGTGACCTTCTGGTCGCCGTTGGGGAAGTCGAACGCGAGTTTCCAATCAGTGACGGCCGAGCCGAGGTTGGTGATGGCCACGTCCGCGGTGAAACCGCCCGTCCACTGGCTCTGCACCTTGTACGTGACCGAGCAGCCGGTGGCGGCTGCCCCGGAGGGAAGTGCGGTGCCGGCTAGAACCAGGCCAGCAGTGGCCGCAGCGGCCAACAGCGAATGTCGATGTTTCATGTGATCTCCTCGTTGCCGTCAGAAGCCATGGGAGCGTTCCCAACAGGCTTCATTAGATGAGTTAACAAAGTCAATATGAAGGTGACTTTGCTCGGCCGAATGCAGCGATTGCTTTAGCTGAATAGGAGCCAGAATGGAACGCTGATGCTATCTGAGCTGGGCAATGTGTTGGGACGGAAAGCATCCGGGCCGGTTCGAGAGAGCACCCGCGAGATGAAATTGTTTCAACACTGCCGCCGCCGCATTCGAGCAGATAGGTTGCATTGGGCTATCTACCAAAATCAGTAAGTAAGGTAGCTTGATAAAGCGGGGACGAAGGAGGGCGCATGGCCACCAGCCCGACCTCGGCCAGTCGGGCGAGGACGCGCGGTTTGGTTCTCGACATGATCAGGGCGTCGCGCGCGAGCAGTAGGGTCGAACTCGCGGCAGCAACGGGGCTCACCGGCGCGACCATCTCTGAGGTGGTGCGCGAGTTGATGGCCGACGGCCTGGTCGTCGAAGCCGGCCGCAGTGCGCCGACCGGCGGTAAGCCTCGGACCCTGGTTCAGCTCAATCCACAAGCCCGTTACAGCGTCGGCGTCCAGCTCGAGCGCAACCTGTGTGTGATCGTCGTCGTCGATCTGGTCGGTCGGCAAGTGGCCCGGACGTCGTTCCGGGGTCCGGCGGTGATGCCCCCGGAGCGAGCCTTGCGGTTGGTGGCGTCACAGGTTGATGCGTTGCTGGCCACGGCGGCGGTGGACCGGAAGAAGGTGGTGGGCGTGGGCCTGGTCGGCTACGGCCCGCAGGACCGTGGTGCGGGGTTGCTGTTGACCCCGCAGCCCAGCGACGAGTGGCTCAACTACCCGATCGCGGGTCAGCTCGCGGAAAGTTTGGGATTGCCGGTCCTGCTCGACAACGACGCCGCCGCAGCCGCGATCGGCGAGTACTGGTTGGGCGCGGTGGATCCGCGCAGCACCTACGGCTGCATATACATGGCCACCGGGATCGGCGGCGGGGTCGTGGTCGCCGGCGAGGTGTACCGCGGTAGTTCTTCGAACAGCGTGGAGATCGGTCACATCTCGATCAACGTCGACGGCGACGAGTGCCCGTGCGGCAACGTCGGCTGCCTGGAAAACTATGCCGGCCCGTCGGCCGTGGTGCGGCAGGCCCTCGGGACGCCCGGCCTGGCGCAGCGGCTCGCGCTCGACCCGGCCGACGACGACTTCCTCACCGAGTTCGCACGGATCGCGGCCGCCGCGAACGTCGGTGACCCCGCCGCCCGTGGCCTCATCGAGCGGTCGGCCCGCTACCTCGGTTGTGCTGCCGTCACGCTGTCCACCCTGTTCGACGTGGACACGATCGTGCTGGCCGGGCCGAGTTTCACCGTAGCGGGCTCGATCTACCAGGCGGTGATCCAGCAGGAGGTCGACCGTCGAACGTTCGCCCGGCGGGCGCATCCGGTGCGGGTCGTGCCATCGGTGAACGGGTCGGATGCGGCGGCGATCGGCGGGGCGGTCCTGGCCCTGCAGAGCTGGCTCACCCTCAACCATGCCGAGGAGGGGGCTCAGTCGGTATCCGCCACCGCGGCGGAGACGCCCTGACCACACCCGCACCGTGGATTTCCGCGCTGTGTGGTTCGCCGTCCGTCGCGACCGTCACCGAGCCGTGCCACGATCCTGCGCGGCCTTTCGTCGGAACAACGGACCGGCTTGGGCAGTATCGGGTCGGGTTGCCCGAGGCCTATCGGGCGGCGACCGGAGCCTTGCGGGATGATCCCGGCGACGCCGGAAGGTCGTCGCTCTCGATCAGGGGAACGGTGATCGTCTGCGCGGCGGTGCGGACCGTCAGCGTGCGCGGCACCGCTCCAGGTGTCAGGCCGGGCGGGAGGCTCAGCCGGTAGGTCAGACCGGGCCAGCCGACCACCCTGAAATCCGCCCCGATGGTGAGGGCGGTGGCGGTGCCCTCCGCGCTGGTCAGGGTAGCGATCGTGCGGCCGGCCGGGATCAGGGTGGCCGAGTGCAGAGTCTTACGGGCGGCCACGATCAGCGCGTCGCTGCGGGCCAGGGCATTGGTGAGGATCTTCGGTCCGGGTGCGCCGAGCACCGTGCCGTAGATCGTGTAGACCCGCCCGGCTACCGTGCGGTTGGCGGCGAACAGCAGGCACCCGCCGGCCGTCCGAGTGGAGCCGGTCTTGATCCCG
>DATINJ010000042.1:0-40347 GCA_035474375.1 Kineosporiaceae bacterium | reverse complement strand
ATAGCTGGCTTACTGGTCCCGGCAGCGCTGCATGAATCTTGTCGAACTCCTCGCGCTCCAAGGAATGGTCCCGAGATGCCTTCTCAGCCGGCTTCTTGACCCCGGGGCAGGGGTGACGCTCGATGTATCCCCAGTGCAGCGCGGCGGTCAGGACTCCCGACAGCATCCCCAGATGAGACCGCCGGGTCGAGGCGGCAAGGCCGGTGACAGCCATGCTCGTCATCCAAGCCTGGACCGTCAGCGTGTCGATTTCCTGCAGTTGCATCGACCCGAACGTGGGCAGCAAATGGTTGCGCAGCACGGAGTCCTGGTTCTTTGCCGTCAGGCTTTCCTCGATGTGGTGTGTCATCCGGTACATCTCGACGAAGTCGCGGAACAGCATCCGTGACTTGTTCGGGTCGATGTGCGTGCCGCGCCGGACCCGGTCGGCCTTGGCCAGCCAGGCGGCCTCGGCTTCCTCGTAGGTCTCGAACGTGCCGGCCGACCGCTCGGCCTCGCCGACGCGGTACATGCCGGTGTAGAGCTTCCGCTTCGGATCGGCCTTGACCGGTGCCGAGCGCGTGATCACCCGTCCTGGCAGCCTCCGTCGTCCACCCATTCTTGTGCTCCAAACCCGTACGGGATCGGTACGCGGATCGAGGTTGCGAGGTTGCGTGGAGCCGGGTGGGGACGGTTGGCGTCACCTGATCTCAGGCATGTCTCGGCGGCGTCGGGTCAGTACCGTCTTTTCAGGGCGAGGTGAGGACGGAGCCGTATCGCAGGTTCGTCATGTCGCCGCCCTGGAATCCGAAGACCTTGGCCGGGATGCTCGATCGGGTACCGATCATGGACATGACCCGCCCGGTGTTGATCACGCCGGCGACGTCCTCGCCCGGAGCCCCGATCAGCAGCATGTCGATGGCATCTTCCTCCAGTTCCGGATTGGCCGGAATCTGGCCGAGCGCCGTCCCGACGGCATCGCCGGTCTCGGCCATCCCCGGCAGCCCATGGCCCTGGCTGATCGCCGTGGACGCGCAGCTCTCCTCGGAGTTTTCCACCAATACCAGGGTGACTGAGCCGGCGTTCTTCGCTTTGCCGCCGCGACGGGGCGCGGTCAGATCCTCACCCGGCGCCCCGATCGCCGCCATGAGCCGTTCCTGGCAGGTGAACGTTCCAGTGCTCACGGCGCTGCCGAACCGGTCGCCAGGTTCGACGACACCCGGGACCTTCGGGCTGTTCTGGGTCACGAGTTTGCCTGGTGTGAGCGTGTTGTCTCCGGTGGTGGACGGCAGGAAGATCTGCGCTGCGCCGGCGTCCGTGGCCCGGCCGAGATCCTCGCCGGGCGCGCCGACTATCCGCCCGGCCGTACCCACGGCGGCTCCGAACCGGTCGCCAGCCTCAGCGGCACCCGGCACGCCCGCGGTGTTCTGGGTCCACCGCGAGGCGGCGATCAGCATGCCGGTGACATGGTCGGTGTGCAGGCGCAGCATCGCGCCGGCGTCCTCGAGCGCGCCGACGTCGTAGTGCGGTACCCCGACCACAACGCCGTCCCACCACCCCGGCGCCAGCACCTCACCGAACCGGTTGCCGGGGGCGCTGTTGCCCGGGATGTCCGCGTGATCCTCGGTGACCTCTTCCAGATAGGACGCCACCCCGGCCGGGCTGATCGTGTAGTGGAAGATTGCTCCCGCGTCGGCGTGGCCGTCGACATCGCGTCCGGGCGCACCGACCCACAGATCCCTGGTCGTGCTCTCGGCTCGACCGCTGAGCGCGAGGGCGGCACCGAACTCGTCGTCGACCGCTGCCGAGTCGGGCAGGACGACGCCACCGGCCGGTGTGATCCCGGTAGCGGTCCCGAAGCTGACATACACGTGGCCCGGCACCGGGAAGGGCCCGGACGGCCATCCCGGCGCACCGATGATCAGATCGGTGATCCCGTCCCCATTGAGGTCCGAACTGGTGATAGCCGCGCCGAATCGGCTCCCGGACCGAGGCTCGTCGATCGGGCGAAAACCCAACTTCCCGGCGGTCAAGACCTGTCCGCCGCCGTCCTGGAAGCGGTTGTCGACCGCGCCCCCGTCGCCGGCACCGTTGTCGTTGAACCCTGGCATGCCGACTCTGATCTCGAAGGTGGAACTGACCGCCGCGGCCGGCTCGGCAGCGCCAATACTCAGGCCACCAGCGGCGATACAGGACATCGAGGCGGCAATCAGCAACCCGCAAGGACTGGCTCTCAGCGTTCGAAGCAACTCCATCTTCGGACGCTACCGGTCGAGGCGATCACCAGCGGGGAGATCAACTGGATGCAGCACCCCTGTTGAGACGGATCCCTGGGTGGTGTCGTTCCGTTGCCTAGCGATGGAGTCGGTGGTGACGGCCCGCGCGCCAAACAAGGACGAGTGCCGACAGTCACTGTTGCCTGTCGGGAAAGAGTCTGTCTATAGTTGCCTCACCGGCAACACTTTCCTCTCAGGAAGGAATCGTTTCATGGACGCCACAGAGGCCGCGAGTGCCCTCGCCGAGATCCAGCAGCGCCACCAGCAGACCCTGCGCCAAGGCAGCCCACGTCGACTTCCGGCCTGGTTCACCTACGGTTCGGCTGGCGGGCTGGCATTGGCCTCGGCCAGTAACGACGCGACCGGGTGGACAGCCACAGGCATGATCCTGACCGCGGCCGTCGCCATGATCGCCCTCGCCGCCGCAGTGGAACGTTCCACCGGTGTGCGGCTGCGCATGCGCGCCCAGCGCTGGACCCCAGTGGCCCTGTTCGCTGTCGCTGTGATCACCGCAATGATCGTTGTCGGCACACTGATGCGCCTGTACGACGTTCCCGCTGACGGCACCATCGCCGGACTCGCCGGCGCCCTCGTGTGGATCGCCGCGATGGGACCCGCGCAGGCCGCTGCAAGCACCCCTCGGAACATCGCGTGACCAACGCTCGACCGGCCGGCTTCAACGAACTGCTGCACTTCCCGGTCCGGCTTTCTCTGGTGTCCCTGCTGGCCCCCGCCGCGTACACCGAGTTCAGCTACCTGCGCGAAGCCACCGGACTCAGCGACTCCGCCCTCAGCAAACAACTGACCACCCTGCAAGACGCCGGTTATGTCGAAGTGCGCCGCACCGGCCGCCGCGCCACCGCACGACTTACCGACACCGGCCGTCACGCCCTCAACCAACACGCACACGCCCTGCGAGCTCTACTCGGCAACGCCCTCGATCCCACTCACACCGGTGAACCAACCCCTGCGAACACCGGGGAACCCGGCTGAGGTTATAGCGGACACTGACAGCACCAAGCCCCCGAACGCTCGGGCGACAACCTGTCCTACAACGCACGGTGCCCTGACGCAGGGCCGGCACAGAAGCAGGTCGAAACCGGCAGGCGCTTCGAGGCGCCACGATCCCACGGTGTCGACTTTGGTCATCGGGACGTCGACTCTTGGCCGCAGCGATGGGGGACAGGCGTCCACCAGGGTCGGTGTGTGATGATTCGTCGATCGTTCGCCCGAACCCGTACGGCTGGCCCCGTGCTTGGATTGTTTGTTCTCGCTCCGTGGGTCGGAGAGTTCTTGCTCGGCAACAGCTCCGTCCGGATGCTGCCGCTGATCGTGATCCTCATGCCGATGTACGGCGGTGGTGCTCTGCTCATCCGAGAGGTCGTTCGCCGGGCCGGTCGTAGTTACCCGGCGATGCTCTTGCTGGGTACGGCGTATGGCATCGCACAGGCCGGTCTCGTGGATCTCAGCATGTTCGATCCGCCGCTGAACCCGGGTGGATTCGACCTGGTCAGCACGGTCTCGTTCGTCTTCGGCCATGCCGTGTGGAGCATCACCATCCCGATCGCCATCACCGAGATGCTGACCGGGTCGCGGCGAGCGACACCATGGTTGCGCGGCCGCGGGCTCGCGATCACCGCAGTCGTCTTCCTGGCCGGGTGTGGCTTGATCCTCTCCGACGCCTACACCACCATCCCCGTCCGTCCTTCCGTTGCCCAGGTCGTCGCCGTCATGGCGGCTGTCATCATGTTCATGGCGTGGGGTCTGCTGGCGCCGTCGGCAATCCGTCCAGGTACCGGCCGGATTCCGCCACCTGCGGTCCTGGGCCTGGGGGTGTTCGTGGCGGCGGGCGCCTTCGTTGCCCGACCCGAGACGATGCCCGGCCTCGTGCTCGGTGGGTGCCTGGTGCTTGCTGCGTGGGTCGTGCTCAGGAAGTGGTCCCAGGCTCCGGGATGGGGAGCCTGGCACGGCTACGCGCTGGTGGCCGGCACATTGCCGGTCTATGCCGGGCTGGGTTTCGTGCTCACCGGACTGTTGGAACCGGACGACGGTGTGCGCTGGGCCGGAAACGTGGTGTTCGCCCTGATGGCCGGTGTCCTACTCGTCCTTGTTGCGCGGGCAGTCCAGCGTGGCTGTTCTCGTGATGCCACACACCCCGTCCATCCGTTCTGACCAACGGCCACGATCGTCTCGTTGCAGTCTTCGCCCGGAAGGGGCCTCTCGTCAGGGCATATGTAACCCTCAGCAAGTCCAGATTGCCCTGCGAGACAGGCAGTTTCTCTAGTTTGCGGTCACAGCTCGAGAACGATCATGAATAGCCCGGGCTAGGCGAGACGCTTCAGGGACACACAAACCCCGGCGGCCAACGCTAACCGACGCCGAACGATGGCAGGTTCGAACGGCCCGACGCAGGTCAGCAGCACTATCCACGACTGACGTCGAAGATCGTCCGCGGGTCCGCGGATTCGGGGTTCGATCCCTCGGAGCCTACAAACCTGCTGATCAGCGACACTTGACTGGACAGGCCATGATTGTTCGCATGGTTTCGTCGATTGTCCGGAGCGCACGGCCGATGAGCTGGCCAGGGAGGCTCGGCGGATCGATGCTCGCCGACCTGGAGCGATCATGCTGAAGCGGGCAGACAACGTGTCCCTGTTCCACGCACCTACCGGCGTCCTCTCCCGCCAAAGCCGTCTTTTCCTGGTGATAGGCAAAAAGCGATTCGGCGCAGGCAAGAAATCCAAGGACGAGGTCGCCGCGCTGCATCAAGCCGCGACCAGGCGTCCAGTCGCTTTCGGTCCGGTGGGCGGGAGAACCTACTGGTTGTTTGAAGGCCTGTTCTACTCGGACAACGAAGGGCTCAACCACGGCCAAGTGCACGCTTTGCTTGTCACCCGACAGCAGCGCAGGCAGCAGCAGATCGACCGGGCAGAAGCCATGCTCGTCATGGATGCGGCGCAAAAGCCCCCGGCCAAGCGTCGAGACGTGATCCCAGATGACGTCAAGCAGTTCGTCTTCAAACGCGACGGTGGTCGGTGCTGTCGATGCCAGAGCCAGACGGAATTGCAATTTGACCACATCATTCCGGTTGCCTTAGGCGGCGGCAGCGCGGTGGAGAACCTGCAGGTCCTGTGCGGACCGTGCAACAGACGAAAGGGCGCTGGCCTGACCACCCGATGACTTGACGAGAAGCAACCCGACGAGGTCGAGGACTGGAGGAGTCGGGGGTGCCATACCTCGGCGAGGGCCGCCACGCCCACCCGCAGGTCGTGGATCAGGTCGACTGAGTGGACGATTCGCCGGCGAGCGACCGGAAGCCTCCGTGGGACGTGACCAAGGCGTCTGCCACGATCGCGGCGTCCGCGTCTGCGACGTCAGCCGGATACTCCGGCAGTAGGTCGTCCCAGACGACCAGCCACGACCCATAAAGCTGGGCTTGCCCCTCCGGCCGGGCGAAGAACCAGACGTGCAGGTGCGCGGCACCATCACCGACACGGTAGACGTGCGCTCGCGAGATGTGCGGCAGGGCTTGTATATGACGGACGATGCGAGTGCTCAGGAGTCCCAGCTCGGCGGCCAGCTCATCAGGTAGATCTGCCATGTCGTAGTGATCACGCGGATACAGCATGAGCGCCAGCGGCACGCCTACCTTCGGGATCCGGGTCAGGCGCCAGTTATCGTTGAACCAAATCCCTTCATCCCGCTCGCGGCAGGCGCTGCAGTCCGCCGGGTCTTCGCCGTGTCGTGCAGGCTCAGGCAGCACCGGCGGCCGCAGCGACGCGACGCGCAATCCGTCCGGGTCGAAAGGACTAATTTCCCATCCCGTCATTCGTGCCAACGGGAGGCGGTGCTCACTGTCCGCGACGGCAACTGCGTGGTCATAGAACTCGTCCGGCCTCGAAGGCATACCGTTAAGCATAATACGGCGTCCGCCCATCGGAAGTCGCGGACGCCGGCGGCGCCTGCACGGTCTACCAACCGCTCGGCTTGCGGTAGATGAGGCCGAGCCTTTCAGCGGCTTCTTTGGTTGCGCCGATCATCTCCGCAGTGGACTTCGGATCCGTCGTCATCAATGACTGAATAATCTTGTCTGCTAGTGTCTTCGGGAATTCGTCTGGCACGTCGATTACGAGACCGAACTGGATGCTGGGGTTCTCGAAGGACGTTGTGTGCGCCGGGTAGATGAACGTCAGGCGTGCGGCGTCGAGGTCCTTCACCGGCCATTCCCAACTGTAGTCCTGCTCGGCTCGAGCGACCTCCCGGTCGTACTGCCCGCCGTCGAACCGGATCTCTGGTGGCGGAGGGACTGTCCTGACGGCGCCCTGCTGCTCGTGCGACGATGAATTCCATGCCTCAGAAACCTGTCAAGCCGATCGAGGTCGTGCTCCCAGAACTGACGCCGTTCGACGGGGACCGCTTGGAGGCGGACGGGGACTATGACTCGCTGGAGTTCCGTGGGCTGGACCTGTCGGAGCAGGAGGCGTCCGGAGCCCGCTTCCTCGAATGCGCTGTCGTGGACTGCCGGTTGGACGGGAGCCGGTTTCGACGAGCGCATTTCATTGACTGCACTCTGACCTCTCTCCGGAGCTCAGGGTTGCACCTGTCTCAGGCGACGTGGCGCGAGGTGGTGATGTCGGACTGTCGTATCGGTGCGTTCAGCGCTGACGGAAGCAAATTGACCCGGCTCCGGGTGGTCGGTGGCAAGTACGACTACCTGAATCTTCGCTCCGCCGTCCTGGATGATGTGAGCTTCGAGGGATGTCGGTTGGACGAGGTTGACCTGTCGGAGGCGAACGCTCGTAACGTCAGGTTCGTCGACTGCCGGATCGAGCAGTTGAATGTGTCCGGAGCATCCCTGGACGATTTGGATCTCAGCAAGGCGGAGATCCATGTTCTTCTGGGAACCAGCAGTCTGGCCGGCGCCGTCATCAGCCAGGTTCAGTTGATGGACCTCGCTGCCGTGCTCGCGGGTCATCTGCGGATCCGAGTCAGCGATACCTGACCACCGTAGATAGGGTCCGTGCTGTAGCTGCTAGCAGCTTGAAGGTTTCGGCGACCCGATCGTGCACGAGGTCGTGGTTACTAGTGATCCTCGATCACGGCAGCGCTGATGAGTTGATCGGTGCTGGCCCGACTGGTGTTGTACCCGTACCGAAGCAACCCCTTTACGACGGCGTCAGCAGCCCCCGCGTTGGCCGAATGGACCCGGATCAACGCAACATTCACTGGGTTTCCGAAGTAGGAACGCTCTTCGAGGTAGCTGGTGACTGGCCGAATCGTGTCGTTGCCACCGAGGTCGTGATCGAGCCAAAGCTCGTCCATAAAGGTGTCGCCCAGATCCCGGATCACCGCGAGTGCGGCCGCGCTCGACCGGGCCACGACGGCGTCCCGCCCGTCGCGGAAGCTGCGCAGGTCATCTACCAGGATCGTCAGCACGCACCTACCCTGCCATCGGCGGGGGCGTTCACCCTAGCCATTTGATCAAGACGGCGACAGATGTGGCATTGGAGTGCTCCTCAGTCGCGCACCCGGTAAGCCCGAAGCCACATCCGGACGCCGTCATTGACGATCTGCTCGATCTCAGCGGGCTCGAGCTCTCGCGTGCCGAGTTCCGACCGCATCAAGGTCTCCTGCACCGTCAGGGTCAGGAACTGCCGGGCGGCCACGGCTGGATCATCGACGTCGAGAACGCCGATCCGAACCCGTTCCTTGATGCCCTCGATGAATAACTGGTCGAACGCCGAGCGAGGTTTCGCGAACGCATCGAGGAGTTCGGGGTCACGAGCACGTTCGGCGATGACGATCCGGCGTAGCGCCACGACGTCCCGGACCAGAGCCGTCTTGATCATCGTCCGAGCCAACTGGCGAAGGCTGGCCTCAAGGTCCTCCGTCTCGGCAACGGTGGGCGCGGCCATACCCTGGGCCGCGACCGTCGCCTCGGCCTGCACGGCGGCGATAACGGCCACGAACAAGGCTCGCTTGTCGCCGAAGTGGTTGTAGATGGTCTGTTTTGAGACACCCGCCTCGGCCGCAATGGTGTCGACGCTGGTCTCAGTGAAGCCGTTGGAGAAGAACACCCGCCGGGCGGCGTCCATGATCGCCTGACGCTTCTGGACCCGCCCACCGGTGGTCGTCGGAGCGAGCGGTTGACTATTTGGACTCACGAGTCCAACATTACCTCATAGGAAATGGACTAGACCGTCCAGTCCATAAGCAGTCTTCGACCGCTCTGGAGCAGCCGTGATCAACTCTGCACCCGCATCGCCGCCGGCAATCTCTTCTGCGTGGCCAGCGGGCTTCCACCCCGGTGGAGCGCCGACGGAAGCCGCAGTCCGAACCGTTGGACTGAGAAAGACCTACCCGGACGGCACCACGGCAGTCCACGATCTCGATCTGGAGATCCGACAGGGCGAGGTGTTCGCCCTGCTCGGCCCGAACGGGGCCGGGAAGTCCACAACGGTCGGGATGCTCACCACGAGCGTGCTACCGAGCGCCGGGCAGGCGCAGGTGGCGGGCGTTGACGTCATCCGGCGTCCGGCCATTGCCCGTCGCGGGATTGGAGTGGTCCCGCAGCGCAACACCCTTGACCGCAGCCTGAGCGTGCGGGACAACCTGATCTTTCACGGCCGGTTCTTCGGCCTGCGTACTGCCGAAGCTCGGATCGAAGCGGACCGTCGGTTGGAGCAAGTGGCGCTGACCGCGGCAGCCGGCAAGGCAGTAGACGCTCTGTCCGGCGGGATGGCCCAGCGGCTCATGATCGCTCGAGCCGTACTGCACCGACCGGCGGTGCTGTTCCTCGACGAACCCACTACCGGCCTCGACCCGCAGAGCCGGCTTGCCGTCCACGAGATCGTGCGAGATCTGCAGGCGGCCGGCCAGACCATCGTCCTGATCACGCACGACATGCTCGAGGCCGACCAACTCGCGGACCGCGTCGCGATCATCGACCACGGCCGACTGCTGGCGCTGGACACCCCGGCGGCGCTGAAACGGTCCATGGACGCCGACACCGTGGTCTCGGTCGCATCGGACGCCGATCCAGCCGCCTTGGCGGCCCTGCTCACCCGAGAGATCCCCGGCGTCGGTGACCACCACCTCCGCAGTGACTCCGTGCTCCTCACCGTGCGGGGCTCGGACCACCTGTTTACCTCGATCAGCTCGGCCGCCACCGACGCCGGTCTCACGCTGCGCGACATCCGGATTGAAGATCCCTCTCTAGAAACGGTTTTCATCCAGCTTACGGGAAAGGACCTGCGGGACTGATGAGTACTGACAGTGCTGCCCTGCCAACCACCACCGAGCCGATGGAGATGGCGGCCACCTGCCGGGCGGTCGGCGCCCTGCTTGCCCGCGATCTCACCGTGCTGCGGGCCCAACCGAGCAACTTCCTGGCCCGCACCGTTGTCCAGCCGCTGATGTTGCTCTTCGTGCTCGGCTACGTCGCCCCCACCATCGCTCCCGGGCAGGACTCCGCTGCCCGAGCTGTGGCCGCAACCACGCTGCTGGCCGGGATGGTGGCAATGGTGATCCTCTTTCAGGGACTCTTCGCGGTGGCGATGCCGCTGATCCAGGACTTCGGTTTCACCCGGGAGATCGAAGACCGAGTGCTGGCCCCGATCCCGGTCGCCCTGGTGGCGCTGGCCAAGGTCATCGCCGGCGCGTTGCAAGGGCTCCTCGCCGCGGTGGTGGTGTTCCCACTCGCGCAGTTCGTGCCTGCGGCCCGGCCGGATCTGCAGTTCAACTGGCCCGTCCTGCTCACCCTGGCCCCGCTGGCCGCCCTGATGTGCTCGGCGCTGGGGCTCTTCCTGGGTACCGCCCTCGACTCGCGCAGCGTGATGGCCATGTTCGCGATCCTGCTCACCCCCTTGCTCTACCTCGGTTGCACTCTCTACCCGTGGAGCGGGCTCGCCCCGATCCGCTGGGTTCAGGTTCTCTCGCTGTTCAACCCGCTCACGTACGTCAGCGAGGGTTTCCGGGCAGCGCTGACGCCGGCGGACCACCTCAGCCTCGCCGTCGTGTATCCCGTCCTGGCCGGGTTTAGCGCCGTGCTTCTGTGGCAGGGAATCCGGCACTTCCAGCGCCGCGTGCTCACCTGATGGCGTCGCCCCGCTCTTCGGGGTCCGTCGATCGTCCGTCGATCAAGGTTCAACGGGACGTTCGGTTTTCGACGACGGTTGCCAACCTTCCTCGGAGCGTATCGCCCCCATGATCCGCCGACTGATGTCGCGCAGCTGTCGAGCTTGAGCCAGCGTCAGCGAATCGAAGACCAACCGATTGACGATGTCTTCGTGCCCGGGAGCCGCCTGGTCGACCTTCTTCCTCCCGGAATCGGTCAAGATGGCCAGGGTGTAGCGCCCGTCCTCCGGGTCGGGCGCGCGTCGTACCCAGTGCTTTGCCTCGAGCCGTGCCACAGCACGCGACAGCCGCGACAGCGAGCTGTTCGAATAGCTCGCCAAGGTACTCATTCGAAGCGTGTGGTCGGCGGCATCCGAGAGGGCAAACAGAACACCGTACTCGAAGTGGGTGAGGTCGGAGTCTCGCTGCAACTGAGCATCGAGCGCGGTCGGCAACCACTCCAGGACCGTCGCGAGTGCGGCCCAGGTCTCCAAGCGGTCGCCGCTGAGCCCTTCTCGGTCGCGCGGGTTTGACATGGCACCAGGGTACGCGCCGACCGGGCGCAGTCCATCTCGATGACTTGACTGAGCAAGCGATCCGAATCTAACCTTTCACTTGACTGAGCAAGTGAACGCTGCCTGACCGCAGTACCCTTTTGAGGAAAGCGGCGAAAGTCATGGATCTGCAACTGAACGGCAAGCGAGCCTTTGTCAGCGGTTCTACCCAAGGCATCGGCTACGCGATCGCGCGGGCCCTCTTGGCCGAGGGTGCAACCGTCGTCATCAACGGGCGCGATGGCCATCGGCTCCAGGGCGCGGTGGAGCAGCTTCGAGCCGACGTCCCGGGCGCGACTGTTTCCGGAGTCGTCGCGGATTTCGCGAATGTGGCTCAGGTGCAGGAGCTTCTGGCGACCCTGGGCGCCGTCGACATCCTGGTCAACAACGTAGGCCGCTTTGACCTCGCTCCCTTCGAGGAGGTCTCGGACGGGGAGTGGCAGCACTACTTCGACGTCAACGTCATGAGTGGCGTCCGCCTGTCGCGGCACGTACTTGGCGGCATGCTGGCCCAGAAATGGGGTCGAATCATCTTCGTCGGCAGCGAGTCAGGGGTGAACATCCCGGCCGACATGATTCACTACGGGCTGACCAAGGCGGCGATACTCGCCCTGAGCAACGGCCTCGCCAAGCTCACGCGGGGGACCGAGGTCACCGTGAACACGATCCTTGGAGGGCCCACCTACTCTGACGGTGTCGCAAGGACTGTCAGCCAGATTGCCCAGCTTCAGGCGATGGCACCGGACGATCTGAAAGCGGCCATTATCGGCGGCAATCAGACCTCGCTGCTGCAACGGTTCATCGAACCCGATGAGATCGCCAATCTCGCGCTCTACCTGGCGAGTCCGCTATCGGCAGCCACGAACGGAGCTGCGGTCCGCGCGGACGGCGGAGTCCTCACCGCAATGATCTGAGGCATTTTCGGTCGCTCGCGTCGCCGGTGCGTCCGGCGCAATTTCGCCGCCTGTGGCGTGCCGGCCGTGACACACGCGATCGGGGGCCAGTCGGGCCTGGCGCTGCCGGACCGGCGTACGGCAGGCGCGCTCGGGCAAAGCCGTCTGTAGCAGACCGTTCACACAGCCTAGGAAAGGGCATGGGAGTGGACATTTTGACCGTTGATCCGGCAACGTGTGCTTCGACAGGCGCAGCAGGCGCTTTGTGGGGGTGGTGGGGGTCACCGTCAATCAGCGGAGGGTAACCGACTCGTCAGTCGAGCCGGAATTCTTGACCTTGGAGAACGACGCCATGAGCGGATTGCCGAAGGAACTCATCCGATGAACGACCCCGAGGCTGCCGCCGCGAACGCTCCCGAAGACGAGGTTCCAGCCGCCGAACCGGGGCGTTCGGACGTATCCCGCCGGAAGGTCATCGTCTACGCCCTCGCGGCGTCAACCCTGACCCTGGTGGCGCCACTCGGCGCGGGGGAGCCATCTCGAGCGCAAGCCAAGTCCGCACCCGGGCGGGGGAAGCAACCGGCGTCCGACGTGCTGGTCAGGGGAACCGACGAGGAAAAGCTCGTTCTGCACGTCACGGAGGCCAACGAGGTGCGGGTATACCTACCGCGCGTCGAGGTCGGCCAGGGCATCACCACCGCTGTTGCCATGATGATCGCCGAGGAACTGGACGCGCGGCTCGTCGATGTCGATATCCCGCTTGCCGCTGCCCGCACCGACGGAGGTTTTCAGTACACCGGTGGTTCGTCGTCCGTCCGCTCGCTGTACGACCCCGCCCGCAAACTGGCCGCCGTCGCCCGCGCCCGACTGGTGACCGCAGCCGCGCGGCGGTGGGATCTGCCGGCCCGAACCCTGCGTACCCAGAACACCATGGTGATCGCCCCGGACGGGCGGACAGCGACCTTCGGCTCGCTGACCGCAGCCGCCAGCCGGATCAAGCATCCCGAGGTGTCCAGCAAACCCAAGCGAGCCAGCCGGCATCGCGTCATCGGTCGCCCGGCCGGGCGGATCGACGCCCGCGACCTGGTCACCGGCAAGGCGAAGTACACCGGAGACCTCGCCGTTGCCGGGGCCAGGCCGACCGTGGTGGCGCGGCCGCCGACCTTCGGCGGGAAGGTCGTCTCGGTCGATGATTCCCGAGCCCGGGCCCTGCCTGGGGTGCTGGCGGTGGTCCGAGTTCCCGGCGGTGTCGCCGTCGTCGCCGAAACATTCCACCATGCCTTCCAGGCCCGGGACGCCCTGCGGATCTCCTGGACGCCGGGCCCGATCGCAAAGGTGTCTGACGCCCAGATCCGGTCCCGACTCCGGGCCTCCCTGCCCCCGCTGGCGCCGCCACGGCCCGGCTCGGTACAGATCCATGGCGAGTTCGACTTCGCCTTCGTCGGCCATGCTCCGATGGAAGTCCTGACTGCCGTGGCCGATGTCCGTTCCGACCGGGCCGAGTTCTGGTTCTCCTCGCAGACCCCTACCGATGCACGGGCGAGTATCGCCGCCGCGATCCGGCTGCCTGAGCGGGCGGTCCGGGTTCACGTCATGCGCGGTGGGGGCTCGTTCGGGCGGCAGCTCACCTTCGACGCCGGGCTCGAGGCAGCGCTGATCTCGAAGGCGGCACGGCAGCCAATCAAGCTGATGTGGAGCCGTAGCGACGACTTCCGGCACGCCGGGATGCGGCCGGCGACGCATTACCGGGTCCGGGCCAGCCTGGCCGGCGGGCGGATGGTGGCCCTCGAACAGGACACGGCTTCGGTGTACGAGGGAACTGGCCACGAGGATGACGGCCTTGGCCTGCCGATTCCGCTAGGTGCCTGGCGCTCGGTGGATTCGGGGATGTCGAGAGTGGTCGAGGACGTCATCCTCGACGAGGTCGCGCGGTCGCTGCACAAGGACCCGGTTGCCTTCCGGCGTACCCGGGTCAGCAAGCGTGGAAAGGCCGTGCTCGACAGGGTCGCTGCCGAGGGTCGCTGGGGCCGGAGCCTGCCCGCCGGATGGGGTCAGGGCGTGTCCGTGCATGAGGAGTACGAATCCTGCGTCGCCTGCCTCGTGGAGATCGATGCCACCGATCGACGCAATCCCCGGGTGGTCTCGGTCGTGATGGCCGTCGACGTGGGAACTGTGGTCAACCCGCGCGGGCTCCAGGCCCAGCTCATGGGCGGGGCGAACGACGGAATCTCGACCATTCTGACGGCCGGTCTGCACCTCGACCGGGGGGCCATCCGCGAAGGCAGCTTCGCCGACTTCCGCTACGCCCGCCAGCGAAACAGCCCGCTGCACTTCGACGTTCACATCCTGCCGTCGACGCGCCCGCCGGGCGGGGCGGGCGAGCTCGGTGTCCCGGCAGCTGCCGCTGCGGTCGCCAATGCCTATGCCCGGGCGACCGGCTCCCGTCCCCGCCGCTTCCCGATCAACTTCTGAGGAGTTCACCGATGCCCGAGTACTCCTTCACCGTTAACGACAAGCCGGTCACCGTGAACGCGCCGGACGATATGCCCCTGCTGTGGGTGCTGCGCGACCTGCTGGGGATCACCGGCCCCAAGTACGGGTGCGGTGTCGGGGTCTGCCGCGCCTGCACCAGCCACCTGGACGGCGCGGAGATCCAGCCCTGCGTCGTGCCCGTCAAGGAGTGCGCCGGCCGCTGTGTCACCACCATCGAGGGCCTCGCCGACGGGGACCAGTTGCACCCGGTACAGCAGGCCTGGCTCGATTGCGACGTAGCCCAGTGTGGTTTCTGCCAACCAGGGCAGATCATGGCTGCGGTGGCGCTGCTCAACCGCACATCGCACCCGACCGACGCCGATATCGACGAGATCGAGAACGTGTGCCGCTGCGGCACTTACCACCGGATCCGGCAAGCAATCACCAAGGCCGCCGGCCACGGCTGAGAGGGCACCGAGGTCGTGAGGCGCCGGACGTCAGAACCACGTCGTAGCTGACATTCGGAAGGACGAACGCCAGATCGATCTGGAACTCCAGACTGCGGCTGCCGGATTGGTTATTAATACCATTGTGTCGTAAAAGATTTCAGCGGATGAAAACCGATTTGGCATCGTTGGATGGATCAACCGAACCTGCTGCTTTTGAGCGACACGTCGTTGCCCTGGGATAACGACGGTCCGGGTTAAGGTGCAGGGTGGTCAATTCCCGAACTCCCGTCATTGTCCGGACGGCTGCTGCTGCGGACCTCGATGCGATCGTGGCGACGATGACCACGGCGTTCTTCGATGATCCGCTCTGGGGGCCGACCTTCCCGGACGTCGATCTGCGCGCTACGCAGGCCGGGGCGCTGTGGAGGCTGTTCGTGTCGTCGTCCATGAGACATGACTGGACCTTGGTGACGGCGAACGCCGAGTCCGCAGCAGTCTGGATCCCGCCGGGTGAGGCTGAGCTGACCGTCGCCGAGCAGCATGGTCTGGAGGGCTTCCTGACCGAGGTGGCGGGCCCGCAGGTGTCGGCCGCCGTGCTGGAGATTTCGGAGCAGTTCGAGACCGCCCGCCCGGACGAACCGCACTACTACCTCAGCCTGCTCGCCACGCACGGCGACCACCGCGGCGCCGGTCTGGGCATGGGACTGTTGCGCGAAAGTCTCAGCCGGATCGATGCGCTGGGCCTGCCCACCTATCTGGAGTCGAGCAACCCGGCCAACGACCGGCGCTACGCGGCGGTGGGTTTCACCCAGCTCACCCGGCTGACGATGCCGGGCGGTCAGCAGGTGAGCACCATGTGGCGCCCTGTCCCGAACCAGAAGTAGGCCCCGTGGCCGCAGGAGGGTTCACTCCTTTGGGGTGGGCACCGGGAAGAGCAGGCAGCTGCTGGTGGCGTGGGCGAGGAGCCGGTCTGTCGCGTCGACCAACTGCGCTTGGGCGAGCGCGGTGCTCCGGCCGCTGTTGATGATCGTGCCGATGGCGCGCACCCGGCCCGTGTCCACCGTGATGCGCCGCAGGAACTTCACGTTCAGGTCGAGCGAGGTGTACGCCATGCCCAGCGGGAGGATGGACTGGACGGCGCAGCCTGCTGCCGAATCGAGGAGCGTGGCGAAGATGCCGCCATGCACGCTGCCGATCGGGTTGTAGTGCTCCTCGCCCGGTGTCAGCGAGAAGACCGCCCTGCCGGGCGCTATCTCGTCCAGGGCAAAGTCGAGGGTGTAGTTGATCGGCGGCCTCGGCAGCCCTCCCGCCTGCAACTCGCGCAGGAAGTCGATGCCGGCCATGCGCCCGGCGGCCTCAGCCAGGATCGCGGGATCGTCCCACTGATATGTGCGCGTTCGTCCCACGGTCCAACGTCCTTCCCTCTGACTACCGGGTGACTCTCAAATGAAGTTAGGCGCGCGCGGACCTGACTGTCAATAATGAAGGCAGGTACGGTGGAGGGATGGAGTGGCTTGAGACGAGCACGGAGAACTGCCCGGTCCAGCGCACGCTCGACGTGATCGGGGAGAAATGGACGCTGCTGATCCTGCGTGATGCCGTCAACGGGGTCCGCCGCTTCGACGACTTCCGTCGTCACATCGGCCTGTCGGAGGCCGTCCTCAGCGATCGCCTCCGCACGCTGACCTCGGCCGGCATCCTGAAGATCGTTCCCTACCAGGAGCCGGGCAGTCGCTCCCGCAACGAATACCGGCTGACCCGCAAGGGATGGGACCTATGGCCGGTTCTGATGGCCCTGGCCCAGTGGGGTGAGGAGTACACCCTCGGGCCCGAAGGTCCGGTACTGGACGTTCGCCACGCCGAGTGCGACGCTCCGGTCCGTGTCATCGTGGAGTGTTCCGCGGAGCACGCACCCCTTACTCCCCGGGAAGTCACCGCCCGACTGGGAACGGGCGCTCGCCTTCGGTCGTGAGCCGGCGACCTCGCCCGAACAGGAGATCACCGCTTGCTAGCCTCCCTCCTGAACCGCTGGCGCGGACTCGTGCATCCGCCTCGGATCCAGGCCGACGCCGAGCGCTCCGCCACCCGGTTGGAGCTCTTCTTCGACCTCGCGTTCGTCCTGGCCGTACACCAGAGCGCTGATCAGCTCGATGGCGAGCTCAGCTGGCACGGCGCCGCTGTCACCGCCGGGCTGGTCACCGTGGTCTGGTGGGCGTGGGCCAGTTCCACGCTCTACGCCAATCGGTTCGACACCGACGATGTGATCTATCGGTTGAGCAAGCTCGCCCAGATGGCCGCCGTGGTCGTTCTGGCCGCGGCCGCTCCAACTGCGATGGGCGATGGGGCCTGGCGGTTCGCCCTTGGCTACGGCGTACTCCGGCTGATCCTGGTCCTGCAGTATCTGCGCGCCTGGCGGCACGTGCCGGACGCGCGGCGCGCGATCAAGCCCTACCTCTACGCGCATTCGGCCAGCGGGACCCTCTGGCTGATCTCTGTTCTGGTGCCCTACCCGGCCGGCTATTGGCTGTGGGCCGTGGGGGTGGCGCTGGAGTTTGCCGCCCCACCGGTGGCAGGACAAGCGGGAGCAGACGCGCCGCTGCATCTGGAACACCTACCGGAGCGCTTCGCTCTGTTCGTCATCCTGGTGCTCGGTGAGTCGGTGACCGCTGTGGTGGCCGGACTTCAGGACAGCGAGTGGGACCGAGGTTCGGTCCTGGCGGCCCTGCCGGCGTTCGTGGTGGCGGTCGCGCTGTGGTGGATGTACTTCGACATCTCCGGCGCCGCCGCGAAACGTCGGCTCCAGCGAGAGGGCCCTCAGTCCCGGCTTGACGTGCACGACCGCTTCCTCTTCGCCCACCTGCCGCTGGCCGGTGGCCTGGTGGCGGTCGGAGTCGGGCTGGAGCACGCCATCACCGACACGGCCGGGGAGGAAAGCGCGACCGGCACCCGATGGACCTTGATCGGCGGACTGGTGCTCTACCTGGGCGCGGCGTGGGCATTGCAGGCGCTGACCGACCGCTGGCGCTCGGGAGCGCTGTGGCCGGGCCTGGCCATCCCGGCGGTGGTGGGAACCGGGTTTCTGGTCAGTGGCACCCTGGTTCTGGTCCTGCTCGCGCTCATCCTGGTAACCGGTGTGATCATCGGACTGACCCGCAGGGAGGCCGGAGATCTGCCGACCGCGGACGTCTGAGCAGCGCTTCGACGATCGTGGCTGCGAGAGCGTGACTTTCGTCGAAGGGTAGTCCGTGAGAAAACATCCTTCAGGCGGCAGCCGTTCCCGATCTTGGATGTCCGTGGAACGGAGCCAACTTCAGATCTTGCGGAGGGCATACTACAAACTCTGAGGGGTTCAGGGAACCAAAAACGTGTCAATAACATGACTTTGATCATGTTATGGGACATTTTTGGGTTACAGTTTGCTACTTGCAGCATCGCTTATTGCAACGTGACACGGTCGGGAGGCCAAGATGCGAGGGGTCCACGGGGAGAGGTATCGGCATGGCTGAGTTGGCCGGCCCGGATCCGACGATTCACCGGCGTCGGCTGCGCAGTGAACTGCGCAAAGCGCGTGAAGCTGCCGGCCTGACGCAGCGCGAGACGGCCGAGGCGATGGACTGGTCGATGTCGAAGTTGATCCGCATCGAGACGGGTGATGTCCGGGTCAGTACTAACGATCTTCGAGCCATGCTCTCGTACTACACCGTCGACTCGGAGCGCATCTCTGCCCTGGTGGACGTGGCCAAGGCGGCTCGGGAGCAGCCTCGGTGGGCCCGGTACAAGGATGTCGCTTCCCCGGCCTACCTGGCCTTTCTGGGGTACGAGTCGTCCGCGACCATCATCCGCAACTTCGAGCCCACCCTGGTACCCGGCTTACTGCAGACCGAGGAGTACGCGCGCGAAGTCATCTCGGCGGTGGAATCGGCTGATCGCGTGGACAGCCTGGTCGACCTGCGGATCGAGCGTCAGGAGATCATCTTCCGCCAACCCGCCCCGAAGCTGCACTTCATCATCGACGAGTCGGTGATCCGGCACTTGGTGGGCGGACCGGATGTGATGCGTCGTCAGCTGGTTCAACTGAGGGAACTGGCCGCTCAGCCGCACATCAACTTGCGCATCCTCACCTTCGACAAAGGCATCTACCCCAGGATGCGCATCCCTTACGTGATTTTCGAATTCGACGCTCCTGAGGACGAGGACGTCCTGTACATCGAGAACGCGACGAACGAGCTCGTGATCAAAGAGAATTCTCCGACGGACTCGGAGGTTGACGGTCCCGTCGGGTACCTGCAGTCGTTCTGGAGTCTCGAGCAGTTGGCTCCGCGCGAAGACGCCGTCCATCTACTGGAAGATGCACTCGCACGGTTGGCGGCACGGCAGAACGGCGCGAGCTGACGGCTGGGTCCGTACGCCTTGCCCACATCAGCCTGAACGAGATGTGGACAAGGCGTGCCGCACCGCCCCATTAGTTCTGCCGCATTGCTTTCAGGGTGAATTCACGTGCCTCGACTCCGGACAAGAATGCTTCCCATTCCGCCTCGGTGAATTTCAGCACAGCGCCGGTCTCATTTTCCTTGGTGTCCCGAACAAGTACCGTTGGGCCATCCACGGCAACTTCGACACAATTGCCAGAACCGCTGGCCGAGCTTTTCCTCCACGCGAGAGAAATGCGGTCTTGCGCCATAGTGCGAACTCCGATCAGGTTTGTGGGCTTAGCCGCATAACGTTTGTGGACTTAGTCGCATAACGTTTGAGGGCTCAGCCGCATAACAAAGTGCGAGCAGCTTTCCGTCCACTCGCGCGGGGGCAGAAAGCTAGCTAGCTTTCTGCCCCCGCGCGAGTGGACGGGATCAAAGAAAATCGTATGGCTAGGAGCGATGGCAAATCCGCTTTCGCACTTAGCCAGTTGCAGCTTGCCTACCGTGGAAGTGCGAGCCGTCATCCGCAGCGACGTCGATCCGCCGCAGGCGATGTGACAGGTGGCAGATCGGCTAGACACAACCGGAAAACCCCCGTACGGCCGCCTAGGGGCCCGATTTCTCACCCTGCGTCGCCTCGGGGAATCAAACGGTGATGTGACACCTGGCATCGCGCCACTACCTGCCCGGCGCACGCAGGACGCCCGCTACCAGAACGCGCTGCTGTTTTCCGGCAGACAGCGAGCGGCGGAAATTCGCTTCGCCGATCTCCTGACGGCCATCCGCTGCCCGCTATTGGGCCATTCGCCGGTAACCCAGTCGGGTAAAAAGGCGGTATTACGCTGATTGGACAACGATGATGGATTACACGACTAGGGGGTAAGTCTGATGTTCACGCTCTTTTTCCTGGGCTGCGTACTGACTACCGTGGTGTTGATTGGCTCAAGCATCACGACGGTGCTGCGCGATCAGCGGGCAAGCAAGGAGATCAGCCGCGAGGGGGAGGACTTCCTCGCTCGCTGGCGGAGCTAGTTGCTGCTTGGCGGCGGCGGATCCAGTCGGATTAGAGGAAGCGGATGCGTTGCGGCGCTGATTCGCCAGCTTCCTGGATGAGGATCTGGCCGCCGTCTCGCTCGGCTTTGCGCAGAATCGCATACATCTGCAGGGCCCGATTGACGAGCGTCGTCTTGTTCAGATCTTCCAGCGCCACCAGGTCGTCCAGGTCGGCGGCCGTGGCCCGGTTGAGTTCGACCACCAGGCGGGTGCGGCCGTCCGGGCGGCGGGTCGGGGCGGCCTCGCCGTTCGGTTCGGGTGCTGACTGTTCCGGAGAGGGCCGACGCTGCGACGACTTGTTCATTTCCGGTCTCCCTGTGGCGCGACTGGTATGCAGGTTGAGGATAGCAGCGTGTCTGTTCGATGTCAGCAGTACTGACATATGGCTAACCAACACTACGCAGATCAGGTACATCCACAGATGCAGAATGGTTGGACGATCTAGCTGGAGATCTGGATTCAGCACTGAAGACCAGGGAGAAAGCGATGCCCGAGGCAGACGAAGGCGACGGCCCGCGCTTCCCGATCGAACCGCACCGGGACGCCCTTCGCGGGCCCAGCACGGAGCTGGGTGGGCCGATCCAGGAACAGGCTCTGCCGGATCACGGGCGCCTCGTGATCAAACGTGAAGGGGTCTTTCTGGAGGGTTCCATGCCTGCCCTCGTGATGGGCCTGAGCGTGGCCGGAACCGTCGGTTGCGTCTTCATCGCCGCGCAGGCCGATGGCCTGCTCTTGGGGCTCGCCGGAATGGCCTCAATTCTCGCGCAGAATGCCGTCTTCTTCCGCTCAGGTCTACGTCGTCCACGGATTATCCGGGGACGCAAACCTCGAGTATCCCGAAAGGCGCAGCGTTAAACCCACGCTGCCATCGCACCATCAGCAGGGAAGGTCCAAGAATGCCCGGAGATCAAGACCGTGAGACGTTGCGTCGACGTCTGCGGCAGGAGCTGAAGGAATATCGCACGCTGGCCGGCCTGACTCAACGAGAAGTCGCCGAGGCCATGGATTGGTCGCCGTCAAAGGTGAACCGCATCGAAGCCGGGATGGTTGCGGTATCTATCAACGATTTGCGCGCGCTGCTGGCCTATTTCGGCGTTGCCGCCGAGGCTGCCAGCGAACTGGTCGACGTTGCCAGGCTCTCGAAGCGATCGTCCTGGAGCAAGGACCCGGCCCCGGACCGGGCCGCCGAAACCGACTACTTCGCCGACGAGAAAGCCGCAGTAGTGATCAGGCAGTTCGAGCCGGCGCTGGTCCCCGGGTTGCTCCAGACCGAGGAGTACATGCGAGCCGTCGTTGCCGACGCGCGGATGGAAGAAGGGCCGCAGCTCGAGCGCCAGGTCCAAACGCGCCTGGAGCGGCAGCGAGTTCTGGAGCGGCCCGAGGCCCCGAAGATGTTCTTCATCATCGACGAGGCAGTGTTGCATCGCCGGGTCGGGGGCTGGCAGACGATGCCCCAGCAACGGCAGCATCTGCTGGAACTCGGCTCTCGAAGAAACATCTCTATCCAGATCGTGCCCTTCTCCCGGGGCGCTTACGCCGGGCTTCTCGGGCCGTTCGTCCTGCTGGACCTGGGCGACCGCAGCAGCCGCCTCTACCTTGAGGCCCAGGACGAGATTCTCGTGCGGGACGACGTCGAAGAGACTGGCCGGTATCTCCACCAATTCCAGCTGCTGGAGCACAAACTGGCCACCGAGCCCGACCATCTCGGGGAAGCGATCGCCGGCCTGACGTAGATCATTAACTGATCGCGGCCACGGTTTGCGTTCGGTACTGAGGGGAGCGCCGCAGGACTCGGCCGAAGTTCTGGATTGCCCCTCTATCGGTGCCACCGGAGGGTTCGGCCGAGTCCTGCGGCGCTCACCATGATCACGGCGGATTGGGGGGACTTTTGTGCGCCCTGGCCGCACTTCCTCACCCCATCCGCTGGTCGTCGGCCAACCTGGCCACCAGGGTTCGGGATGCGGTCTGGCCGTGCCGGACAATGGGCCCGTGACTTCCCACTCCGTCCCCGCCGAGATCGCGGACGAGACGATCCTGCGTTCCTACAAGATGCGCCGGAGCCGGATCGGCGCCACCCGGCAGACGGCTCTCGACACCCTCCTGGCTCGGTTCGCCGTCCCCGAGGGTGATGGTCTGCTGGACCTCGCCGCGCTGTTCGGCCCCGGGGTTCCGGTCGTCGTGGAGATCGGGTTCGGGACGGGTACGAGCACCCTGGCGATGGCCGAGGCGGACCCGGGCACCGGCGTGCTGGCCGCCGATGTTCACACTCCCGGGGTGGCGACCTTGTTGCTCGGCCTCGATCAGTACGGCTTGGACAACGTCCGGGTGCTGGTGGGCGACGGCAGGCAGTTGCTGCAGCAGCGGATCGCGTCGGCGAGCCTGGCCGGTGTGCGGGTGTACTTTCCCGATCCCTGGCCGAAGGGCCGTCACCATAAGCGGCGCCTGATCGACGCCGGCTTTGCCGCGCTGGTCGCCGACCGGTTGGCCCCGGGCGGACTGCTGCATTGTGCGACGGACTGGGAGCCGTACGCCCAGCAAATGATCGCGGTGCTGGCTGCCGAGCCCGGATTGGTGCTCGCGCCGGAAGGCGCCCAGGAACGGCCGGACTGGCGACCGGTGACTCGCTACGAGGCCCGCGGCCTGGACCGGGGACATCGAGTGAGAGACCTGTTTGCCCGGCGCTGACCACTCTGCGGCCTTTGAGCACTGCTACTCAGGTGCTCAAAGATCGGCACCGGCTTCGAACGCCACCGCGATCTGCCAGACGTTCGTCAAGGAGTCGAACCTGGCGGCCAACAAGGTCGGAAACGCCCGCACCACGGCGAAGCAGGATGCGGCCTGGGCGAACTGGATCGCCACCACCCGAGCGAGCGCAGCCCAGGCCACCGACGTCAAGCTGAAGAGCGACCTGACCCTGTTCGCCGACGGGTTGGTCCGGATCGCCGCACAACCCGGTGATTTGCACGAACGCTACGACAGCGTGGAGAAGTCTGATCCCACCTACTACGCCGCCGTCAACGCCGCCTCAGATCGTCTCGAGGTGACCTGCGGACCGATCACCGGAATCATCTGACCCGGTGCCGGCAGCGGGCCGCCAACGCGCCCGAGTGTCGCTGGTCTACTCCCGATGGCTCACAATGTTGATCACGTTGCCGTCCGGTGCTCGGACGAAGAACCGGCGGACCCCCCAGCGCTCGGTAGTGATCGGGTGCACGATTTCGTAACCGAGTTTCTGCGCTTCGGCGTAAGCGGCTTCGACGTCATCCGTGTGGATGGAGATGACCGAGTCTTCGGGGGCGGTTGCGTCACCCGTTACCAGTTGAACGTTCGCCCCGGTGTCTGGAGAGGTGTAGCGGGCGACCCAGCCCAGATTGAACTCTTCGATACTCAACCCGAGGTAGTCGCGGTAGAAGTGGTTGGCAGTCTCAATGTCGGCCACTCGAAGGTTGGCCATGATGCGGGTAGCACGCATGCGGTCCTCCTGCCTGCAACGGATGTGCCCAGCAAAGGCTACGGCGACGCTACCGGGTCCTCAAGGTGAATCCCGATGGCCTGGAGGCAATCAGGGGAGAAAGCTGGACCGGTACGCGGTGGGTGAGCGGCCGGTCAGTTGCCGGAATGCGGCGTTGAACGCCGATAGCGAGGTGTAGCCGACCGTGAAGGCGATCTTGGTTACCGGGGTGTCGCCTGCGGCGAGTTCCTCGATCGCCCGCAGGATCCGCATCCGGCGCAGCACCGCCCGCCAGGTCATGCCGGTCTCATCCTCGAAACGCCGGGCGAGCGACCTTGGCGCAAGACCGATTTCGGCGGCCAGGTCCTCGAAGCGGATCTGGCCGCCGAGCCGTTCCTCGGTCAACTGCAACGCCCGGCGCAGTTCCGGTGATCGCCCAGCCGGTACCACGACCGGACTCGGCTGCTCGGCGAGCCGCCAGGTCACCGCGGCGAGCGCGGCGAAAAGGGCCTCTGGGTATGCCGCGAGTGGTTTGTCGCTCTCGCCCCAGGCGCTGCACTCGGTGACCAAGGCCCGCGCCAGAGGGTTGAGATCGAACACCGCCAACGCGGCCGGTGGGGCGGCGGTGAATCCGACATCGAACAGCACGGACGCCGTGGTGACCGGCTGCGGGATGCTCACCTGGATTGTCTGGCCGGCCTGGATCAGGGCGGCTCGAGCCGGTGGCAGCAACCAGGCCTGGCCCTGCGCCTCCAGTCGGAGGGCGCCGGTGGAGGCGCAGAGCAAGTAATGGCGGTCTACGCAGAGATCGCGAGCGGGTTCCGGCGGAAAGCTGCGGACGAAGCTGTAAGCCTGCTGGGTCATCGACGGCCTCGCATCGGCCGATCATAGAGACCGGTCAGTTCACTGTCTCCAGCAACTCGGCGCGGAAGCGCCGGCTCACCGGCGTCCCGGTCATGATCGGTGCGAGCACCTTGCCGGAACGCGCGAAGGCCTCCGACGTCAGGTAGCCGGCGAACGACGCCTCGTCGTCCCACTCGTGGACCAGGGTGATTTGGGTTTCGTCCGCTCGCGAGGCATAGACCCGGAAGGCGAGGTTGCCGGGCATGGCACGCACCTCGGCCTTCTCGCCGTCCAACTGGGCGAGGGCTGCGGGCCGGTCATTGGCGTCGGTACTGAAGTCGAGGATGGCGATGAACATCAGAGATCTCCTGGATCGGGCGATTGCTGCGGTGCTTCGGATGCTCTGATCCTCATGCAGCACCCGTCGTCTCGGCTTCCGTCAGCCGGACGCGTTTACGCGCCCACCGGACAGGTTGGCTTCCTGAATCACCCGTGGGCGAGCACTAGGCCGGCGGCGGCAGCGGCGATGCTCAAAAGCGGGGTTCCGATCGCGTTGGCGAAGGCCAGGAGCGGAGCGCGGTCCCGAACGAGCCGCACGGTCTCGAAGCTGGCAGTGCTGAAAGTCGTGTACCCGCCGCAGAATCCGGTTCCCAGCACGGCAGTCAGCAGGGCGGGTTCGGCGTGGAAGAGCACGAGGCCGGTGAGGAAACCGAGGAGCAGCGAACCGGTCACGTTGATCAGGATGGTCTGCCACGGGAAGTGGCCCGGCCAGCGGGCTCGCAGGGCGCCATCGACGGCGAATCGGGTGATCGCTCCAACGCCGCCGGTCAGCGCGATCAGCAGGTATCGGGTAGTGCTCATCGGCGTCCACCCAGCAGGTTTCCGGCCCAGATTCCGGCCGCGGTCGCGATCAGGCCGAGTAGCACGCTGGCGATGACGTAAGTGCCGGCCAGCACCGGGTGTTGGCTCCGGATCAGCAGGTCTGCCTCGACCGCGAGGGTGCTGTACGTGGTCAGGGCCCCGCAGAAGCCGGTGCCGAGCAGCAGCCGGAACCGCAGTGCCCAGTGCGCCAACAGGTCCTGGCTGGAGATCGCCTCGAGCAGCATGCCGAGGATGAACGCACCGACCAGATTGACGGTGAACGTCGCGGTCGGCCAGTGTCCCGGGGGGACGGCGAGCGCGGCGGCGGTCAGCGCCCGAACGGTCGTCCCCGCCATCCCACCGACGGCAACCAGCGCCAGAGCCGCGGGCTGGCGGTACACCGGCCGGCTCACCGACCGATCCCGTCGTCCGGGCTCGCGGGGTGCTCGATCTCGTTCGCGCCCGCAACCGGGCGCAGCAGGGCCGAGGCGAGGAGGGAGGCGAGCATCCAGGCGGCGGCGTAGCCGAATGCGGCTGCGGGGGAGAAAGCGGCCCAGAGCAGTCCGGCGACCAGGGTGGCTCCTAGGTCGCCGACCGACTGAACCAGACCGAGGACGCCGAAACCGCTGCCCCGCAGGTGATCCGGCAGCAACAGAGCGACCGCGGTGGACTGCGCGGTCTCGGCCAGCCCGATGCCGGTCCCGGCCAGCAGGAACGCGATCAGCAGTAGCGGCCAGGCGTGGATGCTGCCGGCCAACATCGCGTAAGCGCCGAGGTAGACGGCGGCGCCGGCGGCGAAGACCAACCGAGGGCTGGACCGATCCGCCAGCTGACCACCGGCCAGAGCGGCCAGGGCGGCGGCGACATTGTGCCCGGCGTAGAGCAGGATCGCCAGGCTGGTGGCGGTGGTCAGCGAGCGGCCGTCGGTGTGCAGCAGCTGGGTGGCCCGCAGGATCAGCAGCGTGGTTGCCAGGTTGCCGAGCTCGAAGCAGGCGGCCGGGGTGAGCGCTCGCACCAGCCCGGCGGCCCGCAACCGGCGCAAGTTGAACGACAGCGTGCGGCGTCCTGTCTGAGTCTGCAGGGTGGAGCGGGCTTCCCGGGCGGCCAGGGTGATGGCCACGGCGGCGAACAAGCCGGGGATGATGGCCAAACCGATCGTGTACCGGATACCGACGACGGTCACCAACCCGGCGGCGAGCAATGGTCCGAGGACTGCGCCGGCGTTGTCTCCGGCGCGTTCGACTCCGGTCGCGCGGCCATACGCTTCGCGGGGAACCAGCGAAACCAGCAGGGTGTCCCGGGCCGGAGAGCGCAGGCCACGCGAGATCCAGGCCAGCGCTCGCAAGGCGGCGACCTGCCAGACGGCCGTGGTCAAGGCGATGCCTGCGGTGGCGACGGCGGTACCCAGATAGCCACCAGAGGCTAGTCGGGCGCGGCGGGCCGGATCGTTCGAGAGTGGACCGCCGGCCAGCTTGGACAACCCGATCAACGCGTCGGAGGTGCCTTCGATCGCCCCGAGTGCGGCCGGCCCGGCATGCAGGGTCGAGGTCAGGAAGGTCGGCAACAGGCTGGTGGCGATCTCGTGCCCGGCGTCACTGAAGAACGATGCCGCCCCGACCCCGGCCACGCCGGGAGTCAGCCACGGCCTCGCGACCGGCAGGTCGGGATCGACCGGATCACGCTCGGCGTGGTCTTCCGCGGATGGCACCGGGACAGCCTCCCACTCCAAACCGGTCGCCCGCGGCCTTCGCTGTCCGAGTTCGCTGGTGGTCGAACCGGGCGAACCTGGTAGCACCGTGACTGAGGTGGGCAAACGGGTCGACCGCCGACCGGCAGCACGACGTCACGTGGCAGAAACACCGACCGCTTACGGTTGAGTCGTGACGATGAACGCGCAGGCGCATTACGGCGACGACAAGCGTCGTCGCGACTTCGCTTGACGTGACGTAACCGGTTCGACGCGAGGGCTCTGCCCGCGCGGCCAGGTTCGTCCCATCCGCACCCTCTCGAAGGAACTCGCCATGCCCATTGACCTGATTGCCCTGGCCCGAGAATGCTCCGTCGTGCCGGAGCGCTCCACCGATCCAGGCACGGTCCGCGACCTGCTGGACCGGGACGGCGCGGCCGTCCTGACCGGAGCCGGGACAGACATCGACACCGCGGCCACGGTCGCCGCCACCGTGCTCGCCGATCGACTGGTGGCCAGCGCTCGGCCGATCGAGGTGACCGACGGCGGCGGCATGGACCGTCGGCACAGTGCGGACGCCGCCCGCCGGATGCTGCCGCTGCACACCGACGGCTTCGGCTACGGCGCGCAGGCCCCGGACGTGTTCTTCCTGGTCTGCGCCACCCCGAGTGCCGGGGACGGGCTGTCGTTCCTGGTCGATCAGCAACGCCTGCTCGACGTCCTGGCTGCCGATCCGGACGGCCGGGAGTTGGCGGAGTTCGCCCGCACCCACCCGGTCGACCAGAGCGAACCGGGTGCCCGACCGGCGATCGGGCCGCTGGCCCTGCCGCTGCCCTCGGGCGCCTCAGCGGTCCGGCGCTCCGCCGATGTCCGGCCGACCGACGACGACCCTGACCCGGCACGCACCGACCGGCTGCTGACGCTGTGGCAGGGCATCCTCGACGGAGTCGGAGCCTTGGCTCCGCGGTTCGCGCTCGATGCCGGTTCGGCGATCGCCATCGACAACGCCCGCCTGGCCCATGGGCGAGACGCGTACACCACCCCCGGGCGCTCGCTTTGGCGCTGTTGGGCGTGGACGGACCGGGCCGGTGGGGTGCCTGCCGGTGAGCTCTGGAGCGACACTCGGATGCTCTTCGCCCTCGGCTGACGCATCAGGCGTCCTCGACGCCAGGCCCTCAGACTGTCCGGTCCGAGTTCATGGGTACGGCGGGCTATCCCGTCCGGTAGGGCACGGCTACGTCGGTCAGGTCGAGGGCCGGGAGGGTCTGGGCGGCAAGCAGGTCTGCCAGATGTTCCAGCAGCCACAGGTCGTACAGGTATCCCTGCGGATGGCTGCGAGCGGTGATCTTTCGGTGGCAGACCAGGCCGTGGGCTCCGGCGCGGACTCGGACGCCGTTCCAAACCGCTGGTACGTCGGTCAATCTGCTGAGAGCCTTTGCCGCTAGCGTTGTTTCGCTTGGATCGACGATGAATGAGCCGAGTTGACCACCGAGCGCGTGTAATTCCGGTGCGGTGGCCCGGACCCAGGTGACCATGGCGGTACCGGTGCCCCAGCCATGGTCACGCACACCGAGGAGAATCTCTACCTGCCGCCCGTATCGAGCGCCCCTCAGGCGTGTCGCGCAGCTGTCCGGCCAGCCGCCGGTCTGCTCGACCTCGCTGAATCCCATTGTCGCGAAATCTGATTCGTGGTCGCTCGGGTCGATCGAAGAGGTTTCCAGGCCGGCCAGCAGCACCGTCCAGGGTAGTGGTCCGGCGTCGGGCAGCTCCCGGGAGCGGCCACGCCAGAACTCGAGATCGGCTGATGCCGGGTCAGGCGGGCGAGTGCGGCTGGGCCCTCGCACGCCCGTCCTCAGATCACCAGCTGGCCCCAACGGACCAGCACGTTGTCGTGGTTCTCCGGGTCGATCATCAGGGCGACTCGCTGTCCCACCCCGGCCTGTGCGGAAGCCTCCACCGGCAGCACCAACTCGGTGTACACCGGGTACGGCGGTCGGCCGCCGACCTCCACGAGCAAGCCGAGCCGGACCACCGGGGCGCCGTTGATCCGGGTACCGGTATCGGTCAGTCCGATGATGCTGCCGGCCGCGGCGACGCCGGTCTGCGTCAGCTTCTGGGCTTGGGTCTGGGTAGCCAGGGTCTGGTTCAGCTGCTGCATCATCTCCAGCCCTTTGCGGGTCTGGGCGCCGGGATCGTAGTTCCGGTTGATTTCCTTGGCCTGCCGGTTAAGCGCGAAGAGATCCTTGATCAATCCCATCAGGCCATGACCTGCCCGTACACCGTGCCGTAGTGCACGGCCAGACCGATGTCGTCGCGCATCCGAGCCGGCCACCCCACGCCCGCCTGCTGCCACGCCTCCGGCGTCACTCCCAAACTCTGAGCTCGGGCCCCGACCGCCTCTGCGCCAAGGTTTCCGTTGACCGTAGATTTGATCACTCGGGCATACGTGACCAGGTCGACTCCGGCGATCGGGGCCAGCCGCGGATCCGCGGGGTCGATGGCGGGGGCGCTGGTGGCTGCCTGCTGGGCAGCCATGCCGTAGGACTGAGCGTTTGCCTGCACCTGCTGAGCCTGGCCAAGCAGTTCTGGTGCGACTGCCATGACATTCTTCAGATCCTTGAACTGCTTGAGAAAGCCCATCTCTGATCTCCTGAGGGGTGCGTCGGCGGGCGCTGCCCGACCGGTGTGTCGAACTGGAAGCTGTGTTGAACTGGAACTCGGTCGAGCTGGGACAACGGGTTTCGGCCTGCAACTGCCCGGTCCGGGTGGTCAGGCGGCGACCTGGCCGTAGAGCGCGCCGTAGTGCGCCGCCAGGCCCCGGTCGGCGCGCATCCGCGCCGGCCATTCCAGGCCTGCCAGCTGCCAGGAACCATCCGCCACGCCCATGCTCTGAGCCCGGGCCACCAGAGCTTCGGCCCGAAGGTTGCCGGCGATGGCGGTCTTGACCACTCGGGCGTAGGTCACCAGATCGACCCCGGCAATCGGTGCCAGTCGCGGGTCGGTGGGGTCGAGCGTCGAGTGGTTGGCCACCGCGGTGTCTCCTTGATCTCTGCGGCGGCCATCCCGCCTGCTGAGTTCAAGCATGCGCGGCACCGGGTGCTTGCGGCGAGGGTGCGCACACGAGGCCGGCACTGGCCGCTGGCACCAGCCGCGTGTGGTGCCAGCACCACACGCCGCCGGCTCAGCGCTGGTCGGCCAGGTACAGCAGGACCGCGCCGACCCGCCGATGCACGTCCTCCTCTTCGGCCAAGCCGAGCTTGGCGAAAATGGAGTTGATGTGCCGTTCCACTGCCCGGACGGTGACGAACAGCCGTCCGGCAATGGTGGTGTTGTTGGCACCGGTCGCCATTTCGGCGAGCACTTGCTGTTCGCGGGTACTGAGGGTGTGTAGCGGGCTTCCGGCCGGGCGGCTGCGGGCGAAGAACATCGCCTCGACGATGCGCGGATCGATGACCGACCCGCCGACCGCGACCGCGCGCACGGCGTCGGCCAATTGTCCCGGTTGGGCGATCCGTTCCTTGAGCAGGTAGGCCCGACCGGCCACGCCGTCCGCGAGTAACGCCGTGGCGTGCGCCGGGTCGTCGTACTGGCTGAGGACGACGACTCCGATCGTGGGGTGGCTGGTGCGCAGTGCCCGCGCCGCTCGCACGCCCTCATCGAGAAGGGTCGGTGGCATGCAGATGTCGGTGACCACCACATTCGGGGACATTTCGTTAACGACCCGCAGTAATTCGTCGTAATCGGCTGCCAAACCGATCACCGACAAGTCAGAATGATCATCTAAAAGGGCTCGAACACCCTCCCGGACCAGCAGACTGTCATCGGCCACCACTACCCGGATCTCCATAGATCCCGAACCTACGGCACCGGATGAGGGGGAGATGTGCACAGTGCGGATACCGCCCTGTTGCTGAGGCTTGAGCACTCCGTCTCCGATCTCCTGGCCGATGTCGCGAACGTCGCGGATGTTCCGGGCGAGGGCTGGGAGCAGCGACGGCACGGTGACGCGATGTTCGAACCGCTGCTGCGAACCATCGGCGAGGCGCTGGGCTGGCCGGTCGGCATCGCTTGGTGCGCACCCTCGCCGGCTGGTCTCGCCGTCGATACCGTGCTGCACTGCGCCGGAAGCTGGTGCGACGATGCCTTCGACGGGAGCGGCTTCCTCACCGGAAACAAATCGCTGACTTTCGGCCGTGGAGTGGGGCTACCGGGCAATGTCTGGCGTACCGGTGAACCGGCGTGGATACGTGACCTGCGCGAGTACACCCCGTTCCCCCGAGCGGCCCTGGCCGAGCAGGCGGGGCTGGTGGCGGCCTTCTCCTTCCCGGTGACCAGCCGGGACGGACTGGAAGGAATCCTCGAGTTCTTCACCACCGACGTGGTCGAGCCGCGGGCACCCCTGGTGTCGACCGCGGTGAGCCTGGGCCGGCGGATCGGTGACGCGATGCGCCGCCACCGGGTCGACGAGGCCAGTCGGCGCAGCGAGGCTCGGCTGCGGGCGGTCCTGGACGCTGCCCTCGACTGCGTGGTGATCGCCGACAGCGAAGGCATGGTGATCGAGTTCAACCCGGCCGCCTGCCGAACCTTCGGTTACCTGCGGGCGCAGGCGGTGGGCTCGGAACTGGCGGAGCTGATCATCCCGCCCTCGCTGCGTGAACAACACCGGCTCGGGGTTGACCGCTATCTGAACACCGAGCGGCCGCACATCCTGGACCAGCGGGTGGAAATCACCGGGATGCGCGCGGACGGCAGCGAATTTCCGGTCGAGCTCACCATCACCCGGGTCGCTTTCGGTGGTCGTCCGGTCTTCACCGGCTACCTGCGCGACCTGACCGATCGCCGGCACACCGAGCTGGAATTGAGTGCCTCGCGGCGCCGGGTGGCTGAGGCAGCTGTCGTCGAACGGCAACGACTCGAACGCGACCTGCACGACGGCGCCCAGCAACGCTTGGTCTGGCTGGGCACCACCTTGGCGCGGACCCGTACCGCGCTGCCCGACGAGCCGGCCCGAGCGTCGGCCCTGCTCGACGAGGCCATCGACTCGCTGGAGGAGACGGCGGCGGAACTGCGCAATCTTGCCCGCGGCATCCACCCGGGCAGCCTGACCAGGTACGGATTGAGTGCCGCGCTGGCCGACATGGCCCGGCGCAGCCCGCTCGAACTGCGCTGGGACGAGACAATGACCGAGCGGTTCTCGGCGGCGGTCGAGGCTGCGGCCTACTTCGTCATCAGCGAGGCGCTGACCAACGTGGCGCGACATGCCGGTACCGCCCAGGCCCGGGTCGACCTGGAGGTCGTGAACCCGGACGATGGCCGGCCGGCCTGTCTGGTGGTCACCGTGACCGATACCGGCCGGGGTGGCGCCGGAACCACCGGTGGGACCGGGCTTCGGGGTCTGGCCGACCGGGTCGCCTTGCTGGACGGCTCCTTGCAGGTGGACAGTCCGGTCGGGAACGGCACGATAGTTCGAGCCCGAATTCCGCTGCCCAGCTGAAGCTTTCTAGTCCTCGACGCCTGCCACTTCGCCGAGGTCCAGAGCTTTGCCTGAGCCCTGGCTCATCCGCCGATCAAGAGGGCGGATCGGGGTGGCCCGTGTGCCGGATGGCGGAGGTAATCGTGCGAAGCGCTTCGCGGCGGGGCAGTCCGGCGGCGACGGCGGCATCGACCAGAGGCCGCAGGTCGAGGATGTCGTTCTCGGCGGCCCGGCACGCCGCCCAGAAGGTACCGGCATTGCGCTGGCCTTCGGGAAGCTGGGACACCCAGCGGGCCAGCGGCTCGATCGTGACCGTGCCGATCTGCCTGGTGGGTCGGGCCACCGCGGCTGGGGCCAGGAGTTCGCGGACGGCGGCCCAGTGCAGCGGGCCATGCGGTCCTGGCGTGCGGTGCAGCAGCTCGTAGGTCCGGCCGCCGACGACGGACGGGGGCGCCAGGACGTATCCGCCAGTGGCTTTGAAGTCGAGATGCTGGGCCGGTAGGCGGGCGCTCGGCTGCTCGGTTCCGGTGAAGTAGGCGTGCATTCCACCGGAGGGGGTGAGGACGGCGTGCGAGTGCGTGTCCAGGAGCCCGGCCCGCAGCAACTGGTGGAAGGCGGGGTAGCCGGATCCGCTGGGTCGCAGGTCGACATCGAGGACGTCGTAGGACGCCACGCCGGTGGGGACGGCGAGGTTTGCGGTCGGGGTCTTGCGCCACCAGGCCCGGATCTGGTTCTCGTCGGTGCTGGCATCGAGCAGGCCATGGCTGGTGAGGGGACGCTTGCCGGCCGGGACGCAGGGAAAGACCGGATGCCCGGCAGCCGCTCGCTGGAGGGCGGCCTCGAGTAGCTGCTCCGGCTCCGGTGTCGCGAGCCGGCTGGGTTCGGTGGTCATCGGTGACCTCCTCAGGCCCCGGAACGGTCGTTCCCCTGCGTCGTCCACCATCTACTGTTCGTACATATGTTCTATCAGAAGCGTGTTCCTGTCACTGGCTGGATGCTCAGGGAAGGTTGATCTCTACGGTTCCCTTGGCCGAGCCGGCGCCGTCGGTGCCGATCAGGGCGCCGTCGCCGTCCCGGGCTCGCCCGGTCAGGGTCCAGCGGTAGAGCCCCGCCGGTAGTTGGACGCCGGTGGACGAGAGCCCGTCCCAAGAGAATCCGCGCACGCTGCCGTCCGGGGCCGTGGTCTTCAGCGTGACCAGGGTCTTGGACCGGGAGTAACCGGTGATCTTCAGAGTTGCCGCCCGGACTGGTTTCGTCAGATCGAATTCCGGCGTCCAGGTGTCTCGATGCCCGTCCCCGTTGGGGGTGAATCCCAGCGGGGCGTAGCGGGCGATCAGCCGGGGCGGGTACGCCGGGCTGAACGGCAGCGGGCTCATCTGGAGGCTCGGGGAGAGGTCGCCGGGGCGGCTTCGCACGTCCCGGGCCACCCAGTGATCATCGACCGCGATCAGCCGCGAGGTGTCCGGCAGGGTCACCGGCACCGAGCTTGGTGAGGTCAGATCGAGCACGTGGTCCTGGACGTCACTCCAGGTCAGCGCGCCTTCGCTGAGGAAGAGTCGGTCCACGCCGGCGTTCGGAGCGGGAACCGTCCGGGTGCGCAGGGTGCGGAGGTTCCGAACCGTGATCTGGGTGCCACAGGAGGACGCCCAGGCCGCCAGCTCACCCCAGATCGACACCTGCGGATCCTGGCCGCAGCCTGCCGGGATGGTGTCGAGTTTGTTGTGCGAGTCACCCTCCGCGTCGTCCAGCCAGATCTCGGCCTGCTCGGCGGCATCGATGCGGGCGTAGATCACCTTTGAGCCGAAAAGGTCGTCCCGACCGGCGGTCATACCGTCGATCGTGGGCTCGGTATAGATCCGCTCGCCGTCCGGGCGGAACACCTTTCCACCGATCAGCGTGTACGGCCCGGAGACGTTCGGGGTGCCGAGGGCCTCGATGACGGCGGTGACCTCGCCGCGATCGAGTAGTTGCCAGGCGCCGTTGTAGCCGGGGACGGCGATTACCCCTCGACTGGCCGAGAAGGCAATCGGCCCAGCGGTTCTGGTCAGACGCTGTTCCCTGGAGAAGCTGGCCCGACGATCGCCGGTGACGGTGCGTTCCCAGACCGGCAGGCCGGGCTCCTGCGGCTCCGATTGATCGGTGTAGCGGAACCTTCCGGCGCTGAGTGACCACTGCTGCGGCGGGAAGCTGGCGCTGGGGACGGTGGCGACCCGGCTGACGAGATTGCCGTCAATGCTGTAGACGCCGGCGACGTCCTGATCGCCTCCGGTGGCGGTGAGGAAGCGGTCGTCGACCGCGGCCAGGCCGGAGCCGCCCTCGGGCAGGTACACATCGCGGGCAGTGAAGTCGGTAACGACGCGGAGCACGGTGGTCGGCCCGCTGTCCGGGTCGTCGGGCTCGGCCGGCTCGGTGACGAGATAGCCGACGCCGACGGAACTGCCGACCAAATGCGCGACGTCCGCGTTCTCATCGGTCTCGGTGTAAGCGGTGGTGGGCCCGCCGGCTCGCGGCCGTTGGTTGATCGTGATCGGCCCGCCGTCCGATGTCTCGCCGTCCGATGTCTCGCCGTCCGGGGTCTCGTCCTCCGGGGTGGAGGCCCAGATGATCGTGTCTTTGGTGAGTGCGACTTTTGAGATCATTTCGGTGGTATCGAGCAGCCGGGTGACGACTTTGGATTCCAGGTCCACCAGATCGAGATAGTAATGCGACTTCTCGTCCGACCCGTAGCCGACCGTGGCGCGCAGCACTGCTGACTCATCGGCCGCCATCGCCACCCCGGAGATGCCGGCGACGTTGGGGATCAAGATGTCGGTGACTATTTCTCCGTCCGTCGTCCCGACGTGGTACTGCCGTAGCGGACGTTGCCAGTTGGACGGGAAGTCGGAATGGCCCAGGACGGCGTCGGAGAACCAGCTTTCACCGTTGAAGGCGCCCGGCTTGGCGATGTCGCCGTCGTAACCCTGGTTCTTGCCGGTGAGCAGATTCATCCGGTGGGCCGCCTTCGGCTGGCTACCGGCCCGTTGCAAGTTCTCGTACCAGGCGACGGTCTTGCCGGTCACGCCCAGGACGGTCCGCGGGTAACTGGTCGCCGTCGGGTCGAGCAGCGGCCGGACCTTCAGTTCGGTGTGCTCCGGGCCGGTGTAGATCGGTGACCAGGCCGGGTTGTCCGTGACCGCGCCCTGCTGAACGGCCACGCCGTCCACCGAGGCCCCGAGAAGGGTCAGGGTGGCCGGGACCGGATGCTGGGGAATGGGTACCGACGAGGAGGCTGCCGGCGCCACAGTGGCGAGCGGGCGCACGGCAAGCACCGGAACGGCGAGCGGCATGACGAGCGCGCCAAGCAGTACCGTGCCCAAGTTGCTGCGGAAACTATGCGGCATCGCGGCCAACCCCCCGTGGTTGTGTTCCCGCGATCATGCCGGTCCACACCCGAGGGTTCCGGTTAGCCCAGAGTCGGGAGAGTCTGCCCGGATCAACGAGGCGGCCGGCGGCACTCCAGTCAGCACCGCCGGCCGATCCGATAGCCCGCAGGTCAGCCGGTGCTACAGCTGACTGTCGGGGACGTGGCCGTGCCGCTGCCGTTGAAACCGAAGGTGGTCGATCCGCCGGCGGCCAAGGAACCATTGTAGGAAAGGTTTTTCACCGTTACGGCCGAGCCGCTGGTGGTCAGGTCACCGCTCCACAGTTGGGTGATCGACTGCCCGCTGCCGAGCGTCCAGGAGGCCGTCCAGCGAGTGATCGCCGAACTGCCGGCCGTCACCTTGACCTGCCCCTGGAAGCCACCGCTGTAGGAGTCGATCGTGGTGTAGGTGGCCGAGCAGGTTCCGGTGCTCGCAGTGCTGCTAGGACTGGTACTGGGACCGGAGGTGGGAGTGGTCGTGGACCCGACCGGCGGAATCAAATAGGGGCCGACGATGGACTGTTTGGCCTGGTTGACGGTGTTCCAGTCGTCACCCACGATGCCACCGGTGTCACCGGAGTCGGGGTTCCACGCCCAGTAGGTGAAGGAGATCCCGTTCACACCGGTGCCCATGTACGCCATCAATGCCTTCAACCATTGCGTGTCGCGGGGGTCGGCCAGAGTGCTGCCGAACTCGCCGACCAGAACCGGGGCGATGTTCTGCTTATACAGGTAACCCCAGTAGTGATCCCAGACCGCCGGCAGGTTGGCCGGGAAGGTCGGGTTGGCAGTGGTATCGAACCAGGGCTGGTGGTCGTACACCGAGATGCCGTAGTCGTGCGCCGAGTAGACCAGCCGGTTGGCCACGTTCAGCCGAACCGGGTATTGACCTGCGAGAGAAAGGTTTCCGCCCCACCAGTCGCAGGCCATCGGATCGTCCGGGATGTTGTCCCAAACGTTCGGGGTTCCGCCGCTGGGCAGGTTGCAGCTCACCCCCTCGACAATGATCAGCCAGTTCGGGTTGGTCGCCAGGATGGCATTGCCGATCCGCTCGGCGGCCAGCCGCCAGTCCCGGGCGTCGCCGCCACCCCAGTTCGCGCCGGTGCCCTGCGGGTCGGTGCCGTCCGCGTGCGGTTCGTTGAAGAGGTCGGCGCCGACCACGGTCGGGTTGTTCGCGTAGTGCGTGGCGAGGGTCTTCCAGTCGGCGATCTCGCTGGCCTCGGTGACCCCGGCGCCGTTCCACAACGCGGTCTGACCCGCGGCTGTCGGGCGGTGCCGGTCGAGGATGATGCGCATGCCCTTGGCGCCGGCGTAGTTGACGACCTTGTCCAGGATCTGCAGCGGCGACAGGCCGATCAGCTCCGGGTTGGTGTCGGTGTTGATGCTGCTTGCGGTGGCGCCACTGGCAATCGACGATCCGGTGTACGGCACCCGGATGGTGTTGTAGCCCAGCGCCGCCATGTGATCGAGCTGCTGTGTCCAGGTGGCTGGGCGCCCCGCCCACAGGCCGTGGAAGGTGTGGTTGTCGGTCTCCATGCCGAACCAGTTGATGCCGGTCAGCCGGACGGTGGCACCGGTGCTGTCCAGGATCTGATTGCCGCTGGTGTGCAGGTAGCCGGTGCCGGTTCCGGCGGAGGCAGCGATAGCCGGGCCGCTGTTCAGGGTGATCGCGGCGAAGGCCCCCGCTGTCATCGCCGCGGCGGTGAGGACGCTGCCCCACCTTCTCAACGTCCCGTTCGGCATCATCCTTGCTCCTTGGGGGAGAGGGCTTTTCGGGACTGTATCCAGGAGGTCTGGCCGTCGTCACCGACGCCTCGCCGCCTCGACGCCGGGCCGGGTGCTGCGGCGATCCGCGAAAGTGCTCCTGAGCTGCGGCGGAAGGCAGGATCTCGGGCCTGTCCGGCCGCGATCAAGGACGCTGCGGAATGAAACAGTTGCACCGGACCGGGTCGGGTGCCGTCAAGATCGCCAGGCATGCCCGTTCTTGGCCCGAAAATGGGCACGTTAGTGGGCATAGTTGGCGATCTTGACGGGCGTGGCCGCAGCTTTGGGGCCGGGATTGAGCGGGTCTATGCCGGGACGGTCAGCGTCTTCCGCAGCACTTCGGCGAACTCCTCCGGCATTGCCAGGAAACCACCGTGGTCGCCGGGGAACTCGACCGGCGGTCGGCCGAGCAGGTCGGCCAGTACCAGACAGGTCCGGTGGGTGACCAGGGCACCCGAGTCGACGCCGAGGCCGACCACGACCTGGGTCGAGCCGGTGGTCAGAGCGTCGATATCGGGCAGGTAGGTAACGGTGCCTCGGAGTTCATGGGCCAGGAAGCGAGCGCCATTGGCCATGTCCTGCGCCGACGGCGCGGCCTGCGGGCGGGGGGTGCTGTCGTCACCGAGGTCGAATCCGGCATTGATCATGAACTTCATCATCGCTGCCTGGATCCCGTCCCGGTGGAAGGTTTCGACGATGTCGTCGGCCGCGGCGAGTTGCTCGACGGCGTCCGGAAGCAAGGCCAGAAGCGGCGGCTCATGCGCGACGAGCGTCCGTACCCGGCCCGGATGCCGGGCGACCAGTGCGAGCCCGGTCACCGCCCCGCCGCTGCTACCGAAGACGTCGGCGGACTCCGCACCCAGGGCGTCCAGCAGGACGGCGACATCGTCCGCCCGCAGTTCGGGAGTGGAATCCTGTTCGGGGTCGTCGAGTGTGCTGCCCGAGATGCCCCGCGGGTCGTGGGTGACCACCGTGTGATCGGTGGCGAGCGCCTCGGCCAATCCGGCGAAGTCCGCGGCGGACATCGGCGCTCCCATGATCAGCAGTAGCGGCCCGCTGCCCCGAACCTCGTAATGCAGGCGCGCACCGGGAATGTCGAGCAGATGGGTGGTCGTCATGGCGGTGTCCTCCTTGGGGGTCGCCGCAGTCGCGGTGACGAGAGAAGGACTGGGCCGGAACTCGAAACTCATCGGTCGGCCGCGGTCGGCCTCAGTTGGTCCGCCGGACTCTGACGGGGCGTCCGGGGGTGAACGCCACCCGCCAGAGTCGACGTGCCGAGACGTGTCTCGGCAGCGGGCCCTTACTCCTCGCACCACGGGGGAAGCGCAAGGCCTCATGACCCGTGCAGAAACGTACGCGCTCCGAGGCGCCGATGAACAGCAATCGATTATGTCGATTGCATCGGATCGCTACTCGAACTTATGTTCGACTGGAGGTAGAGTTGGATTCGGGTCGAACCAGGGTGCTTTGTCAGCATTTGAAGGGTGGCCCATGTCTGCAGTCCCTCGAATTGCCCGTGCCATCCCGCATGGCACCATCACCCGGCCTGCGGTCGGCATCCCGGTCATTGCCCGGTTGCGCTGGGTCAACGGTCAGGACGTCGATGTCGCGGCGTTCGCGATCGCGTGGACCAGAGAGGCGGTTGAGGTTCGTTGGCAGAACCGTGAGGAGTCGCGGGCCGATTGGATCCCGGCCGCTGATGTGCGCCGGACGGTGCAGGAGCAGCCCGACGGTTCCGAGCGTCCGCCGTCATCCCGCGGGCAGCTCAGGAAGAACCGCTGGTGATCGTCGCCAGCACCGGGCCCAGTCGCAGCACGCCGTCATTGAGCGGCACGCAGCGAGCACCACCCTTGTGCTGCAGTGCTTTTCGGGTTCCGGGCCAACCACGGTGTCTATCCAGGCGCAGGGGTTCGCGGGTCGGCGCAAGTGCAACCGCACCGGCCCGGTTCCGGAGTCCAGGGTGAGTACCGAGCCGATCAGGGCGTCGACGTCAATCCCGGACACCAAGATGTTGCGCCGCACCTGCGTCAGGTCGGCGCGGGGTGGCAGCGATTCCTGGGCAATCACAAGGAGGCGCGCCAGCGCCGACGCGGGAGGAGGCGCGCCAGCGCCGACGGATATGCTGGCCTCCCGGTGCGCCGGCTTGCCGAAGTAGCGGTCGCCGACCACTCCCAGTCCTTCGCGGATCTGGATCATCTCGACCAGTTCGCCCGGCGGTGCAGGCAGTGGTCCGTCCGCAGGCCGTCCCTCGAAGCGGTGAATCGGTGAGACAAGCAACTGCACGATCTCGGGCATGAGGAGGACTCTAGGTGGCGCATCGTGCTCCTGCCGGTCCCACGGCGGCCGCTCATCCGGCAGGCGCGGCTGGACACGGCAGGAGCACGATCGAATCACCGAAGCGGGTGCCGAGGTTCAGTCGCCAATGTGTCCCGCCGGGTAGAGCTGACCTCTGATCGCGCCGCCGGGGAACTCGGCGGTGTGCACGTTGACGTAGTAGTCCCGGGGGGTGTGCCGGATGCTGGTCACCAGGCTCTTGTCGAGGTCGCGAACCCCGCCGGTGAGGGCGAAGATGTGATCGGGCATGGCCCCGGAGAACAGCGGGACGACGACCGGCCCGCTGGCGCCGAGTGCGCCGGCATGGATGTGGCTCATGGTGGGCCGG
>DATINJ010000041.1:0-16966 GCA_035474375.1 Kineosporiaceae bacterium | reverse complement strand
AAGTCAGCGCCCGGTCCAGGGCTGCTCCCCGGTGCCCAAACGTCTGCGGTGATCATGCACTCGGGAGGCGCGTCAGCGTCTGGCGCACCCACCCACGACCCGCGATCATGCACGGTTGCCCCCTACGGCCCGTGATCATGCACGGTTTGGAACGCCTAGCGAATTGGCCATCTCCGTCTAGCAACACGTGATCGGCCACGCCAAGGCCTAATTCACGGGCTCAGCAGGGCTGAGTAAGGGTGCAGGGTTGGTGCGGCACGGTGCTGGGCGGGTGAGGTTAGATGGTGGACGACGTTGGGGGGTGGATGGTGGATGACGTTGGGGCAGGTGCGGGCGATACCAACCAGCATCCGCTGACCGGGCAGGAGTTCGTCTCGCCGGTTCCGCCGGGTACCGGGTGGCCGGAGGATCCGGCGACGGCGGCTACCCCGGTGGCGGTCCGGGCGTCCAGCGTTCGGCGGCTCGCCGCCTCGGCGCCCGGGTTGAGCGAGCTGGAAGCGCGGGTTTCGGTCTGCCGGGCGTGCCCTCGGCTGGTCGACTGGCGGGAGGAGGTGGCCCGCTCCGGCCGCCGGGCCTATCGCGGCCAGCCGTACTGGGGACGCCCGATCGCCGGGTGGGGTGACCCGGCCGCCTGGCTGCTGGTGATCGGGCTTGCCCCGGCCGCGCACGGCGGCAACCGGACCGGCCGGGTGTTCACCGGCGATCGCTCTGGCGACTGGATCTTCGCCGCACTGCACCGGGCCGGTTGGGCCGCACAGGAGCGCAGCGACGTCGCCGGTGACGGTCAGGCACTCACCGGAGTCCGGATCGCGGCGCCGGTCCGCTGCGCACCTCCGGACAACAAGCCGTTACCGATCGAGCGAGACACCTGCGCACCCTGGTTCGATCGCGAGCTTGCCCTGCTGGCACCGTCCTTGACGGCGCTGCTGGCGCTCGGCCGGTTCGCCTGGGACACCGCACTCGCCGCCGCCCGACGCCAAGGGTGGACGGTGCCGACTCCTCGCCCGAAGTTCGGTCACGGTGCTGAGGTGCTGCTCGAGCGTCCCGGTGGATCCCCGGGGCACACCGAATCGCCTGGCAGCCGGGGGATTTGGTTGGTGGGCAGTTACCACGTCAGCCAGCAAAACACCTTCACCGGGCGGCTCACCGAACCGATGCTGGACGCCGTCCTGGCCCAGGCCGCAAGCCATCGCTGAAACCGTCGTCAGCCCTGGTGACATGGGCTTATGCTGCCGGACGTGGACGAATCGGGCGGTTGGCAACTACTGGGCTCGGTAGCTTTGTTTATCAGTCTGGTGCTGATCGGCCTACCGTTCCTGCTCCGCTTTCGAGCCGGTGGACAACCCGAACCCTTCGCCGGGGTACCGCTGGAGCGGCAGAACATGCTGCGCGAGCAGGTCCAGAAGCGGCAGGTCGATTCACCGCAGGACGGCGGCGAGGTGCGCGCGATGGCCGAACTGATGCGCGCCCGCCGCCGCGACCTCCTGACGCCCGCCGGCATGGCCACCCTTCAGACCACGACTGCCCTGACCACAGATAACTCGGTGCTCCGGATCGTCGCCGGATGCGTCGCGCTGGTCGCGTGCAGCTTTATCTTCACCATCCTGACCCAGGTTCGGGCCGGATCAGCGTTTCTGCAGCGCTACCCGCACGGCGCCTAGGACTGCCGGACCGGCCTCACTCTGCGCGGTATCCGCACGCACCGCCCCAGGACTCGGCCAAACTCTTGAATCGTCGGTCTGCAACCGTTTGCGATGAAGGTTCCGCCGAGTCCTGCGGCGGTCCACAAATCCCCAGCCGGTAGCAATCAGGCGTACGCTCCGGCCGTGGACGAACCGGGACACATCGCAGGCATCGTGGGACCCCTCCTCACCATGTTCGGGGCCGGGCTGATCGTGCTGTCGCTGATCTTGACGAGCGTGAAGGGTGGCTTCACCACGGGCTTCTCGCTCACGCCGTGGAGTCCGCTCAGTCGGCGACTACGGGAGTGCGCTCGCGGGCAAGCCTCGATTCCATCGGAGGAACTGCCGATCCTGCAGGCGGTGGCCCGGGTCTGGGTCGGGCAGCGCTCGCAACTCCTGTTCTGCCTCGGTGCCTCGATCGCCCAGTTTGGTAGCAGCCTTGGGTACTCCGGTGTTTGGAGGGATGTGTTCACCGTTGCTTTCACCGCGCTGATGGCCGCTACGGCGGTGCTGACCGAACGTCGGGCTCGGCTGGGCGCGGCCTTCCTGGCGAGTCACCCGCTTCCCGGACCCCCGAATCCGCCCGAGTACCTGAGCGGACCGCAACCCGGCTCGGTATAACCCCCGATCCCGGGCTGAGTAAGCGCTTCCCACAGGGTTACACCGAGCCGGGTTGCGAACCTGCCGGCGTCCGGGCGTCCCCGAGATTGTGGCCTGCGTCTCTCTGCGAGGTATCAGGCGAGGCAAGGTCAGCGCCTAGTCTCGGATCCATGCGCAGCCCCAAGGATTTCTTCCGGCCACTCGCGGTCGGAGCGCCCGAGCCCCTGCGGGAGATCCCGGCCAGGCCCTCGCGGATGATCCACTTCTTTCCGCCGTCGAACGCCAAGCTGGTAGCCAAGGTGCCGGACATCGCTCCGACCGTGGACGTCCTGCTGGCCAACCTGGAGGATGGCGTCCCAGCCGCCGACAAGGAGGCCGCCCGGGCCGGGCTGGTGGAGGTGGCGAAAGCCTGGTCCACCCCGGATACCCAGCTGTGGACCAGGGTGAACTCGCTGGACTCGCCGTGGGGCCTGGACGACCTGACCACGGCCGTCCTCGAGGCCGGGCATGCCCTGGACGTCGTGATGATCCCGAAGGTTGAGGGTCCGGCGGACATCCACTACGTGGATCGGCTGCTCGCTCAACTGGAGGCGAAGGCCGGCTTGGATCGGCCGATTCTGGTGCACGCGATCCTGGAGACGGCCAGCGGGGTGGCCAACGTCGAGGCGATCTGTGCCGCCAGCCCGCGAATGCAAGGACTCTCGCTCGGCCCCGCCGACCTGGCCGCGAACCGGCGGATGAAGACCACCCGGGTCGGCGGCGGCCACCCGGGCTACCTGGTCCGGCAGGATCCGTCGGCGGATCAGCCAGACGCGCCGCGGGCCACGTTCCAGCAGGATCTCTGGCATTACACGATCGCCCGGATGGTCGACGCCTGCGTTACCCACGGAATCTTCCCGTACTACGGCCCGTTCGGTGACATCCGCGACGTGGTGGCCTGCGAGGACCAGTTCCGCAACGCCTTCCTGCTCGGCTGCGTCGGCGCCTGGAGCCTGCACCCGGCGCAGATACCCATTGCGAAGAAGGTTTTCAGCCCTGACCCGGCCGACGTCGAGCACGCCCAGGCAGTGATTGCGGCGATGGGTGACGGCACCGGAGCGATCATGCTGGACGGGAAGATGGAGGACGACGCCTCGGTCAAGCAATGTCGGGTCATTCTGGAGACCGCTCGCGCTCTCGCCGCCCGGGATCCAGAACTGGCTGCCGTCTATGGTTTTGAGGTCGCCCAGTGAGCGGCGGGCCGCGGCCGCGCCGGTCGGTGCTGTACATGCCGGGAGCCAATGAGCGAGCGCTGGAAAAGGCGAAGGGCATTCCGGCCGACGCGCTCATCCTCGACCTTGAGGATGCCGTCGCTCCGGACGCCAAACCAGCTGCTCGCGAACGGGTTTGCGGTGCCGTTGGATCGGGTGACTACGGCAACCGGGAACTCACGATCCGAGTGAACGGTCTGGACACCAGCTGGTTCGCGGCGGACGTGCGGGCCGCCGCGCAGGCCGGGCCCGCGGGCGTCGTCGTCCCGAAGATCTCGTCCGCCGCCGATGTGCACGCAGTGGAAAAGGCTCTGGAAGCCGGCGGCGCTCCGGATCACACCGCGATCTGGGCAATGATCGAGACCCCGGTGGCGATGTTCAACGCCCGGGAGATCGCCGCTGCCTCAACTCGGCTCACGGTGCTCGTGATGGGTACCAACGATCTCGCCAAAGAGCTTCATGCCGAACATGTTCCAGGTCGGGCACCGTTGCTGACCGGGCTCGGCCTGGCTCTACTCGCGGCCCGGGCCGAGGCCAAGGTGATTCTGGACGGCGTGTACAACGACGTGAAGGACATCGCCGGCTTCGAAGCCGAATGCCGCCAGGGTCGCGAATTCGGCTTCGATGGAAAGACTTTGATTCACCCTGGCCAAGTCGAGCCGTGCAACCGGGTTTTCGCCCCGACGTCGGCCCAGATCGAGGAGAGCCGAGCCATCCTGGCTGCCTGGGATCAGGCTCAGGCCCAGGGCCTCGGAGTGGCCACGGTGAACGGTCGGATGATCGAGAACCTGCATGTCGAGAATGCCCGGCGGATCCTCGCGGTAGCCGAAGCGATCGGCGGCCTCTGACCAGACCCTAGTCGACCGGCAGCGCGGGGGCGCGGCGGGAACGAACCACGATCACCAGCCCGAGCAGCATCAGCAGGGTGCCGGGCAGCACCGACAGCGGAGGAACCCGACCCAACCACGCCCAGGCCACCAGGGTGGCCCCGGGAACCTCCAGCAGGATCGCCAATGCCACCGGGGTCACCCCGATCCTCGGCAGCGCGGCGTTCAACAGGGTGTGCCCGAGCAACTGCGCGCCGATGGTGACGATCGCCAGTTGAATCCAGGTTCGCTCGGAGAAACCGACCAACTGGGTGCCGGTGACCAGGCAGACCGGCAACAGCAGCGCCGCGCAAACGCCGTAGGCAAGCAGCGTGTAGACCGCTGTGGACGCCGTCCGCAGTACTCGGTCGCCGACCACCACATAACCCGCAGCGGTGATCGCCCCGACCACCGAGAGCAGGTCGCCGAGCAGGGCGTCGCTCGAGCGAGCGGCGTCCACCCCGGTGATCGCCGCCACCCCGACCATCGCCAGCAGTACCCCGATCAGCACCGCCCGCGGTACCGCTACCCGGCGGAGCAGATCGAATGCCACGGTCCAGACCGGGGTGGTGCAGACCAACGCCGTCGAGGCGGTGACGCTGGTCAGGCGAAGCCCGGAGAACCAGGTGACAAAATGGACGGCGAGCAACATCCCGGCCAGTGCCGCCAACCACCCGGCCCGCGCCGACAGCAGCGCCGGACCGTCGCGCTCTCGGGCGCCGACCCAAGCTCCGGACACCGCCGCCCCGACCAGATTGCGCCAGAACGCCACCGCCAGGACGGGCGCCACCGTCGCCGCTGTGATCGGGGCGGACGACGAGATCCCGATCACCGCCACCGCGACCATCAACCAGGCCCGGGTCACGCTACCGACTGCCATCTGGGCGACTCTGCCATCGTCTGCCGGTGCCAATACAACAACCTGATCACGGGGGAGCAACAAGCGACACACTGAACTGGTATCGGCGCTGCAATATGGCAGTCTCGACGGTTGTGACCCCCGAAACCGCGCCGACCAAGCGTCGCCCGCTCTCCCCTGTGGAAGCGGCGCTGGTCGCCGAGGCCTGTACGCGCAGCGATCTGGTCTGGTTGCGCTCCGGAACGGAAGGTCGACACCACGCCGCCTGGCACGTCTGGCACGACGACGCGGTCTGCGTCGTCTACGGCACCGGGGAGCAGATGCTGCCGCTGCTGAGCGGCGAGATCGAGGTGGTCGCCCGGAGCAAGGACTCCGGCGCCCAGGTGATCGCCTTCCTGGCCCAGGTGGACACCTTGACCAGCCGCACCCCGGAATGGGACGCCGCGGCGCAGGCTTTGTCCGCCGTCCGGTTGAACGCCGTCGATCTGCCACAGCAGCGCGAGCGCTGGGCCGGCGGAGCGTTGATCTCGCTACTCCGGCCGGTCGCGGTGACGGTGGCGGCCCGCGGTGAAGACGACACCCCGGCCGGCAGCGCTCCCCCGCCCGGCGGTCCGGGCACCACCCTCAACCGGCGCCCGTTCCACCTCGGCGGCCGGCAGCGCCGAGCCCTGCGCCTGCGCCGCCGCAAGACCGACACCTGAACATTCGTCCAACATGCATGATCGGCGGAGCAGATCCGGGGGCGGGCCTGCGCTGAGGCCCTAGCCTGGGGCCTGTGAGCGCAGCTGCGGCTCGGGTGTTCGTCGCGCGGATGGCCGGACTGGCCGTCTTCGACCCTCTCGGCGATCAAGTCGGGCGGGTCCGCGACGTCATAGCCATGGTCCGGCCCGGAAAGCAAGCACCTCGGGTGGTCGGCCTGATGGTTGAGGTCCGTGGTCGGCGGAAGGTCTTCGTGCCGATGACCCGGGTCACCCACATCGACTCCGGCCAGGTGATCACCACCGGCCTGGTGAACATGCGCCGTTTCGAGCAGCGGCCGACCGAGACCCTGGTCCTCGGGGAACTCCTCGATCGCACCGTCACGCTGCGAACCGACGGCACGCCGGTGATCATCGAGGACATCGCGATGGAACCGAGCCGGACCCGGGAGTGGCGGCTCAGCCGGGCGTACGTCCGGCGAATTCGGCACACCAAGATCGGTCACTTGCGACGCCGCGGTGAGGCCTTCGTGGTCGGGATCGATCAGCTCGACGACCTCGGCATCGTCGAGCTGCGTCAGGGTGCCGCCAACCTGCTTGCGGCGTTCGAGGAGCTCAAGGCCGCCGACCTGGCCGAGGTGATCCACGAACTGGCCCCGAAGCGCCGGATCGAGGTGGCCTCGGCGCTGGACGACGATCGGCTGGCCGACGTCCTGGAGGAACTGCCGGAGGACGCCCAGGTGGAGATCCTCAGCGAACTGGCGACGGAGCGGGCCGCGGATGTGCTGGAGGCGATGCAGCCGGACGACGCGGCCGATCTGCTGTCCGAATTGCCCAGCGAGCAGCGTGAACTGCTGTTGGCCCAGATGGACCCGGGCGAGGCGGCCGATGTCCGCCGGCTGCTGACCTACGCCGATGACACGGCCGGGGGCTTGATGACGCCCGAACCCGTGGTGTTGCCGCCGGACGCGGCGATCGCCGAAGCCCTGGCCCGGGTGCGCCGAGCCGAGCTGTCACCCGCGCTCGCGGCGGCCGTCTTCATCTGCCGGCCACCCCTGGAGACGCCGAGCGGCAAGTACTTGGGGATGGCGCACATCCAGCGGATGTTGCGCGAGCCGCCGCACGAGCCGGTGGGCACGGTGATGGATCGGGATGTCGAGCCGTTGCCGACCAGCGCCACCCTGGAGCAGGTGGCCCGGCATCTGGCCGCCTACAACCTGGTCTCGGTGCCGATCACGGATGAGCTGGGCCGGCTGGTGGGCGCGGTCACCGTGGACGACGTCCTGGATCATCTGCTCCCGGACGACTGGCGAGACAATGACGACGGGCTCGGCGACGTCACCGGGGAGATCCCTCGTGTCCGCTGACCAGCGGCCGGGCAGCCAGGACAACGGTGCCCGGTCGCCGGCGAACCGCAGCCCGAACCGGCCGAAGCGGATCCAGAAGCCCAGAACCTCGAAGTCGACCAAACCGGACCCGGCCGGCAGCTCGCTCTTCTCCCGCAAGGATTCCGATCCGAAGGTCCGGGTCCGCAAGGATTCCGCTCGGCGGGAAGTGACCCGGCGCCGACCGCCCGCCCGCCGGGTCGGGCTGGACACGCCGATGGATTCGCGGTGGCTGAGCCGCGGACCGATGGTGGACAGCGAGACGTTCGGACGTTGGTCTGAGGCGTTCGCCCGGTTCATGGGAACGGCCTGGTTCCTGGTCGGGATGACGGTGTTCGTCGGTGCCTGGCTGGCCTGGAACGCGTTCGCGCCCGCCGACCTGCAATTCGATCCGCGGCGGCTGAACTTCACGCTGATGACGCTGATCCTCAGCTTGCAAGCCTCGTACGCGGCGCCGCTGATCCTGCTCGCCCAGAATCGACAGGCCGACCGCGACCGGGTGACCGCCGAGCAGGATCGGGACCGGGCCGAGCGGGCTCTGGCCGACACCGAGTACCTGGCCCGGGAGGTGGCCGCGCTGCGGATCGCTCTGGGTGAGGTGGCGACCCGGGACTTCGTTCGCTCGGAGCTCCGGGCGCTGCTCGACGAGCTGCAACCGAAGGGACCAGAGGGCAACTCGACCCGCAGGCCCGCCCGCAAGCCGGTTGACTCATTCGGGTCAACCCGGGACGCGGAGCTGCCGACAGACAGTGGGTGACGACCCCTCCGAGCACCCGACCGCCGGGGCCGGGTGTTCCACGGCCGGCGGCCGGCGGCCCGTCTCGGATGGCGGACCGCAAGCGGCTGGGCGACATCCTGGTGGAATCCGGGCTGCTCACCGCCGCTCAGCTGGAGCAGGCCCTGGTCGAGCAGCGCCGGACGGACGGGCCGCGTCGCCGGCTCGGCCAGGTGGTGTCCGACCTCCACTTCGCCACCGAGCGGCAGGTCGCCGAGGCGCTGGCCAACCTGCTCGGGCTGCGCATGATCGATCTGTCGAAGACGATGCCGGCCCCGGACGTCGTCCGGTTGCTGCCGCGCGCGGTCGCCGAGCGCACCCGGGTCCTGGTGCTGGACAAGACGGCGAAAGGGCTGGTGGTCGCGGCCGCCGACCCGACGAACGTGCTGGCGCTGGACGACGTCAAGCTCTACACCCGCAGCCCCGAGATCGAGGTGCTGGTCGCCACCGACAGCCAGATCCGCGACCATCTGGCTCGGGCCTGGTCGCTGGGCGAGGACTCCAGCGCCGCGGCGATGGTCGAGGAGTCAGTCGAAGAGGACACCCAGGACGCCTCGTTCGGTGCCAGCGACGACGAGGCCCCGATCGTCAAACTGGTGAACCGGATCTTCGGTGACGCGGTCAAGCTGCGTGCCTCCGACATCCATGTCGAGGTGCAGCGGGACACGATCCGGATCCGGTTCCGGATCGACGGCCTGTTGCGGGACGTGATGACGGCGCCGCGCCGGATCTCCACTGCGGTGATCAGCCGGATCAAGATCATCTCTGGGCTGGACATCTCCGAACGGCGGATCCCGCAGGACGGGCGAACCCGGATCGTCGTGGACGGCATGGCGATCGACTGCCGGATCAGCACCCTGCCCAGCCTGCACGGGGAGAAAGTGGTGATCCGCCTGCTGACCCGAGGTGACGACATCCCGTCATTGGCCTCGCTCGGCTTCGAGCCCCGCCAACTGGAGGGTTTCCAGTCCTCGCTGGCCGTACCGCAGGGTCTGGTGCTGATCACCGGACCGACCGGATCGGGCAAGACCAACACGCTGTACTCGGCGATCGCCGAGATCAGCGACCCGAACAAGAACATCGTCACCTTGGAAGACCCGGTCGAGGTCCAGCTCCCCGGGATCACCCAGGTCGGCGTCAATGTGAAGACCGGGATGACCTTCTCCGCCGGGTTGCGCTCGATCCTGCGGCAGGACCCGGACATCATCCTGGTCGGCGAGGTCCGGGACAGCGAAACCGCCGAACTCGCGCTGAAAGCCTCGATCACCGGCCACCTGGTGCTCACCACGCTGCACACCAACTCGGCGGTCGCCGCGCTGACCCGGCTGGTCGACATGGGCGCCGAGCCGTTCCTCGTCGCCTCCTCGTTGACCTGCGCGATCGCCCAGCGCCTGGTGCGCGTCCCGTGTGCCAACTGCGCCGCCCCCTACCTGCCGAGCAGCGACACCCTGACCCTGCTCGGGCTACGTCCGGAGGACCTGGCGAACGACACTCCGCTACACGGCACCGGGTGCCCGGAGTGCGGCGGCACTGGATACAAGGGTCGGACTGCGGTCTATGAGGTGCTGGTCGTCGACACCGTGATCCGTCAGGTGCTGATGAACGACGCCACCGAGGCCGCGCTCTCAACCGCGGCGCTGGCCAGCGGAATGCAGACACTGCGGGGATCCGCACTGGCCAAGGCCCGAATGGGGAAGACCACCTTCGAGGAGGCACTGCGGGTCACGCATTCCGACCACACCGGCTCGCACAGCTGCCCGGCCTGCGAGCGGCAGGTCGAGACCGACATGGTGGCCTGCCCCTGGTGCGGCGCGAACCTGGATCGCGGGCATTGCTCGAACTGTTCGCGAACCCTGGAACCGGAATGGAAGATCTGCCCCTACTGCCGGACGCCGGCCCTGGGCGCGGGTAATTCCCTGCTCTCGGGCCCGGCCGCGCCCAGAGGATTGCACGCCTAAGCGGAATGCAGTTCCGCGGAACACTCGGCGGCGATCTGGGTCAAATCGTCCAACTCGGTGTCGGTCCACTGCCGGGGACGGTGATCTATCGCACAGACCGAGCCGACGGTCAGGCCGGCATCGGTCTGCAACGGGACGCCGGCGTAGGCGATCACTCCGAGGTCCATGATCGCCAGGTTGTCGGCCACCAGCAGGTTGTCGTTCGCGTTCGCCACCACCAGCGGCAGACCTGAGGTGACCACGTGCTGGCAGAACGAGTGCGACAGCGGGGTGGCGCGCTCGCTCGCCCAGGGCTCCGGCAGACCGAAAAGACCGGGAAAGACTTGCCCCGCGACGTCCACCAGACTCACCAAGGCGACCGGGACGTGGAGTTGCCGCGCGACGCTTTGGGCAAGCCAATCGAAGACCGGCACTGCCACCGCCGGAAGCGGGGTACGTGGCGGAAGGTCCACCACACCTCCAGAGCCGAACGAGCACCGCGCCTGGCGGGCGCGGTGTGGTTCGTCCCCATGATGGAACTGAAGCCGACCGGGCGCGCGTTGAAAATCCGCTGCGGGATACCTCGCGCGGGCGCAGCAGTCAGCAGCGCATACCATCGAGTCATGTCCGCGCCACTGCTCGACGCCATCCAGGCCGCCCTGGCTACCGTGAACGATCCGGAGATCCGGCGACCGATCACCGAGCTGGACATGGTGAAGTCGGTGGACGTCGACGGCGCGGTGGTGTCGATCACGATCTGGCTCACGGTGGCCGCCTGCCCGATGAAGGATCGGCTCACCACCGACGTCACCGCCGCCGTCACTGCGGTGCCAGGGGTCGAGCGGGTGGTCGTCGTCCTTGATGTGATGTCGGACGACCAGCGGGCAGCGCTCAAGGAGAAGCTGCGCGGGCCGCAAGCCAATCGTGAGGTGCCGTTCTCCAAGCCCGGCTCGCTGACCCGGATCTACGCGGTCGCTTCCGGCAAGGGCGGGGTCGGCAAATCCAGCGTGACGGTGAACCTGGCCGCCGCGATGGCGGCCGACGGGCTGTCGGTCGGCGTCCTGGACGCCGATGTGTACGGTTTCTCGGTCCCCCGGATGCTGGGCGTCACTCAGCCGCCGACCCGGGTCGACGACATGATCCTGCCGCCGGTCGCGCATGACGTGAAGGTGATCTCGATCGGGATGTTCGTTCCCGGTAACCAGCCCGTGGTGTGGCGTGGCCCGATGCTGCACCGGGCGCTGGAGCAGTTCCTCACCGACGTCTTCTGGGGCGATCTCGACGTCCTGCTGCTGGACCTGCCGCCGGGTACCGGCGACATCGCGATCAGCACCGCACAGTTGCTGCCGAACGCCGAGATCCTGGTCGTCACCACCCCGCAGCAGGCTGCGGCGGAGGTGGCCGAGCGGGCCGGGTCGATCGCCTTGCAGACCAAGCAACACGTGGTTGGCGTGGTGGAGAACATGTCCTGGCTGGAGCAGGCCGACGGCAGCCGGCTGGAACTGTTCGGGGCCGGTGGTGGCGCCTCGGTAGCCGAGTCGCTCGGCCGCTCGATCGGCTCGCCGGTGTCACTGCTCGGCCAGATTCCGCTGGACGTCGCGCTCCGCGAAGGCGGGGACGCCGGCCTGCCGCTGGTGCTCTCGAACCCGGACAGCCCGGCCGCACAGGCCCTGACCTCGATTGCCCGGCAGCTCAGCCGCCGCGCCCGGGGCCTGGCCGGCCGCTCGCTCGGCCTCACCCCGGCCGGCCGCTGACCCTCCCTCGCCCTTCCAACCCGCCGTGATCATGCACGGTTGCCCACCTCTAGACCGCGATCATGCACGGCCGCCCACCTCTAGACCGCGATCATGCACGGCTGCCCACCTCTAGACCGCGATCATGCACGGTTGCCCACCTCAAAGCGGGTAATCGTGCATGATCACGGCAGAAGTTTGGGGCAGGAGCGAAGGGGCGCACACACTTCGGGCTTACCCCCGGGGACGTCGTCCTGACCCGGTCGCGGGAGAATCTTCGGAATGACCGATACGAGCCAAACCAGCGCGCCGTTTCTCCTGTTGAGTGATCCGACCATCCAGGCGATGCCCTTCCAGGAGATCGGCGACCCCGTACTGGACCTGCGCGAGGTGCCTGAGCTGCGCCTGGACGGCCGGCTGGCCGATCCGGCGGGTTCGTTCGCCGGGCTCCGGGTAGGCACCCTGGATCGGCTACTGGCGGCGCAGGAGGCTCTCCCGGCCGGCATCCGGCTGCTCATCGTCGAGGGTTACCGTCCGCTTCCGCTGCAGCAGCTGTACTTCGGTGACTACGAGCGCGAGTTGCGGGAGCGGTTTCCGGACTGGACGGACGAGCGGGTACGGGTGGAGGCGAGCAAGTACGTCTCCCCGCCGGAGGTAGGTCCGCACTGCACCGGCGGCGCGGTGGACCTCACCCTGTGCACCTCCGGCGGGACCGAGCTCGATCTCGGCACGAATGTCAACGACAGCCCGGTCGCCAGCGAGAATGCCTGCTTCACCGGAGCCGGCGGGCTGACCGCGTCCGCCCGGCGAAACCGTGACCTGCTGGTCGACGTCCTCAGCGGGGCCGGACTGGTGAACTACCCGACCGAGTGGTGGCACTGGTCGTTCGGCGACCGGTACTGGGCCGCGCGCACCGGCCAGGACCACGCCATCTACGGCCCGTGCGCGGATCCGCGCACGGGCACCGAGTTCTGAGGGATCCGGCCCTCAGCGTTCGGTCCCGAGCAGCCCGGTCCCGAGCAGCCCGGTGAGGCGCTCGGGGTCAGGTGGCGTCGGGATCGAAGGCGGGCGACGGGGGGACCGGGCTTTCCTGCTCGGTCACCACCGGGTTGTCGCTGGCTTTGGTCAGATTGACGTCGCTGGTCTTGGTCAGATTGACGGTGCCGTTCGCACTCCGATCGGCGGTGGCCGGGCCGCCGCCAGACTGTGGCTTCTCGCTTTCGTAGCCACTGCCGCCCGGCCCCGGACCATCGACCTCGTCGTCGTCGTCCCCGGGCTGCCTGGGCCGGTTGCCCTCCTTCAACCCCAGCGGGTCGTCCGGGTCCCAGACGTCGGCCAGCGCCTCCCGGACGATCCGCCGTGGGTCGTACTGCCGGGGGTCGAGCTTGGACCAGTCGATGTCATCGAACTCTGGGCCCATCTCGTTGCGCACCTGCTTGCTCGCGCCCTGCGCCATCCGGCGTAGTTCGCGCACCAATCGGGCGAGCTGCTGAGCATATTCGGGGAGCCGTTCCGGGCCCAGGACGACGGCAGCAACCACCAGCAGGACGATGAACTCGCTGGGATTGATTCCGAACACAGCTGAACCCTAATCGGTCGCTTCGCTGAGCTTGACCCGGACCTGCTTTTCGGACTTCCCGCGCAACACCGTGAGGGTGATCGTGTCGCCCGGAGTCTGCGCTCGGATGGCCACGATCAGCTCATCGGGCGCGGTCACCGGTCGACCGTTGATCTTCAGAATGACGTCACCGGCCTTGATCCCGGCCTTGTCGGCCGGCCCGTTCGCGGTGACTGGTTTCGCGCCGTTCGCGCCGGCCTGCTCGCTGACCTTCACGCCCTGGCCGGTGTAGGCACTGTCCAGCGACACGCCGATGATCGGGTGCGAGGCCTTGCCGGTCCGGATCAGCTGTTCCGCCGTCCGCCGAGCCTGATTGCTCGGGATCGCGAAGCCGAGGCCGATATTGCCGGAGCTGGCGCCGAGCGCCCCGGGCGACCTGGCGATCGCCGAGTTGACGGCGATCACGTTGCCGGAGGCGTCCACCAGAGGCCCGCCAGAGTTGCCGGGATTGATCGCGGCGTCCGTCTGAATCGCGTTGATGAAGGCCGGCTTGTTGCCCTCACCAGCGGCGACCGGGCGGTTCAAGGCGCTGACGATGCCGGTGGTGACGGTGCCCTGCAGACCGAGCGGGGCACCGACTGCGATTACCGGATCGCCGACCCGGACCGAGTCGGAATTGCCGAGCTGCAGCTGCCGCAGGCCCTTGGCGCTGACCTTGACCACCGCCAGGTCGTACGAGGCGTCCAGCCCGACCACCTTGCCGGGCACCTCGGTGCCGTCCTGGAAGACCACCTCGATGGACGTCGCGGCGGCGGCGCCGCCCGCCGTCACCACGTGGTTGTTGGTCAGGATGTACCCCTTGTCGGCGTCGATCACGAAGCCGGACCCGGTCCCGGCTTGCTCACCGGCCTCGACATTGATCGACACCACGCTGGGCAGTACTGCGGCGGCGACCGTGGTGACCTGGCTGGCCGGGCGATTCGCGTCGACCGGAGCCGGAGCCGGAAGCGAGATCGTCGGATTACGCCCCGAAGAATCCGTGACGCCGTCCCGGAGCGCGCTGCCGGCCACTCCACCGAGCGCGCCGACCAGCAGGCTGAGCCCGACCAGCAGGGCGATCAGGGCCCCCCGGCCCTTCTTCCGGACGCCGGCACCGGCGACCGGGTACGAGGGCGGTGGCGACCAACTGGGGGCGCCGAGCTGCTGGGTGGGCTGGGAGGCATCGACGTACCAGGGAGCCGGCCCGGCGGCCGGGTCCGGCGAGCCGAACTGATCCGCTGAACCCGACAGCGTGGACTGCTCCGAACCCGGCCCGCCGCCCTGCGCGGCCTGACCGGGCAGGAGCGAGCCAGGGCCGGTCGGCGACGGCTGGGTCGGCCCGCCCGGTCCACGCGGCGATTCGAAGCCCTGCGGGGCGACGTACTGCGGGTACTGCTGCTGCGGGTACTGCTGCTGCGCGTACTCCGGCTGCGCGGCTTGCGGCTGGGCGTACTGCGGCTGCGCGGCTTGCGGCTGCGGGTACTGCGGCTGGGTGGGGTACTGCGGCTGGGTGGAGTACTGCGGCGACGAGTACTCGGGGTGCGGCTGGTTCCAGACCGGGCCGTCGTCCGACCCCGCGCTCGCCGCTGGATCCACCGGCACCTGCTCTGTTGCCGCCTGATCTGCCGCCGAGCGTGCCGTGGCCGCCTCGGCTGTGACCGGCTCGGGGGTGGCCGGCTCGGCTACCGCAGGCTCGGGCGCAGCCGTCTCTGCTGCGGGCACCGTGCCGGTTCCGGCCTCGGTTGCGGGGGCCGGCGGGTGCGGCTCGGCGGTCGGCGGTTGATCCGCAGCAGACATGCCTGGTCTGCCCCAGGGATCCGGTAATGCCGGGCGGGCCCACACCGGTTCCGGCCGAACTTCCGACTCCGGGTCGGTTTCGATCTTGTCCGGTTCAGGACGGGCGTCCGTCATCGTCGTGGTTCCTTCCCAATTGGCGATCCGCCGCGAGCATGTCCAACTCTCACACGTCCCAGCCGGCCCGGCCGCTCGGGGTCGATGCGCTCAAATCTTGAACCATGCCAGCGCCGATCCCATCCGATGTTGCCAAGATGCCAGTGTGCCGTGATTCGACTGCCTCGGTAACGCGCTGAGAATGCTACGCAGATCGGCCGGCTCGGCTTCCCCGATCGCGGTGATCACCGTCGGACCGCCCTGCCAGACCATCACGTCCGGCCAGCCTTCACGCACGTACACCTCGGTGTCGTCCCATTTCTGAGCGGTCAGCCCGGTCAGCCCGGCCGAGTCGAGCTGGCCGCGCTGCAGGAACACCGAGATCGCGGACAACCCGTCGCCGTAGGTCAGGTGCAGGGTGGAACCGCCGGAGGTGGTTGTCCGGCGGGCATCGAGCAGGACGAAGCCGGCCGCCAGCGCGGCCGGGCACGGCCAGCCGGCTGTCCGCAGCGTGGTCAACTCGGCTGGGCTGACGACGTCGCTCCACGGACCGGACGGGGCGGGAGCCGGGGTGGCTCTCGGTTCCTGGATGGACCGGCGGGCAGCCGGAAGCGTCACGCCACCGACGCCGAACCCTTGGGTCGGAGCCCGCAACGGCGACCCCGCACTGGTGACATTGGGGGTGGCAGTTGGCTCGGAGGTGGCGGTCAGAGTCAGGCTGACGAACGCGGCCATCCGATGCAGCCGACCGGCAGCGTCGAAAACGTCCTGGCGCAGCAGCAGGCCGGTGCGATCGTCCAGCCACATCCGGGCCGCCTCCTGCCCGTGCTTGGCGGCTACCACCATGGTGGCGGCCCGACCCGCTACCCGATCGGTCCCACCGATGCGCAAGTCGTAGCTGGCGGCCAAGGCCTCCAGGGCACGATCGGACAGCCCGGCCAGTGCGTCACCGCCCGACGCGGGCTCGGTGACCCGACGTTCGCCGGCTCCGACATCCTGGGCGCTTGCCGTCCGCACGCCGTCCGGGCCCTGTGAAAGGACGAGCACCCGGGTGGTGGACCCGTTCTGGTGCCACGCGCTGACTATCTCGGTGCCGATGAAGGCCAGTTCTTGACCGGCGCTGATCGAGCGGCGCAGCCGGGCCAGGGAGAGCGCCTCATCGGCCTCGGTGGCTTCGCTGCTCATCCCGGCCGGCACGCGCGATACCGAAATCGGTTCGCGCGTGCCAGAAATCGGGAGGGTGTTGCTGCCCGGAGAAGGCGACTGCGGCCCTTCCAGACCGAGCGCGATCCGGGCAGGCGGAAACCCGATCAGACCGATCAAGATGAGGAGCGGGAGCGCGGAGCCAACGATCACGGTCCGCGGCGGGGTCACTTTCCGGCCCCCACCAGTCCCCACACCACCGTCTGGTCCACGAGAGGCAACTTGCTCGAGGTAGCGCTGTGCTCGTTCATCATCGAGTCGATCGGCGGAACAATTGGAGTCGCGGCAACGCCACTGTTTGCGACCCCGCCGGCCACGCCGACACCGACCAGGCACACCGCACCCACCATGGCCGCGGCCATCCGGTTTCGGGACGAGCGACTGACGCGCACCATCCGGCTCAGACCGGAGGTAGCGCCGGCCGTCCGGGATACCGGCGGCCGGGAGGAGCCACGGCGTCCCGGTGGCCGAGCGACCAGACCCCGGGGCTC
>DATINJ010000040.1:0-1900 GCA_035474375.1 Kineosporiaceae bacterium | reverse complement strand
GCCCGCCTTGACCATCACGATGATCCGACGTGGGGTCTCCAGCGCGTTCACGAAGTCCTCGATGGACTCGCAGCCCGTGAACGGGCCCTCGTCGCCGTAGTCCTTGATGAACTCCGTCATCTTCGCCGTCGTGCGGTTGTGCACGGCCGTCGGCGTACCGCGCCGGGCGATGTTGCGGGCCAGGTTGGCACCCATCACCGCCAGCCCGGTCACCCCGATGCGACTCTTGCCGGTCGACTCAGTCATTTCGTACCGCGCCCTCTCGCTTGTGCCGCGCCGCACCTGCTCCGCGCCGATTCCGCGCCAGCTTCGGAGGTGTCAGCTGTTGTGCCATGCGCGGCCGTCGCGTGCGAGGAGCTGGTCCGCTTCCGCCGGTCCCCACGATGCGGCCTCGTAGAACGGAATGCGGTCGGGGCTGTCCTCCCAGTGGGCGATGATCGGGTCGATGATTCGCCAGCACTGCTCGACCTCGTCGGAGCGGATGAACAGCGTGGGATCGCCGATCAGCGCGTCGAGCATGAGCCGCTCGTAGGCCTCCGGTGACTCCTCCCGGAAGGTGGCCTCGTAGGAGAACTCCATCGATGCCGACCGGACCTGGAAGTGATGACCCGGTACCTTCGCGCCGAACCGCAAGGTGATGCCCTCGTCGGGCTGGATGTGCAGGATCAGCGCGTCCGGCTCCAGACCGCGGGCCTGCCCGGCGGTGATCGGCAGGTGCGGCGGGCGCTGGAACTGCAGTACCACCTCGGTCACGCGTTTCGGCAGCCGCTTGCCGGTGCGCACGTAGAACGGCACCCCGGCCCACCGCCAGTTGTCCACGTCCAGCCGCAGGGCGGCGTAGGTTTCGGTGCGGGAGCGGGGATCGACACCGGGTTCCTCCCGGTAGCCGGGCATCAGCTCCTCGGCCGTGCCACCGCGGCTGTACTGCCCGCGCACCGCGATGCGGTCGATGTCGCTGGTGGTGGGCAGCCGGATCGACTGCAGCAGCTTGACCTTCTCGTTGCGCACCGGTTCGGCGTCGAACGAGGCCGGCGGCTCCATCAGCGCCAGGGCGAGCACCTGCAGCACGTGGTTCTGCAGGATGTCCCGGGTCGCACCGGCGTGTTCGTAGAACCCGCCGCGGGTGCCGACCCCGAGGGTCTCGGCCACCGTGATCTGCACATGGTCGACCCAGGTGCGGTTCCAGATCGGCTGGAAGATCGCGTTGGCGAACCGCAAGGCCAGCACGTTCTGGACCGTGTCCTTGCCCAGGTAGTGGTCGATCCGGTAGACCTGCGACTCGTCGAACCCGGCGTGCACGGTCGCGTCCAGCTGCTGGGCGCTGCGCTCGTCGTGCCCGTACGGCTTCTCGATCAGCACCCGGGCAAACCCGCCGTCGGGCGCCCGGTTCAACCCCGCCCCGGTCAGTCCGATCACGATCGGCGCGAACGCCTGTGCCGGGGTCGACAGGTAGAACAGCCGGTTGCCGGCCGTGCCCGCACCGGCGTCCAGCTCGTCCAACACCTCGGCGAGGGCTCGGTAGGTCTGCGGATCGTCGTAGCCGCCGCGGACGAATCGGAACTGCTCCACCAGCCGCGGTGGCAATGCCGCCGCGTCGGACATGTGCTGCCGGAACGCCTCGTCGTCGAAGTCCGAGCGGCCGACCCCGACGACCGCAAACTCGTCCGGGAGTCGCTTGTGTCGCGCCAGGTTCGCCAACCCGGGCACCAGTTTCCGACGGGTCAGATCGCCCGATGCCCCGAAGATGACCAGCGCGGAAGGCGGTGCCTTCCGGTCATCCGCCGCGAGATCGGCCTGCGCACCTGTCATGTCATGCACCTCTCCTGCACGCCGCGAGCAGCTCGCGTCACATGTACTGGCCGCCGTTGACGGAGTAGATCTGGCCGGTGATGAAGGCCGA
>DATINJ010000039.1:0-4608 GCA_035474375.1 Kineosporiaceae bacterium | reverse complement strand
GCCCGGATCCGATGACGGTGGGGGGCGGTAAGGAACAGAACAGGCAGCATGGGGATGGGTCCTCGTGACCGAGATGTGGTGATGTCGCTCAAGGTAGAGGATCAAGATCTCAAGATGGCACCGTTTTGGTAACGGGAACTTTGGACTTCTAGTCCAAACCACCACATTGCGGTCGACGGCAGCCCTTAACCGGCGTTCCTGCTGGAGGCAAGCGCACAGCTTGTTCCCGGCGAGGTCGATGCTGCGCAGGCGCTCGAGGAAGCCCAGGAACATTTCGCTGTCCAGGTCGCTGGTGTCCCTGTGCTATCCGGACGCCATCCGCCCCGCCCGCCGGCCGATCCCCGGCAATGCGATCCCGACACAGGCGACCACCCAGGCGGGTCCGTCGCGGCGGGCCCGGGTGATGAGTTCGCGCCACACGCCGTCGCGGGTCTGGTACGGAACCGCTTCCGTGAGCAGCTGTTTCAGTTCGTCGAGCGTGACCGTCCGGTCCGTAGGCCATCGAAGCCGCGGCAGACCTGGTCGCGACCTACACCAGTCCCGGCCAAAGCGTCATCGACATAACCGGTGACCTGGCGGTCGAAGGCGCCGCCGGCGCAGGCGGGCGCATCTACCGTCGGGTGGACCGGTCACCTACCGAACAGCACGCCGAGGCCTGAACCACGCCGCCAATCTCATCCTGCTGACCGCATCACTGCAGATCAGGGGCACATTCCAGCGGAGCGGGCGACGGGAATCGAACTCGCACTGTCAGCTTGGGAACTGCCGGGACTGCCCTGCTGGTGCGGTGTGGTGCGCTCGGAAGTCGGCACCGAGTGGCCGAGGGAGACCCTGAGCGGCCCGGCCTTATGGCCCGCCAATGGCCAGGTGCTGGCAAGTTACGGCAGGTCGAGCAGAAATCGCAACGCATGGTCCACGGCTTGCATCTGATTCAGCGGCAGATATCCGACGTGATCGCCGAGACGTTGCTCAGGGTCGAGGGCCTTCATCTGCGCGCAGAGGGCGAACGACTCACCACGGCCCCAGTCGACCGGGGGGCGCAGAAGGCTTGTCTGCCAACCACTTTCTGACGTTGTAGTGGGGATGACCAGCCACGTGCTGAGGTGCTCCAGACGAGTGGATTGGGCAATAACGCCAAATCTAGGACCAGACTGTTCGTGGCCGCGCGTCTTGCCCGGGTTTAGCCGATAAACCGCCCCTCTCACTCGTCGTCCAAAAATCTCATAGTTTCGGCGACCAGGGCACGATCGACCGGGTCGTTAGCCATTTCCCGTACCTCCCGCTCCGCCTGGCGTCGCCATTCCTCTTCGCGGAAGGCCGCGACAGCGACGGCGATCGCTCGGTCGGCGGTAAGGCCCTGCTCGGTCGCGAGTTTGTTGACCGCATCTCGTGTGCGTTGGGACAGACGCACACTCGTGGAATCACTCATGAGTCAAGCATACGTTATGCATACAGCGCCGTCGATGCAGTGGCTGCCCTCGACGCTATGGATCCGGTCCGTGCGGACCGCTGGCAATTGCGGCCCGGGCATTGGGGCCATGGCCCAATGGGCAGTCAGGTGGCCAAAAGCAATCGGCCCAGGTCAGAGAATGTGCCTCTGGCCTGGGCCGATGTAGTGGAGCGGGCGACGAGAATCGAACTCGCACTGTCAGCTTGGGAAGCTGATGTTCTACCATTGAACTACGCCCGCGCAGGCCCTCAGGCCAAGCTCAGACACCCTACCAAGTCCGACAGCCTAATGTGGACCCCACCCAGCTGCGCCGCCTCGCACCCGTCAAGGGATGCCTCGGTGGTAACCACCCAGGCCGCTCCTGAGTCGACTCGGAACCTGCTCGTGGGTCAGCCCGGAAGCGAGCCCTGAGGCCCCTGACGGCGCAGATTGCTGTGTCGAATCCGCACAAGTCCTGACCAACCGGCCATGGGAACCCTCCCATTGAGAAGAGGCCGGAAACCAGACCGACTATCTTGCCAAACCGACTGGTCAGACGGCATACCCCTAGGTACGGTCACGCCAGTGACCTCTCGCATCGTTCTCTTCGGCGCGACCGGCTATACCGGCGAGCTGACCGCCAGGGCTCTCGTGAAGCGCGGCCAGCTTCCGGTCCTGGCCGGCCGCAACGCAGACAAGCTCAAGCACCTGGCTGCCGAACTCGGTGACCTGGAGATCGCGATCGCCGATGTCGAGCGACCGCGGAGCGTCGGAGCCTTGGTCGAGCGAGGTGACGTGCTGGTCAGCACGGTGGGCCCGTTTTACCGCTGGGGTCGGCCCGCGCTGGCCGCCGCGGTGGGCAGAGGCGCGCACTACATCGATTGTGCCGCTGAGCCGGCGTTCATCCATAAGGTCTTCGACAAGTGGAACCCGCGTGCTCGGGCGTCCGGTTCCGCTGTGCTCACGGCGATGGGCTTCGAGTTCGCGGCCGGCAATCTGGCGGCTGCCCTGGCGCTGAGAGATGCCGGTCCGACCGCCACCCGGTTGGAGGTCGGCTATTTCGTCGTCGGTTCGCTGACGAAGCAGGGGATGAGCGGCGGCACCCTCGCCTCGCTGTCCAGCATCATGTTCGACTCCAGTTTCGCCCGACACGGCGGAGTGGTGCCGGGTGAGCGGGCGGGGCGGCGGCAGCGCAGCTTCGACGTCCCTGGTGGTCAGCGGCGCGGCCTGAGCCTGGGCGGGTCCGAGCACTTCGCCCTGCCGCAGAGCTATCCGATGCTCACCGACGTCGATGTGTATCTGGGGTGGACCGGCCCGGGTTCCAGGATGTTCTCGGTGCTGTCCCGCACTGGCGGAGGTCTGCTCGCGCTCCGGCCGGTGAAGCGGATCGGTCACGCGCTCGGCCAGCGAATGTTCCGCGGTTCCTCCGGTGGGCCGGACGAACAGAGCCGGGCCAGTCTTGGGACGGTGGTCGTGGCCGAGACCTTCGATGCCCGGGGCAAGAGCCTGGCCCGTGCCGTCATCGAGGGCATCAGTCCCTACGACCTCACCGGCCGGATGCTGGCTTGGGCCGCCGATCGGGTCGCCAATGTCGGGGCTCGGGGGGTTGGCGCCTTAGGCCCGGTCGCCGCATTCGGCCTGGATGAGCTTGCTGCCGGAGCCCTCCAGGCCGGCCTCGTGCGAATCGAATAGCCACCGAGTGCCCCGCCCGCCGGATTTTGACGCCTTAGCCCCGTCTTGCGGCGACTCTCGGCGGCTGGTGAAGCGCCTCTGAGCCTCGTTTCTGAGCGAGTTGTGTCGCCAGGGGAGCATGAGCGCTGGTGGTGCCTCAATCGAGGGGTCTGAGCCGTCGATGGCGCCGATGCTGGATGAGGCACTCAGACAATGCGTATAGCGTGGCTACGTGCTGCTCAGCGACCGCGACATCCGGACCGAAATCGACTCCGGACGGGTTCTCATCGACCCATACGACGAGGCGATGGTCCAGCCCTCTAGCGTCGACGTCCGGATTGATCGGTTTTTCCGGCTCTTCGACAACCACAAGTACTCGGTGATCGACCCGTCTGCGGAGCAGCCGGATCTGACCCGGCTGGTGGAGGTCGAACCGGACGAAGCCTTCGTGCTGCACCCGGGGGAGTTCGTGCTGGCCTCGACGTTCGAGGTGATCACCCTGCCGGACGACGTGGCGGCCCGCTTGGAGGGCAAGTCCAGCCTGGGCCGGCTCGGCCTGCTGACACACTCCACCGCCGGCTTCATCGACCCTGGTTTCTCTGGCCATGTCACGCTCGAGCTCTCGAACGTCGCAACCCTGCCGATCAAGATCTGGGCCGGGATGAAGATCGGTCAGCTCTGTTTCTTCAAGCTCAGCAGCGCTGCGGAACACGCCTACGGCAGCGAACGCTACGGCTCGCGCTACCAGGGTCAACGAGGTCCGACGGCCAGCCGCTCGTTCTTGTCCTTCCACCAGACTCCGGTCTGACCTGCAGTTCTCAACGGAAATCGCGAATCGGAGCCCAAGCCCGAGAAAGGTAAGAGGAGGAAGTCGCCGTGCCACCCCGCCGTCGTCGCAACCGTGCACTTGAACAGGTAGCCGAGGTCGAGGATGGGATCGCCGTCCAGGATCTGGCCGTCCGGCACCTGCTCCTGGTGCCGAGCACCGTGGACATCGAGTCGGTGGACATCGCGCTGCGCGACCGACTGCCCGGCTCCGACCTGTTCGGAACCGGTGAGGTGACCCTCGGCCGGCACAGCCGGATCAGCGGCCCGTACGAACTGTCGATGGAGGACGCCGTCGACGCCGGGGTCCCGATGCCCTGGACAATCTGCTACTGCCTCGAGGCGCCGTTCGAACGCGAGGACCCGCCGCTACCCGGGACCGACGACCGGGACGGATTCGCCTATGCCTTCCCCGACGGGCTGCCCTGGCGGGACGAGGGGCGCGCGCTGCACCTACTGGTCAGCCTGGCTCGGCGGCTCAGTGGCGCGGTCCGGCTGGCTGGCTCCCTGGAGCTGATCCAGCCCGACCCCGAGCGGGCGGTTGACTACGTGATTCATTCCCCGACCTGGCTGGCTCCCGACGTGCTGCTCGGCCTGGTCACCCGGGAGTTGCCCAATGCCGTGCTCGCCGTGGACGGCCAGGTCTGGGTGGGGCCGCCGGACGAGGCGTACTCCGGAGAGAC
>DATINJ010000038.1:0-13447 GCA_035474375.1 Kineosporiaceae bacterium | reverse complement strand
CTGCCCAGCCGACCGCGCACGATTGCTGCATCCTGCGCGTTCTGCTTGCTGTCCTGCTCGCCCTGCTGTCCGCCGTTCGACCGGTTGGCCGCAGCGGGCCGGGCCGGAGCAGGTCGGGCAGGGGGTACCGGTCCGGCTGCAGCGGTGGCCGCCGACGGCAGCAGGTTGGCGCCCGGGCGGCGCTTCGGCAGCCCGGTCTCCAGTGTGCCCTCGGTGTCCGGTGCCGCAGCGGCCCGGGCATTCGTGGCCAGCCAGCGCTGGTCGCCCAGCGACGCCCAGCGGTTGGAGGGACGGCGCTCGTCCTCGCCGCGCAGGTCGATGACCTGCTCGCCACCCTCGGCGCGGGCCGGTTGAGGCGAGCTCTCCGGCTCGGCGGTGAACCAGACCGAGATCTGATCGAAGATCGGCGTCGGATCGTTGAAGTCCGGGCTGACATTCTCACCGATCATCGGCAAGTTCGGTTCAGAGGGTCGGTAACCGGCTGCTGCGGCGGCTCGAGCGGCCAACTCGGTCGGCAGGTTCTCATCCCAGCCGTTCGAGTTGCCCTCGTTCCCGGGCGGGCCCGTCGGAACGCTCGGGTTGGGCGGCGCTCGGAACAGGCCGGTCGGAGTGGTCAGCGGATCCTGGAACGGCTGAGGCTCGGATGACCGCTCGTCCTGACCGCTACCTGGCTGGCTGCTGTCGGGACGACCGATTCCCGGCCTGGTCGGCAACGGCGTTCCGGGACCCCTGCGGACCGGCGGAGCCAGTCCGGGAAGGCCGGTGATGCCGGCTGCCGGCGTGTCGAAGAGGCTCTGCTCGGTGGCCGGTGCGGCCGGTTGCGGATCGGCCTGCGGGGCCTGTTCGCGCTGGTAAACCGGCTGTGCGGAGAACGGCGGAGCATCCCACGGCGCTGGCTGAGCCGAGAACGGCGGCGCATCCCACGGCTGCGGTGCGGCCGGGGATTGCTGACCGCGCATCGGCAGGCCACCGGAGGACGTTGTCGGCCCACGGGTCGGCAGGCCGCCGGTAGGCAGGCCACCGGTCGGCAGATCCTGGCCGCGGTTGGGCTGGCCACGGGTCGGCAGTCCGCCGGTGGGCAGTCCGCCGGTCGGCAAGTCCTGAGCCCGCATCGGGAGGTCGTGACCACGGGTGGGCATGCTGCCGGTGGGGAAGTCCTGACCGCGGGTAGGCAGGTCGCGATTCCGGTTCGGCAGCCCGGTGATCCCGGTGGGCGCGGTCTCCGGCGGGACGGCCGGAGGTCGACGCATCCCCATCGCACCGGTGGATCGCTGCCGGTCACCACCATCGTCCGGGATCGGCGCGGGTGGCGTGGCCGGAGTGAACAGACCGGTCGCCGGGTTGGCGGCGGCCGCAGCCGCCTCCGGCGGCAGGCCGGCGTTCGGGCCACCGCCGGCTACCCGACGACGACGCGGTAGGGCGGCATTGCCGTCGGTGTCGTTGCCGTCGGCTACTGAGCGGACGCCGGCGGCCGCTTGAGCGGCTGCGCCGGCAGCAGCGGCCGCCGGTGACAGCGCGCCCGGCGGGAGGGCCGGTGCCCGCTGCACACTCGGCGCGGTGTTCAGCGCAGCGGGCGGGGCGTAGGCCGCGTACTGCGAGGTGGCCTGGCGACCGGTCGGGGTCGCCGACGCCGGGCGCATGCCCAGGCTGGGCGGCGCCACCGGCTGCTCGCCCGTGCTGCCCGGAGCGCCGATGACCAGGGTCGCGGGGACTCGGACCAGGGCGACCGTGCCCGAAGCGTCCGAGCGAGCCTGCAGCATCACGCCGAAGGAACCACGCCGGGCGAGCCGGGCGACCACGAACAGACCCATTCGGGACGGCACCTGGGTGTCGATCGCTTCCGGCTGGGTGAGCCGACCGTTCAGCCGGTCGAGCTCGCCGGGGCTGATCCCCACCCCGGCGTCCAGCACCTCGATCTGCAGCCCACCATCGGCCGTGAAGGCCGCGGAGAGCACGATCGCGCTGGACGGCGGGGAGTACATCGCGGCGTTGTCGAGCAGCTCAGCGAGCAAGTGGACCAGCTCACCGGCGACGGTACCGGCGATCGAGGCACCGCTGACCGGCTGCAGCCGGACTCGTTCGTACTGTTCCATCTCGCTGGTCGCGGCCCGGAACAACTCGGCGATCTTGACTGGTGCGGTTGCCCGGGTGCGCACTGCGGACCCGGCCAGCACCAGCAGGTTGTCGTTGTATCGACGCATCCGGGCGGCCAGGTGGTCGAGCCGGAAGAGGTTCCGCAACTGATCCGGATCCTGCTCCTGGCTCTCTAGCTCGTCGATGATGGCGAGCTGCTTCTCCACCATGGACTGGCTCCGCCGAGACATGCTGACGAAGGCTTCGTCCAGCGCCCGCCGCAGGCGGACCTGCGCAGTTGCCAGTCGGACCGCTTCCGCACCCAGGTCGTCGACCGCGCGGGCCACTTCCAGGGTCTCCGGGCCGGCGTAGGCGTCGGCCGGCAGCACCGGCGGCAGCGAGACGTCGGCGCCGACGCCGTCCTGTTCGATCCGAGCCACCGCGGCCGGTAGCTGGACGCTGGCGATCTCGACCGCTCCGGCGCGCAATCGCCGCAGCGGCACGGTGACCGTCCGGGCGATCGCGGCCAGCAGGGCCGACACCACCAGCAGGGTGAGCAGCACGGCGCCAGCCACCGCGAGTGTCCGGAACAAGGCCGATGTCTCGGCGGTGTCGGTCGAGCTCTTGGTGTCGTCGGCGGCCAGGCTGATGATCTGGTTGATCGCGATCAGCCGATCATTGGCGAACGTGTCCCAGGAGGGCAGGTCGCCGATGTACGCCTTGGGCTTGTTCAGCGCACTGGTCAGCGACTCTCGCCAGGTTTCCAGCCGCGCACTCTGGTTCGTCAGTGCGGTGAGCTGGGTCCGCTGCTCCGGATCCGCGACCGTCTGCGCGGTGGCAAACGACTGTTCCTGGACCGCCGTCAACTTTTTGAACGTGGAGAACTGTCCGATGTCCACGGTGCCGCTCTGCCCGCTGAGCGCGCGGTCGAACTGCGCGGTCTCGGCGACAGCGGCTTCCATCAGGCGGCTCATGCTGGAGATGAAGGCCGCCTTCAAGTCCACCGTGCGGTCCGGTGAAACCACGGAAAGCTCGCCGGTCAAGGTGGTGATCATGGACTGCGAGGCGTCCCGGAGAGCCTGGGTGTTTCTGTTCACCTGGGCGACGCTGGTTCCGATGTCCAAGGCGCTCTTCGCGCTGAGCGCATTGCTCGAGATCTGCTTGTCGATCCCGGCGCGAATGTTGGACAGGGTCGCGAGCTGGCTCAACAAGGTCGATGCGGTGTTCGGCAGGTTGGACTCGTTCGGGTCGTCCTTGCTCAAGTCGAGCAAATACGGCTTTAGCTGACCGACCTGCTTATTCGTGGAGTCTCGGGCCTTGGCCAGCGCCGTGCGCTCGATCAGCGCCGACGGATTGTTGAACTCGTTGTCGAAGGCCCTGGCGGTACCCAATGCGGGCAGAAGCGCGTCGGCGTACGTACTCGCCGTCCGGGTCTGCTCGTATTGCACCGTCAGCGAGGCCACCAACACGCCACCGCCGACCAACAGCACGACGAGTGGAATCGTGACCAAAACAGCCAATTTGCGGCGAATAGACCACCCGGCCATGGACGAACCTCGAGGAGCGTCATGGACGCTCTCGACGTCGGCCCCCGGAGCAGCCGAACCGTGTCGCGGCACGCGTTCCTCCCTGCGGCCACCCTTAGGTGGCATCCGGTTGCCTAGCCCACCGTTGCTAGTCGATACGCGTCGTCATCGTCGCGTCTCGACCGAGTGGGTGGCACACCCTTGTTGTCCAGCGTGTGCTGATGGTGGCAGATGGTCTCGCCAGAGGCTACGTCCATGTCAGCTCCTTGGTGAACCTGACGTCAACGTACCTGCCCGTACGAGACCCTCTATTATTCTCGAGTCTGGATGAAACCGTCCCAGCGCCCCCGCCATATCCCCCGAGAGGGCTCACAACGGGTGACGCCGAGGACCATCATGCCGCTTCTGCGTGTGATCGTGCACACTCCAGGAAGATCTTGATCTTTCACTCGTGGGGGTGGCGCCTCGTCACTCACCGTGTCACCCTCGCCGCAGAGATGTGATACCCAGGAAGTAGAGCCGGAACGGGCTACCGTGCTGGGCCCGGGCCAGTCCGCCTCCGGGGTCGACCGGCCGAAGCGGATGTACAGGTAAGCGGCAGGCCCCGTGGAGGGCGATCCGCGGAATCAGTGACGCCCATCGGCGTCGAGTGAGCGTCAGGAAAGGTGAGCCTGTGGCCACCAGCAAGGCTGCGACCGGCAGGCGGCTCGTGATCGTTGAGTCGCCTCGTAAGGCCCGCACGATCGCCGAGTATCTCGGCCCAGAGTTCGACGTCGAGGCCAGTGTGGGACACATTCGTGATCTGCCTCAGCCGAGCGAACTCCCGGCCGAGATGAAGAAGGGACCATTCGGCAAATTCGCCGTCGACGTGGATAACGGCTTCGAGGCCTACTACGTCGTTGACGCGGATAAGAAAAAGAAGGTCAGCGAGCTAAAGCGGGCGCTGAAGGACGCAGACGAACTCTTCCTCGCCACCGATGAGGACCGCGAGGGCGAGGCGATCGCGTGGCATCTGTTGGAGGTGCTGCAGCCGAAGATTCCGGTGCATCGGATGGTCTTCCACGAGATCACCCGAGAGGCGATTCAGCGGGCTCTGGAGCAGACTCGGGACCTCGATGAGCGGCTGGTCGATGCCCAGGAGACCCGTCGAATTCTGGACCGGCTCTACGGCTACGAAGTGTCCCCGGTGCTCTGGCGCAAGGTCCGAGCCGGGCTGTCGGCGGGTCGGGTGCAGTCCGTCGCCACCCGCTTGGTGGTCGAGCGCGAGCGCGAGCGGATGGCCTTCCGTTCGGCGTCCTACTGGGACGTTACCGGCACCTTCGCCCCCGCCACCGGCAGCGAGACCGAGCGTGAGTTCGAGGCCCGACTGGTCGCCTTGGACGGCGTCCGGGTCGCGACCGGACGTGACTTCAGCGACACCGGAGAGCTGACCGGGAAGAACGTCGTCCATTTGGACGAAGCCGCCGCCCGGATCCTGGTCGACGCGCTGGACGGGGTCCGACCGACGGTCCGCAGCGTCGAGGAGAAGCCCTACCGGCGGCGTCCGGCGGCGCCCTTCACCACCTCGACCTTGCAGCAGGAGGCCGGCCGCAAGCTGCGGTTCTCGGCTCGGCAGGCGATGCGGGTGGCTCAGTCGCTGTACGAAAACGGTTACATCACCTATATGCGAACCGACTCGACCACGTTGTCGGACCAGGCGCTGACCGCGGCTCGGCGGCAGGCGGCCGAGTTGTACGGCCCGGAATTCGTCCCGGAGACCCCGCGGGTCTACCCCAGCAAATCCAAGAACGCTCAGGAGGCGCACGAGGCGATCCGGCCGTCCGGCGACTCCTTCCGGACCCCGGCGCAGGTCTCCGGTGAGCTGCGCGGCGACGAGTTCCGGTTGTACGAGCTGATCTGGAAGCGCACGGTTGCCTCGCAGATGGCGGACGCACGCGGATCGACGGCGACGATCCGGCTCGGCGCACCGACCAGCGACGGCCGGGATGCCGTTTTCGGCGCCTCCGGCACAGTGATCACGTTCCGCGGCTTCATGGCCGCTTACGAGGAAGGCCGCGACGAAGTCCGCAACAGCGGTGGAGACGACGACGAGCGCCGGCTGCCCGCGCTGACCGTCGACGACATCCTGAACGCCCGCGATCTCACGGCGGACGGCCACAGCACCTCACCACCGCCCCGCTACACCGAGGCCAGCCTGGTCAAGGCGCTGGAAGAGCTGGGCATCGGTCGGCCCTCCACCTACGCCGCGACGATCAGCGTGATCAGCGACCGCGGCTATGTCACCAGCAAGGGCTCCGCGCTGGTGCCCTCCTGGTTGGCATTCGCCGTCACCCGGCTGCTGGAGGAGCACTTCGGGCGCCTGGTGGACTACGACTTCACCGCCTCGATGGAGACCGACCTCGACAAGATCGCCATGGGCGAGGAGAACCGCAGCGACTGGTTGTCCAAGTTCTACTTCGGCGACCCGCAGGCGGTTGCCGTCGCGAACGGCAATGGCGGCCCACCGGCTCCGGTCGCCCAGGGGCTCAAGCCGCTGGTTGACGACCTGGGTGACATCGACGCCAAGGACATCAACTCGGTACCGCTCGGCGAGGGCATCGTGTTGCGGGTCGGCCGGTACGGGCCATACCTGGAGGTCACCGGCGAGGACGGCGAACCGAAGCGGGCCAGCGTCCCGGACGACATCGCCCCCGACGAGTTGACCGTGGCCAAGGCCCGAGAACTGCTGGAGACCCAGGCCGATGGCGACCGGGTGCTGGGCAATGACCCGGACTCCGGCCGGGAGATCGTCGTCCGCAACGGCCGGTTCGGTGCTTACGTCACCGAGGTGCTGCCGGAGGACGCGCCGAAGTCGGCCAAACCGCGCACCGGCAGCCTGTTCAAGGACATGACCCAACAGTCGGTCGGCCTGGACGACGCGCTGAAGTTGCTGTCTCTGCCGCGCCTGGTCGGCGTCGACCCGGAGACGAACGAGGAGATCACCGCCCAGAACGGGCGCTATGGGCCATATCTCAAGCGCGGTACCGACTCTCGCTCGCTGGAGACCGAGGATCAGATCTTCACCATCGATCTGCCGCAGGCGCTGGTCATTTACGCCCAGCCCAAACAGCGTGGACGGCGCGCCGCTGCCCCGCCGCTGCGCGAGCTCGGGCCGGACCCGGTGACCGGAACGCCGATCGTGATCAAGGACGGCCGGTTCGGTGCCTACGTGACCGATGGCACGTCCAATGCGACTCTGCGCAAGGACGACGCTGTCGAGTCAATCACTTTGGAGCGCGCCGCGGAGTTGCTTGCCGACAAGCGGGCACAGGCGCCGCGGACCGCGAAGAAGGCCGCCAAGAAGGCACCGGCGAAGAAGACCGCAGCCAAGAAGACAACCACTGGTGCGGTGAAGAAGACGGCGACCACGGCGAAGAAGGCAACGACAGTAAAGAAGACGTCGACGACAGCGAAGAAGACGTCGCCGACGAAGAGCACCGCCAAGAAGACGGCGACCAAGCGGACGGCGACGGTGAGCTCCGAATGATCCCCAGCCGCAGACCGGCCACCGTTACCCTGGCCCGGTGACATCCTGGGGCTTCGGTAAGAACGGCGGACGGCGCACCCGCACGCCGTCCGCCGACGGGTCTGAATCTCAGCCCGAACCGCCGCCGCCGGCATCGGCGGACGGCGGGATCCCGGAGCAAGACCACGACATCGCCGCGGTGCTCCGGGTCGCCTCGTTCCGCAAGCTGTGGCTGGCCCTGTCCGGTTCGAGTTTCGGCGACTGGCTCGGGCTGCTCGCGACGACCGCTCTGGCCAGCCAGCTCGGTGGAAGTTCGTACGCGAGCGCCAACCTGGCGGTAGCCGGGGTCTTGATCCTCCGGTTGGCGCCGGCGGTCCTGCTCGGCCCGCTGGCCGGTGCGCTCGCCGATCGGCTGAACCGCAAATTCGTGATGGTCGCCGGCGACATCGGTCGCGGGCTGCTGTTCATCACCATCCCGCTGGTCGGCACCCTGGAGTGGCTGTTCATCGCCACCGTGCTGATCGAGTGCCTGGCGTTGTTCTGGATGCCCGCCAAGGAAGCGACAGTGCCGAACTTGGTACCGCGCAACCGGCTCGAAGCGGCCAACCAGATGAGCCTGGTGACGACGTACGGCACCGCTCCGGTAGCCGCCCTGGTGTTCTCCGGCCTCGGTTTCCTGAACGGCATCCTGGACAACTTCCTGGACCGGCTGGAGACCAACCCGGTCGACCTCGCGCTCTACGCGAACGCCGCCACCTTCATCATTTCTGGCATCGTGATCTCCCGGTTGCCGATCCCGAACCAGCGACTCGGCGAGGCCGCCGAGCAGGTCTCGGTGTGGAGCTCGATCGTCGACGGCTGGCGGTTCATCGGTAGCACCCCGCTGGTTCGCGGCCTGGTGATCGGCATGCTTGGCGCGTTCGCCGCGGCCGGCTTCGTGATCGGCCTGGCGCAGACCTTCGTCAAGGACCTCGGCGCTGGTCAGCCGGGTTACGGTGCGCTCTTCGCGGCGGTCTTCCTCGGCCTGGCGCTCGGAATGTGGAGCGGCCCGCGAGCCTTCCGTGATTTCTCCCGCTACCGGTTGTTCGGCCTCGCGCTGGTCGCGGCCGGCGGCTTCCTCGCAGCGCTGGCCCTGATCCCGAACATCGTGATGGCGTTCCTGTTCACGATCGGCCTGGGCGCGTGCGGCGGGATCGCCTGGATCACCGGGTACACCCTGCTCGGCCTCACGGTGGACGACTCGGTGCGGGGGCGAACCTTCGCCTTCATCGCCTCCGCCTCTCGGATCGTCCTGATCACTGTGCTCGCGGCCGGCCCGGCGCTGGCCGCGCTGATCGGCCGACACGACATCGACTTCACCGAGACCCGCCGACTGTCCTACAACGGTGCGGCATTCGTCTTCCTGCTGGCCGCGATCCTGGTGATCACTCTTGGGGTGTCCGCGTACCGACAGATGGACGACCGGCCTGGAGTCCGGCTCACCCACGACTTCCGGCAGATCTGGTCCGACCGTCGCGATCAGCCGGCCAGACCGGCTCACCGGACCTATCCCGGGGTGTTCGTCGCCTTCGAGGGCGGCGACGGCACCGGAAAGTCCACCCAAAGCCGAATGCTCGCCGATTGGCTGCGCGACGACCAGGGTCACGACGTCGTGTTGACCAGAGAGCCCGGCGCCACCCCGACCGGCGTCCGGTTGCGTGAGCTGCTCCTCGGGCACGGCCACGAACTCGGTTCGCGAACCGAGGCGCTGCTGTTCGCCGCAGACCGAGCCGATCACGTGAGTTCGCTGGTCAGGCCCGCGCTGGAGACCGGCGCGATCGTCGTCACGGATCGATACATCGACTCCTCGGTGGCCTACCAGGGCGCCGGTCGTGATCTGGACGGCGACGAGGTGGCCCGAATCTCCCGCTGGGCCACCGACGGGCTGGTCCCGGACCTGACCGTGCTGCTCGATGTCGATCCGATGATCAGCAAGGCTCGCCGGGCCCGCGACCAGGCCCGGGACGGCGAGGACAAGCTCGAGTCGCTGCCCGATGATTTCCACGCCCGGGTACGCAGCCGCTTCCTGGACCTCGCCCGGCGGGAACCGCACCGGTACCTGGTGGTCGACGCGGGGCTCTCGCCGGACGAGATCCAGGAGTTGGCCCGTCGCCGAGTGCGGGACGTGCTGCCGATCTCCGCCCGTCGTCGCGCGCAGTTGAAGGAGCGGTTGACCGAGGAGGAGCGCAGCCGCGAGCGCCGAGCCGCCGCCGAGGCTGAAGTGCTACGGATGGATGCCGACCTGCGGGCCAAGCGGATCGGTGAGGCCCGGCTCCGGGAGGAGTCGAGACGCCGAGCTCGGGACGAGGCCGAACGCCAACTCCAGGAGGAGGCCGACCGCGAACTGCGCTCGCAGGAGAGCCGACACACCCGGGACGAGGCCGAACGGCGCGCCGGGGAGGCAGCTTCGCTGGCAGCGGCGGCGATCGAACCGGTGACGGACAGGCTGCCGGTGATAGATCCTTTCGGCCCGGCAGGCGGCGACGTGCAGGCGATCTCTCAGGCGGCCGCGGCAGTGGCCCGGACCGCCGCACACGGTGGCCACCCGGCCGAGAACACGCGTCCCGGCTCGGACGATGGTGACAGCCGACCCCCGTTGGTGCCGGGCTTCCCGGCTGGCGCCGGGCAAGGCACCAAGTCCGCCGCCGAGCGGGCTGCTGCTGCGGCGATCTCCTCCTCAGCAGCGCAGTCGGCGGCGAAAGCCCGGCGAGAACAGGACGACGATTCGCCCGACGATGCTCCTGAGTCGCGAGGTGGACGGCACCGGTGACCGACCGAACCGACAGCTCGATGGCTGAACGACGCAAGGAGAAAGCGTGACGGTCTGGGACGACGTGGTTGGCCAGGAAGCCGCGATCGTCACTCTGAAGCACGCCGTCAGTGCCGCCGCGCAGATGGTCGAGGCTGGGCCGAGGTCCGCGGCGGTCGCCGGGATGACGCATGCCTGGTTGCTCACCGGCCCTCCCGGGTCGGGCCGGTCGACCGCGGCTCGGGCGTTCGCCGCGGCGCTGCAGTGCGTAGAGGGCGGTTGTGGGCACTGCAAGCCCTGTCTCACAGCTCTGGCTGGTACTCATGCCGATGTGAGTTTGATTGCCACCGAGCATGTTCAGTTACGGGTGGACGACGTCCGTCCGCTGATTACCACCGCGCAGCGCAGCCCATCCGCCGGGCGCTGGCGGGTGATCGTGATCGAGGATGCCGATCGGTTGAACGACTCCTCCGGGAACGTCCTGCTCAAGGCCATTGAGGAGCCACCGCCGCGCACGGTCTGGCTGCTCTGCGCACCGAGCGCGGACGACGTCCTGGTCACCATCCGGTCGCGTTGTCGCCGGATCGGTCTGCGGATTCCGCCGGTGGACGCCGTGGCCGCACTGCTGGTCCGGCGCGACGGCGCGGATCCGGCGGTGGCGGCGTTCGCTGCCCGGGCCGCGCAGAGTCACATCGGCTTGGCCCGCCGGTTGGCGTTGGACGAGGGTGCCCGGATTCGGCGTCGTGAGGTGCTGAAGTTGCCGGGCAAGCTGCGCAGTGTGGGTGCGGCAGTGTTGGCTGCCGGTCAGCTGGTGGAGGTGGCAGCCGACGAGTCGAAGGCGGCGACCACCGAGCGGGATGCCGTCGAGCGAGCCGCACTGTTGCATTCGCTCGGGGCGGAAGGGCTGTCCACGTTGCCGCCCGCGGTGCGCTCCCAGGTGCGGCAACTGGAGGAGAACCAGAAGCGGCGGGCTACCCGGGCGCAACGCGACGTCCTGGATCGGTCGCTGGTGGATCTGCTCTCGTTGTATCGAGATGTGTTGGTACTGCAGTTCGGTTGTGTGGATGCGAATGGTTCAGTGGATGGTGTGGAACTGGTGAATGCCGAACTTGCTGATTTGCTCTGGTCGGAGGCACAGGCCTCGACCCCGACCGCGACACTGCGCCGGATGGAGGCGATCGGACAGGCTCGAGAACGGATCGAGGCGAACGTCTCACCGCTGCTCGCCGTGGAGGCGCTGATGGTTCAGCTTCGGCCGGTCGCATGATGCGCCACCGCGATCTGACCTTCGACGCTCACCGACACTCCCGCCGTCCCGCTGTCCTGGCTTTGATCCTTTCCATCGTTCTCGGGTTGGCTTCGTGCACGTTCCCGACCTCGGACGACGGATCGGGCGGCACCCCCTCGAAGCTACCGACCGGCGCCAAAGCACCGGCTGGGGTGACCGATCCGGCAAACGATCCGGCGCTCGCTACGTATTACAAGCAGCAGGTCGATTGGACCGACTGCGATGGCGACTTCCAATGTGCCAAGGTCCGGGTGCCGCTGGACTGGGAGAAGCCGGCCGGGAAGTCGATCGAGATCGCGACCCTCCGACTGCCGGCCGAAGGCGACAAGCTGGGCTCCCTGCTGGTCAATCCGGGTGGCCCAGGGGTGTCCGGGATCAGTTACGCGAAGGTAGCCCGGCAGGCGTTCGGAGAGCCGCTGCTGCGCAACTACGACATCGTCGGTTTCGACCCGCGCGGAGTCGGGGAGTCCGATCCGATCAGCTGCCTGCCGGACTCACAGCTGGACGCGTATGTGGCCGCGGACACCACGCCGGATGATCAGGCCGAGTTGGCTGCGTCGATGTCGGACGTGCAGCGCTTTGCCGAGGCCTGCGAGCAGAACACCGGTGCGTTGCTCGGGAAGGTGGACACTCTGAGCACCGTCCGGGATCTCGACGTGCTCCGCAGCGTTCTCGGTGACGACGTCCTCTCGTATCAGGGCGCGTCGTACGGAACCTATATCGGCGCCTGGTATGCCCAGACCTTCCCGTGGCGGGTGGGTCGGATGGTGCTTGACGGTGCGGTCGATCCATCGCTGACCTCGAAGCAGTACGTGGCCGGGCAGGCCGAGGGCTTTTCCCGAGCGCTCAAGGCGTATGTCGAGGATTGCCAGTCACAATCGGATTGCCCGCTGCGCGGTTCGCTGCAGGACGGCTTGGATCAGATCGGCACCCTGGTCGAGCGCGCTGACGCGGCACCGCTGAAGACGGACGAACCGAAGCGGCCGCTGACTCAGAGCCTGATGATCACCGGGATCGCCCAAGCGTTGTACGCCTCGCAGCTCTGGCCACAATTGACGACGGGCATCACCCATGCGCTGGCCGGGAACGGCAAGGAGTTGCTCGCGCTCGCCGACATGTATCTGGAGCGAGACGCCAAGGGCCACTTCGGCCAGACGATTTCCGCGAACCCGGCGATCTTCTGCCTGGACGTGCCGGAAAAGCGGACGGCCGCCCAGATCGGTGCCGACGCGGCCGAACTGCAGCGCAAGTTCCCGCCGCTCGGGGGCGCGATCGGCTGGGGCGCGCTGAGCTGTTCGCAGTGGCCGATCAAGGCTGTGATGCCGCGCCAGAAGGTGACGGCCGAGGGGGCCGCCCCGATCCTGGTCCTCGGCACGGTCGATGACCCGGCGACGCCCTACGAGTGGGCTCAGGGGCTCTCCTCGCAACTGTCCTCCGGGCGGTTGCTGACCTGGGAGGGCACCGTGCACACCGCCTACAACCAGGGCAGCGACTGCATCGATGACAAGGTCGAGAGCTACCTGCTGACCGGTGCCGTGCCGGCTGAAGGCACCCGCTGCAAGTAGTTGCCACGAGTTTGGTGTCCGACGACCCCGTGCGGCACGACGGGGTCGTCGGAGCACGTATACTCGACCACCGTGCCACCTGTTCGCAGGTGCACTGCCGCCTTAGCTCAGTTGGCCAGAGCAGCTCATTCGTAATGAGCAGGTCGTCGGTTCGAGTCCGACAGGCGGCTCCCTTAAAACCCCAGGTCAGATGCGTATCTGGGCCCGATTTCCGGTTCGCAAAGAAGATGGCGTGGAATCCATTTGGATTCCACGCGCCCAGCTGAGCTCATCGTGACTGGCGCTGCGATTAGTCATCCATGATTGGTTGCGGGCCTGCTCCCAGCCCGCGGCACCGAGGGCGGCCTCGCGGAGCGTGTGGACCGATAGTCGCCCGGCACGCTTGCACTTCACATAAGCTGAAGCTATCTTCGGGTTTTGTGAAGTCTCGTGTTCCCGTGCTTGCCCCCCTGCTGCGGTCCGACGCGCAGGGGGAGTTGCTCGCCCTCCTCATGCTGCAGCCCGACAAGGAATACACGCTCACTCAGATCGCCCGCCGGGTCGGGGTGAGTCTGCCTACGGTGCATGCTGAGGTTGCTCGGTTGATCGCTGCCGAGATGCTCGTGGAGCGAAGAGTCGGCCAAGCGCGGCTGGTGCGGGCGCGGATTGAGCACGTGCTTTTCCGTCCCCTGCAAGAACTTTTAGAGCTGACGTACGGCCCGA
>DATINJ010000037.1:0-5181 GCA_035474375.1 Kineosporiaceae bacterium | reverse complement strand
GAAGCCGAGGGCGCAGCCGAGGAACCAGCTGAAGTTGCCGATCACGGTGGCGTTGGAGGTTTCGGCCAGCGCTCCGAGATCGACCAGCAGTTTCGGCAGCACCACCGAGATGATGGCGGGCAGGCCGCCGATCAGCGTGGCGGCAACCGCGTTGGGGTTGTAGCCGTTCTTGAACCAGTACCGGGCCTTGGGGTCCATGGTGAACATGTCATCCACCCAGATCCGTTGCCGGCTGCCGATGTAGAAGCCGGCGATCAACACCCCGAACAACGGCCCGATCAACGCCCCCAGAATGCCCAGGGTGTAGTGGATGGCGTCGTCGTTGTTGTACCAGTTCCACGGCGTCAGCAGCACCGACCCGACCGCGGCGATCATGCCGCCCATCCGCCAGGAGATCTTCTTCGGGTTCACGTTGGAGAAGTCGAAGGCCGGGGAGATGAAGTTGGCCACAATGTTGATCCCGATGGTCGCGATCACAAAGGTGAGCCCGCCGAGCAAGATGGCGAACGCGGTGTCGATCCGTTCCACGGTGTGGATCGGGTCGGTGATCAACTCCCCGAACACCGGCACCGTGGCCGAGGCGGTGATCACGGTCAACAACGAGAAGAACAAGAAGTTGATCGGCAGGCCCAAGAAGTTGCCGCGCTTCACCGCCTTGAACGAGCGGCCATAGCGGGCGAAGTCGCCGAAGTTCAGCATCGGACCCGAGAAATACGACACCACCAACGCGATCGCGATCACCATGGTGCCGACCTGCTGCGCCACGCTCAGATCCTTCTCCGCCAAGGTCAGGCTGATGTTGGCGATGCCGGCCCGGCTGACCAGATAGATACACAAGATGATCATCACCACATACACCGCCGGCCCGGCCCAGTCGATGAACCGCCGGATCGCCTCCATCCCCCGCCAAAACACCGCCGCCTGAGCCACCCACAAAATCGCGTAGCAGATATACCCCAGCGGCGACAGACCCAAGAACGTGGAATCGTTCAAACCCGCCGACCAGACCGGGAAGAACTTCATGAAAATGATCATCAACGAAGTCGCCGCCAGATAGGTCTGCACCCCATACCAGGCGATCGCGATCAGACCGCGGATGATCGCCGGAATATTCGCCCCCCGCACCCCGAAGATCGCCCGGTTGATCACCGGATACGGCACCCCGGTCACCTGGCTCGGCTTCGCCACCAGATTGCAGAACACATTCACAATCCCGATCCCGACCAGCAACGAGATCAGCACCTGCCAACTCGCGATACCCAACGCGAACAAGCTGCCCGCCGTCACATAGCCGCCGACACTATGCACATCCGACATCCAGAACGCGAAAATGTTGTACGAAGACCAAGTCTGCCTCTTCAACGGAGCCAAATCCGTGTTCGCCAACCGATCGTCATACCCCGGCTTGACCAAACCATCACCACCCGGATGACCCGGAGTCTCCAAGATGTCGTGATGCTCGGTTTGGGTCTCGGTCATTCGGGGCTCCTCAGCGGGTGGTCAGTCGATCTTTCCCACCCTGGCCCGGCCATCGACCGCATGGGTTTCGCCCGTGTTACCCGCGAGTGAACATCGAGAGCCGCAGGCTGGCAGGTTTGTGCGTGACAGCGAGCACGGTTGCGCGAAAGCATGCAGTCCATGCCGTTGCCGAAGCTCGCCGCCACCGCCGGGCAGGTTCCGGTCCAGGAGACCGCCTTCTCCATCGATGCAGTGGGCCGTTTCGTCGCCAACACCTACGAAGAGGCGACCGCCAGTGGACCCTTTTCGGCGATCGTCGTCGGTGCGGGGGCGTTCGGCGCCTACTGCGCCACCGAGATCCGCCGATCACACCCCGGTGCGCGGGTACTGGTCCTGGACGCCGGCAGTTTCCTGGTCGCCGAGCATGTGCAGAACCTGGGCAGTATCGGCCTTGACGTCGCCGCGCCGATCATGCCGAGCGCCGATCCCGGCACGGCCCGCGAGGTGGTCTGGGGGCTGCCCTGGCGCGGCAACGTCGAATTCCCGGGTCTGGCGTACTGCACGGGCGGCAAGTCCATTTACTGGGGCGGCTGGTGCCCGCGGCTGACCGACGCCGACCTGGCCGGGTGGCCGCCCAGCGTCGCGGCCTGGCTGAACGCGCACTACTCCACGGTCGAGAGCGAGACCGGCGTCGTCCCCGATGCCGACTTCATCTTCGGCGCCCTCCAGTCGGCGCTGTTCTCCGCGGTGACCGCGGCGGCGACGACCGTGCCCGGCCTCACCAGCGTGCAGCGCCCGCCGCTGGCGGTGCAGGGCAGCCCACCGGTCTCCGGGCTGTTCGGATTCGACAAGTTCTCGAGCGTGCCGCTACTGGTCGACGCGATCCGGCGTGATGTCCGTGCGGCGAACGGTTCTGATGCGGCCCGGCGGCTCTTTCTCGTGCCTCGGGCGCACGTTGTCGCGCTGCACACCAGCGGCGGCCGGGTGGACACCGTGGAGGTCGACGTCGCGGGCGTCCGCCGGTTCCTGGGCGTTGCCCCGGGCGCCGCGGTCGTACTGGCCGCCAGCGCCATCGAGACCACCCGGCTCGCGCTGCACTCCTTCCCGACACCCCTGATGGGCCGCAACCTGATGGCCCACGTCCGCACCGACTTCCCGATCCGTATTGCCCGCGGCGCCCTCCCCCAGCTCCCCGGCCCAGTCGAGACGGCGGCCATGCTGGTGCGCGCGGAGGTGGCCACCGGCCGATTCCATCTGCAGCTCACCGCGTCCACCAGCCGAGGCGGATCCGATGAGCTGCTGTTCAAGATGATCCCCGACATCGAAGAGCTGGCCACGCACACCGCAGCGGCGGACCCGGACTGGATCCCGGTGACGCTGCGCGGCATCGGTGAAATGACCGGGGATCGGACCGGCACGGTGCCCGACCCGTCCCGGAGCTGGATCAACCTCAGCCCGTTCGAGACCGATGAGTACGGCGTCCCCCGCGCCTACGTTCATCTGGTCGCCGCGCCGGGCGACGTGGCGACCTGGGCGGCGATGGACGCCGCCGCCCTTCAACTCGCCCAGGCCGTCGCCGGCTCGCCGGATCGAATCCAGTACTTCTGGGACGGCCAGTGGCGCGCTCAACCGTTCCCCGCCGACCGGCCGAGCCCCGAGTGGCACCGCGGTTTGGGGACGACCTACCACGAGTCGGGCACGCTGTGGATGGGCGACGACCCGGCCGCGTCGGTCACCAACACCGTCGGCCGGTTCCATCACGTGTCCAATGCGTACGCCTGCGACCAGTCCCTGTTCCCGACGGTGGGTTCGGCGAACCCGGTTCTCACCGGGCTCACCCTCGCGAAGCGGGTGGCCGAGGCGCTGCCGATCTGACGACGGCTATCCGCGCTTGTCGCACAGAGCGACGATCTTGGTCACCGTGTTGATGTTCCGTACCGTCGAGCTGACGCCGATGATCGCGGAGAACTTCTCGGCCAGCTTGCTGTTCCCCAGGCCGTTGGAGTAGTGGACGTAGACGTCCTGCCCGGCGAACGTGACGGGTTCCGCTTCGGTCGCCATGGCCGCAACCTTCTCCTTCCCCGTTGCCGGGGCCGCCTTGGTCAGAAAGGCGATGGTGACCTGGCTCGGGTGGCCGTCGGGGTAGGGGTTCTCGGCCAACAGTTTCTTCAGCTGCGCCGGCGTACGCACGGCCACATCGATCCGCGGACCGAAGGTCTCCTGAATCGCCGCCGCGATCTCCCGCTCGAGCGTGGCCGCCCGTTTCGGAGAATCGAAGATCAGGTTGCCGCTGTTGATGTACGTCGCGACATCGGTGTAGCCGAGCCCGGTCGCCATCTCCCGCAACGCCGGCATGGCGATCTTGTTGGTCGGTCCGAGGTTGATGCCCCGGAGGAAGGCGACGTACGTACCCACCCTCGTGTGCTCCTGCTCTCCTCGGTCGGCAACCCGCGTATACATAGGTTGCTCGCGCCTAACACAGGTTGCAACCCGCGTAGAGCGACAGGAACCTAGGTTTACATAGGCTCCGGCGAGGAGCTGGGAGGGAGTCAGACGCCTTCGAGTCGGCCCTCGCGCTTGCGGATGAAGACCAGATAGGTGACCACGAAGCAGATCGCGTAGAAGGCGATGAAGGCGATGTACGCGCCGTCCCCGTTCTTGAGGGTGAGGAACGACTGCCGGAAGGCGAGGTTGACCATCACGCCGCCGAGGGCGCCGATCGCCCCGGCCAGCCCGATCAGCGCGCCGGCGCGGCGGATGGCCCGCCGATCGGCGTCGCCCACCTCCACCCCGGACCCGACCTCGAGCTGAGCCTTGGCGTGGAAGATCATCGGGATCATCTTGTACGTCGACCCGTTGCCGATGCCGCTGAAGACGAACAGCATCACGAAGCCGATCAAGAACACCGGCAGCGAGTTCAACTGCGACGCGATCAGCACGACGACCGCGCCGACGGCCATGGCGATGAAGTTGTAGAACGTCACCACCGAGCCCTTGAACCGGTCGGCGAGCCCGCCGCCGAAGGGCCGGATCAGGGACCCGAGCAGGGGTCCGAGGAAGGTGAGCGCCGCCGCCTTCACCGGCTGGGGGAACTGCTCGGGGAACTGCACCAGCAGCACCTGGCCGAAGGCGAACCCGAAGCCGATGAACGACCCGAAGGTGCCGATATAGAGCAGGGCCATGATCCAGGTCTCCCGATGCCGGGTGACCTCCCGGATCGCGCCCTTGGCGTTGCTGTTCTGGGTCAGGTTGTCCATGAAGAGCGCGGCACCGATCGCCGCCAGAATGATCAACGGGATGTAGATCACGACCAGGGCGCGCGGATAGTTGACCCCGATCGTGGCCAGCACCAGCAGCCCCACCAACTGGACCACCGGAACCCCGAGGTTTCCGCCGCCGGCATTGATTCCGAGCGCCCAGCCCTTCAACCGGGCCGGGAAGTAGGCGTTGATGTTGGTCATCGAGGAGGCGAAGTTGCCGCCGCCGACCCCGGCGAACAAGGAGACGATCAGCAAGGTGTCGAACGAGACGCCCGGCTTGAGGAAGATCGCGATCAATGTGGTCGGGATCAGCAGCAGCAGGGCGGAGACGATCGTCCAGTTCCGGCCGCCGAACGTGCCGACCGCGAAGGTGTACGGGATGCGAACGGCGGCGCCGACCAGCGTGGGCAGGGCGGTGAGCAAGAACTTCTGGGCCGGGTCGAAGCCGTAGTTCGGGCCCAGG
>DATINJ010000036.1:0-87397 GCA_035474375.1 Kineosporiaceae bacterium | reverse complement strand
GGCCGACGAGGTGGTGGTGCCGCGCCGCAACCTGGTGCCCAAGCCGGCCGGGCTCAGCTGGGAGGAGGCAGCCTGCCTCCCGACGGCCTGGCTGACCGCCTATCGGATGCTCTTCACCCAGGCGCAGCTCGGGCCCGGCTCAACGGTTCTGGTGCAGGGCGCGGGTGGCGGGGTGGCGACCGCACTGACCGCCCTGGGCAAGGCGGCCGGTTTGCGGATGTGGGTGACGGGCCGGGACCCGGCCAAGCGAGCCCGAGCCCTGGAACTCGGAGCCGAGCAGGCGTTCGAATCCGGTGCCCGGTTGCCGGAGCGGGTGGACGCGGTGATGGAGACCGTCGGCGCCGCCACCTGGACACACTCGCTTCGCTCGCTGCGTCCGGGCGGGCTGGTGGTGATTTCCGGTGCGACGTCCGGCTTCAACCCGAAGGCGACCGAGCTGAACCGGATCTTCTTCCTGCAACTGCGGGTGGTCGGTTCCACCATGGGAACCCGGGACGAGTTGGAGCGGTTGGCTCGCTTCCTGCTCAGCTCCGGCGTCCGCCCGACCATCGACACCGTGCTCCCGCTGGAAGAAGCCCGCAAAGGCTTCGAGCGCCTGGAAGCCGGCGACGTGGTGGGCAAGGTAGTGCTCACCCGCCCGTAAAGCCTTACGCGGGCAGCCCCAGCCACTCATTCCAGCCGCCGTGCAGGACCAGCCAGGCGATCAACCCGTAGCCGGCTTGGCGGGGGTGGATACCGTCACCGGCGGCCAGGTCGGTCAGCCAGTCCTCGTGGGTCAACAGCGGGGCGAAGGTGTCGACGAAGGGGACGTCCCGGCGTCGGCAGACATCGCTGAACGTGAAGGCGAGTTCCTCGATCTGGGCGTTCCGGGCCGAGTCGGCGGTCGGCGGTGGCCCGACAACAAAGCACGGCAGTCGCCGCGAGTGGGCCTCGTCCAGCACGTTCGCCAGGTTCAGCCGGGAACGCGGGATGGACAGCCCGCTGTCCAGGTCGGCGTGCCCCAAGCCGATCACCAGTCGGCAGTCGGCGACGGCTCGGCCGTAGCGCCGACTCGCCTCCTCCCACCAGCGGTTGCCCAGCTCGGCGGTGCTCTCGTCGGGTACCCCGAGGGTGAAGAGGCTGATCGAGACTTCGTCCTGCGGGGTGCGGGCGGCCACCCGGCCCACCCAGCCCAGCGCCCGAGGGTCACCGATCCCGGCGACCAGGGCATCCCCGATCACACAGATTCGCCGCTCAGCGTTTGCGCGCGCGGCGGCGTTCCGGAGGCCGCCGGGTTCGCTCACGCCTCCTCCTCGCTAGCGCTCGTCGTCGCCGCGAGCCCCACGCTGTGCCCTTTGGTGAGCTCGCTCCGCTCGCTCACAGGTCCTCTTCGTCGTCATCGTCCAGCCGGGCCAGCCAGGTGGCCAGCCGTTCTACCGGCGTCTCGAAGTCCGGATTCAAATCGACAAATTCGCGCAGCCGCTCGGCTACCCAGTCAAGCGTCACCTGCTCGTCGCCGCGTCGCTGCGCCAACTCCTCGATGCCTCGGTCAGTGAAGTACATGTCGATATTCTGACCGAGAGCACCGAGGGTATCGACACACCCCCTACAAGTGATCAGCGATTGAACGCCTGGGCGATCAGCGCAGCCTGCTCGGCCTGGTGCTTCTTCGCGGATCCGGTCGCCGGTGAGGCCGACGCCGGCCGGGAGATGCGCAGCAACGGGCGGCCGCCCAGATCCTGCGGCAGGCTGAGCGCGATGGACGGCCACGGGCCCTGGTTAGCGGGTTCGTCCTGAACCCAGACCAGCTGTGCGGCCGGGCCGTAGGGCTCGATCGCGGAGAGGATGCCGGCCACGTCGAGCGGGTAGAGCTGCTCCAGCCGGACGATCGCGGTCGTACTGTCCTCGCGCTTTTTCCGCTCCGCGACCAGGTCGTGGTAAATCTTCCCCGAGCACAGCAGCACCCGATCGACCGAGTTCAAACGCTCAGAGTCCGGGATCACCGGCAGGAACGTCCCGGTGGTGAAGGCCTCCACCGGTGCGGCCGCCGCCTTCAGCCGGAGCATCGACTTCGGGGTGAAGACGATCAGCGGCTTGCGCGGCTTGGCGTAGGCCTGGCGACGCAGCAGGTGGAAGTACGACGCCGGGTTGGACGGCTGCGCGACCGTCATGTTGTTCTCGGCGCACATCTGCAGGTAGCGCTCGATCCGGGCGCTGGAGTGGTCCGGGCCCTGGCCCTCGTAGCCGTGCGGCAGCAGCAGCACGACGGACGAGCGCTGACCCCACTTCTGCTCGGACGAGGAGATGAACTCGTCGACGATGGTCTGCGCGCCGTTGCCGAAGTCACCGAACTGGGCTTCCCACAGCACCAGCGCGTCCGGGCGTTCCACCGAGTAGCCGTACTCGAAGCCCATCGCCGCGAACTCGCTGAGCAGCGAGTCGTACGTCCAGAACTTGCCCTGGTCCTCGCTGAGCCGGGTGAGCGGCGTCCATTCCTCACCAGTGATCTTGTCGGTGAGGACGGCGTGCCGCTGGGTGAACGTGCCCCGCCGGGTGTCCTGGCCGGTCAGTCGGACGTTCGTGCCCTCCATCAGGATCGAGCCGATGGCCAGCAGTTCGCCGAAGCCCCAGTCGACCCCACCTTCGCTGGCCATCGCGGCCCGGCGCTCCAGCAGCGGCTGCAGCTTCGGGTGCACGGAGAACCCGGGCGGCGGTGAGACGTAGGCGTCCCCGATCCGCTTGAGCACCTCGGGCGTGACCGCTGTTGCTGGTGGCTCGGAAGCTGTTCCAAACCGGCCGTCCTGCTGCTGCGCGAGCGGCAGGTCCAGACCGGCGGTGACGTCGCGGGACGCGGTCGGCGGGTGGTTGACCGTCTCCCGGGTCTCGGCGAAGACCCGCTCCAGCTGGCCCTGGTAGTCACGAAGCGCCTGCTCGGCCTCTTCGACGCTGATGTCACCGCGGCCGATCAGGCCCTCGGTGTACAGCTTGCGAACGCTGCGCTTGGCCTCGATCAGGTTGTACATCAGCGGCTGGGTCATCGACGGGTCGTCGCCCTCGTTGTGCCCCCGCCGGCGGTAGCAGACCAGGTCGATCACGACGTCCTTGTCGAACGCCATCCGGAAGTCGAAGGCGAGCCGGGCGACCCGGACGCAGGCCTCCGGGTCGTCGCCGTTCACGTGGAAGATCGGCGCCTGGATCATCCGGGCGGCATCGGTGCAGTACACCGAGGACCGCGAGGAGGACGGCGCGGTGGTGAACCCGACCTGGTTGTTGACGACGACGTGCACGGTTCCGCCGGTGCGGTACCCACGCAACTGGGACAGGTTGAGGGTCTCGGTGACCACGCCCTGGCCGGCGAACGCGGCGTCACCGTGCATCAGCACGGGCAGCACCGAGAAGAATTCGCTGCCCCGGTTGAGCCGGTCCTGCTTGGCTCGGACCACACCCTCCAGAACCGGGTTCACCGCCTCCAGGTGCGAGGGGTTAGCGGCCAGGTAGACCTTCGTCTGCTCGCCGGAATCGGCGGTGAACCGGCCCTCGGTGCCGAGGTGGTACTTCACGTCCCCGGAGCCCTGGACGCTGCGCGGATCCTGCTGGCCCTCGAACTCACGGAAGATCTGCCCGTAGCTCTTGCCGGCGATGTTCGCCAGCACGTTCAGCCGGCCGCGGTGCGGCATCCCGATGCAGACCTCGTCGAGTTCCGCTCTCGCGGCGGCCGACAGCAGTTCGTCCAGCAGCGGGATGACGCTCTCGCCGCCCTCCAGGCTGAACCGCTTCTGACCGACGAACTTGGTCTGCAGGAAGGTCTCGAACGCCTCGGCTGCGTTCAGCCGGGCCAGCACCCGAAGCTGCTCATCGCGGGACGGCTTGGCGTACGGGCGCTCCAGCCGTTCCTGCAGCCAGCGCCGCTGCTCCGGATCCTGGATGTGCATGTACTCGATGCCGACCGTGCGGCAGTAGGTGTCGCGCAGCACTCCGAGGATGTGCCGCAGCTTCATCACCGGCTTGCCGCCGAAACCGCCGGTGGGAACCTCCCGCTCGAGGTCCCACAGGGTCAGCCCGTGCGTGGTGACGTCGAGGTCGGGGTGCCGGCGCTGCTTGTATTCCAGCGGGTCGGTGTCGGCCATCAGGTGACCGCGGACCCGGTAGGCGTGGATCAGTTCCTGCACCCGGGCGGTCTTGTTGATGTCGTCGTCGTGCGACACCGAGATGTCCCGAACCCAGCGGATCGGCTCGTACGGGATCCGCAGGGCGTGGAAGATCCGGTCGTAGAAGCCGTCCTCGCCGAGCAGCTTGCTGTGCACCACCCGGAGGAAGTCTCCGGACTGGGCGCCCTGGATGATCCGGTGGTCGTAGGTGGACGTGAGCGTCATCACCTTGCTGACCGCCAGCCGGGCCAGGGTCTCCTCGGAGGCGCCCTGGTACTCGGCCGGGTAGTCCATCGCGCCGACGCCGATGATCGCGCCTTGGCCCTTCATCAGCCGCGGCACGGAATGCACGGTGCCGATCGTGCCCGGGTTGGTCAGGCTCATGGTGGTGCCGGCGAAGTCGTCCGCACCCAGCTTGTTCGTCCGGGTACGACGGATCAGGTCCTCGTAGGCGGCCCAGAACTCGGCGAAGTCCATGCCTTCGCAATGCCGGACATTCGGGACCAGCAACTGGCGGGTGCCGTCCGGCTTGGTCAGGTCGACGGCGATGCCGATGTTGATGTGCGCCGGCCGGACGATCGCCGGCTTGCCCTCGTCCTCGACGTAGCTGGCGTTCATCTCCGGCATCAGCTCGAGCGCCTCGACCAGCGCGAAGCCGATCAGGTGGGTGAACGAGACCTTGCCGCCACGGGAACGCTTCAGGTGGTTGTTGATCACGACCCGGTTGTCGATCAGCAGCTTCGCCGGGATGGCCCGGACGCTGGTCGCGGTCGGCACCTCCAGGCTGGCTTCCATATTGGTGACCACTCGCCCGGCCGGGCCCTTCAGCCGGGTGACCTCGGCCTCCCGGGCCACCTTCGGTTCGACCGCGGGCATCGCGACGTCCCGGGGCAGACGCGCGGCCGGCGGGAGCTGACCTGCCTGCCCGGCCGGGGCGGCGCTTGGGCTGGTGGCCGACGGGGACGCGTGCGGCTGCTGGGCCGGCGTCGCACTGGAGGGCTGGGTGTGGCCGCGGGACGTCTGTGGCGGCTGGATCGGCGTGCTGGTGCCGCTCGAAGCCGCTGAGCCGTTCCCGGTCGGGGCGCCGTTACCGGTGGCCCCGGTCTGGGGCGTCCCGGTCGCGCTGTCCACGACTCTGGTACTGGAACGGCCACGCGGAGTGTCCGCAGGCTGATAGTCGGCGAAGAACTCCCACCAGGCGGCGTCGACGGAGTTCTTGTCCGCCAGGTACTGCTGGTAGAGCTCGTCAACCAGCCACTCGTTCGGTCCGAATTCGGTGACCGAAGGCTCGGAAGACTGTGACACGGCGGAGATCGCCTTCTTTCGGAAGCGGGTCTGAAAGGTATGTCAACACTAACGTGGCTCAGCGGTACGTCGATGACAGTGCCGATGTGACGTGATCGTTCCAGTACACTGATGAGATCATGCCCTCACGAAGGTGCCGGCCCAGAGCCGGCAGATCTCCATCACACGATCGACTCCGCTGCTGGCTACGCCGATGGTGAGCGAATGGTTGCTCCTCGGCGCTGGCGTCCTCCTCACCCTCGGTACCGCGATCTTTGTCGCGGCCGAATTCTCCCTGGTTGCCCTCGATCGCAGCACCGTCGAACGGGCGATCGAGAAGGGTGACAAGCGAGCGGTCGGTGTCCTGGCCGCCGTCCGGACGCTGTCCACCCAGCTCTCCGGAGCCCAGGTCGGGATCACCATCACCACCCTGGTGGTCGGCTATCTGGTCCAGCCCTCGCTCGCCACCCTGCTCGCCACCCCGCTGAAAGCGGTCGGGATGACGGGGGCCGCCGAGAACGGCGTCGCCGTCGTGCTGGCGCTGGGTATCGCGACGGCGTTCTCGATGGTGGTCGGTGAGCTGATCCCGAAGAACCTGGCCATCTCGGTGCCGCTGGCGACTGCCCGAGTGGTCGCCGGACCGCAACGGATCTTCACCGCCTCGGTGGCGCCGCTGATCACGGTGCTGAACGGGTCCGCGAACCGGCTGCTCCGTGCGGTCGGGGTGGAACCCCAGGAGGAACTGTCCGCCGGTCGCTCGCCGGAGGAACTGGCCGCCCTGGTCCGGCACTCGGCGGAAGCCGGCACGTTGGACCAGCAGACCGCCGAGCTGATCACTCGATCGCTGGGCTTCGCCGGCCGGACCGCGGCCGACGTGATGACGCCGCGGGTGCGCACGCTGGTGCTGCAGCGCGACCAGAAGGCGGCCGAGGTGATCGCGCTGGCCCGCCGCTCCGGCCACAGCCGGTTCCCGGTGATCGATGGGGACCTGGACGACGTGGTGGGGATCGTGCACTTGAAGCACGCGGTCGCCGTCCCCCGGGAGCGTCGGGACGACGTGCCAGTGGCGGCGATCATGTCCGAGGCGTTGCGGGTCCCGGAGACGGTCCGGCTGGATCCGTTGCTGGTCGAGCTGCGGGCGTTGGGCCTGCAGTTGGCCGTCGTGGTGGATGAGTACGGCGGTACCGCGGGGGTGGTGACGCTGGAGGACCTGGTCGAGGAACTCGTCGGCGAGGTCGCCGACGAGCATGACCGCAGCCGCCCCGGAATCGTCCACCGCCGGGACGGCGCCTGGTTGGTACCTGGGCTGATGCGTCCGGACGAGGTACGGGACAAGACCGGGATCGATGTTCCCGACGGGCCGGCCTATGAAACGCTCGGTGGCTTTGTGATGTCTGCCCTCGGTCGGATTCCGCAGGTCAGCGACGAGGTGCCGGTCGAGGGAGCGGTGCTGCGGGTGGAACGGATGGAAGGTCGCCGGGTCGATCGGGTACGGATGGTGCCGGCCGAGAAACCGCTGACCGTGGGGGTGACCCCGTGAGCGGGCTGCTGATCGCGGCCGGGTTGCTGCTGCTGAACGCCTTTTTCGTGGGGGCCGAGTTCTCGGTGATCTCGGCCCGGCGCAGCCAGATCGAACCGCTGGCGGACGCCGGCAGTCGGCGCGCCCGGACGGCGTTGCGGGCGATGGAACGGATCTCCTTGATGCTGGCCTGTGCCCAGCTGGGGATCACGGTCTGCTCGCTCGGGCTCGGCGCGGTGGCCGAGCCGGCGATCGCGCATCTGATCGAGGCGCCGATCGAAGCGGCCGGGTTGCCGGCCGAGGTGATGCATCCGATCGCCTTCGCGCTCGCCCTGGCGATCGTCGTCTACCTGCATGTGGTGATCGGCGAGATGGTGCCGAAGAACCTTGCCCTGGCTGGTCCGGAACGGGCGGTGCTGGTGTTGGCGCCGCCGCTGATGACGATCGCCCGAGTGGTCAGGCCGGTGATCGTGGTGCTGAACGCGGTGGCGAACGGAGTGCTGCGGCTGTTGCGAGTGGAGCCGAAGAACGAGTTGGCGTCCACCTACACGGCGGACGAGGTGCATTCCATCGTCACCGAATCGGCCCGGGAGGGTCTGCTGGTGGACGATCACGGCCTGCTCACCGGGGCCCTGGAGTTCAGCGAGCGGGAGGCGGGCGATGTGATGGTCCCGCTGGACCGGCTGGTCACCGTTCCGGTCGGAAGCAGCCCGGTCGAGGTGGAGAGATTGGTCACCCGAACCGGATTCAGCCGCTTCCCGGTGGTGCGGCCGGAACCGGAGGCCGAATCGGCGACCGATCCGGTCGTGATCGGCTATCTGCACCTGAAGGACCTGCTCTACGCGGATGACGAGCGGCACGACCAGCCGGTGCCGGAGAAGCGGGTCCGGAGCCTGGTCTCGGTGAGCACCGGGGACGAGGTGGAAGAGGCCCTGGCCACCATGCAGCGGGCCGGCACCCATCTGGCCCGGGTGGTCGACGAGGCCGGTCGCACGCTCGGCGTGCTGTTCCTCGAGGACGTGTTGGAGGAACTCGTCGGTGAGGTCCGGGACGCGATGCGGCGCGACCCTGTGACCAGGCAGTCCTTGCCCTCATGAGGGCCCTCAGGAACGCGCTCATGAACGGGGGATTTCACTCCTCCGGCAAACGGACTAAGGTCAACACGCCGGATGGACTTGATTCCGGTATGGGCTCAGCCTTTATAGTTCCGTGACTGTTCACTCTGAGTGTTGCCAAGCAAGGTACGTCCCAACTCGGTACAGCTTCCAGGAGGACCCAAGGTGCCGTCGCATCGCGCCGACACTCCCCAGCTGCGCCGGCCGCGTGAGAACCGGAAGTCCGGTTCGAATCGTCGGCCGCCTCGCCGCCCCGGAACCCAACTGAGTGCTCCTCAGGTGGGTATCGCCGGTGCTCTCGGAATTGCCACCATTGCTGCCCCGCTGAGCGGCGCGATGTCGGCTCCGATGCCAAAGGTGCAGGTCAACCAGATTCAGATGGCGTCCTCCGCCTCTGCACCGGCTTTTCCTGGGCTGCCGGACGCAGTCGGCATCGGAGTCAAGGCGCTCCGGGTGGTGCCGAGCGCCGAACTCAGTGCGCCGATGCCGGTCCTGCTCGCCGCGCCCCGCACCGTGGTCGTCTCCCGCGCCTCCCGCGCCGGTGAGCGTTCGGTGCTCCCCGGGTGCGACGGGGTAGCGCGAACCACCACAGCACCCAACGGACAGTTACCAGACAATGTGCTTTGCACCCTCTGGGACCCCAAGCACCGGTTGCGTGCCGATGCGGCCGTGGCACTGGCCAAGCTCAACGTCGCCTACAAGCAGCGCTTCGGCAACGCCATCTGCCTCACCGACTCCTACCGGACGATCGGCGAGCAGGTGCGGTTGCGCTCCACCAAGCCGGGTCTGGCCGCGGTCCCCGGAACCAGCGAGCATGGCTGGGGCATGGCTGTCGACTTGTGCGACGGTGTGCAGACGGGCGCCAGCTCCTCGCGCTGGCAGTGGCTGCGGGAGAACGCCTCGGATTACGGCTGGCAGAACCCGGACTGGGCGCAGGTCGGTGGCGGCGGCCCGCACGAGCCCTGGCACTGGGAGTTCACCCCAAGCTAGGTGGCCCGTACCTGATTGCGTCCGGCCTGTTTGGCGGCCTGCAAGGCCACCTCGGCACGCGACGTCAGGCTGGCGAAATTCGCGTCGTCCTTGATCATCAAGGTCAGGCCGATGGTGACGGTGACCGGGAGCGGCCCGACCCGCGTCGGCAGCGGGCTCTGCGAGACCGCACCGAGCAGGCGTTCGGCCACCTCGAGGCCGCCGTCGCCGATCCCGTCCTCGCCGTGCCGACCCTGCGACAGGACGACGACGAACTCGTCCTGGCGGTAACGCCCGATTAGATCGGTTTCCCGAATCACCTGCCGCAGCCGGTTGGCGACCTGCCGGATCGCGTCGTCTCCCGTTGCTCGACCGTGCAGGTCGTTGATCCGGCCCAGGTGATCAATGCCGATCACCAGCACCACCAGCGGCTGGCAGCTGTTCCGCGCGCCCTGCAGATCTCTGGTCGCCAGCTCGATGATCTGGCGCAGGCTGCGGACGCCGGTCAGCTCGTCGATCCCGGTCAGCTCCTGCAGCCGGGCGATCAGACCGGCCTTGGCATGGGCCGCCATCCCTTGCGCCGTCAGCGCGTCGACCATCGTGATCTCGGCTTCGGTGTAGGCCTGCGGCCGGGCCGAGGCCAGCACCAGCACGCCGACCGGCACCTCGTCACAGATCAGCGGGAACAGCAACCAGGACGCCGAGCCGGCGAGCAGCCGGCGCAATTGCGGTGCCGGCGCGGTGTCCGGATCACCGACCACGGGTTGCCCCGCGGCGGTGAGGGAGCGCAGCTCCGGGTCGAAGACCAGTTCGCAGACGGTGCCCACGGCGGGAAGCTCGGTGAACAGCAGCCGGACCAGCGCACCCGTGCCGTTGCTGGAGGTTTGCGGTGCCTGCCGGATCAGCCAGGCTCGCCCGTCCGGTAGCACCCGCCCGGCGGCGGCCACCAGTTCCCGTAACCCATCCATCGGTTCGGGCGGGACAGCGTAGGCCGGTTCGGGGGCCACGGTCGGCAGCCCGAACTCGGCTGCCAGCCGGTTGCGTCGTCCGGCCCACCGATGCTCCTCCGCCAGGTTCAGCGCGTTCAGGACCTGACGGCGAGCGTCCGCCGGATACCCGGTGGCCAGCAGGGCGCGGGCGGTGGTGACCGCGATCTCGAAGCCGAGCAGCGGCACGTCCTCGCGCAGCGGCTTCTGCCGGGCCAGCAAGGTCAGGGCTCGCTCCGGCTTGCCCTGCAGGACCAGCAGTTCCGCGCGGCACTGCTGATAGGTGGCCGCGAGCAGCGGGGTGTTCGCCACCGACCGAAATTGCCGGACGGCGAGCCGGGCCGCGTCGAGTCCGGCTGCGGACGGCGTGGCTCGGCACTGTGCCAGCCGACCGTAGGCGTACAGCGGGTAGAAGGTCTGGTGCTGGCGGAGCATCCCGGTGGTGGACAGCCCGAACGCGAAGAACCGCTCGACCACCGCGTCGAAGTGCTCGCCCAGGTGGTTCTGCTCCAGCAGCGCGTAGAGCTCGGCGAGCACCAGGTTGACCTGCAGACTTCGGCCGCCGTGCTGTTCCAGCGTGATCCGCAAGCGGCGCAGCTCGGAGTTCGCCGCGGCTGGCTGGTCCGCGGCGGTCAGTCCGATCGCCGGGATGGTCAGCAAGGACGTCAACTCGCGCTCGTCGCGGAAGGCCCGCCGGGCCCGGCCGCTCTCGACCCACCGCAGGACGTCGTCGTTCCGGCCCTGCACGGCGGCGTCCCAGCAGACCGCGGAGATGGTGTCGGCGTACTGCTCGCTGTTCAGCCACTGGCCATGGTCGGCCAGGCATTGGATCCAGCGCTCGCCGTTGTCCACCCGGCCCAGATAGTGGGCCGTCCCCGAGTACCAGGCGACCTGAGCCACTAGTTGCGGGTCACCGACCTCGGTGGCGGCCTGCTCGGCCCGAGCGAGGCTGCGTCGGCTCACCAGATGGAGTCCGTACCGGGCGGCGGTCAGGCCGATCGCCGCGCAACTCACGCTGTACTCGATGCCCGACCCGAGCCGAGCCGCTGCTCGGGTGCCGTACAGCCGGTGCATGACCAAACTGCCCGGCCTCAGGTTCGCACCACCGAGGTGCCCGCCGATCAGGTGCAGCGCCGCGAGCAGCTCTTGGCGCTCGCGCTCGCGGCTTCGGGCGGTCCCGAAACCCCACCCGGTACGCGAGATGAAGAACGCGATCAGCCCGGCTCGGATCGCCCCGAGCGCCCGGAAGAGCCTGCCGTCAGGCAGCGGTGCATCGAGTTCGGCCAGTCCCCAGGCGATCGTGGTGGTGGCCTTCGGTGTGTTCCGGGTCGCCCGGTGCACCTCGGTCAACCGCAGCAGGATCCGCGCTCGCCGGAGCGCGTCCCGCTCCACCAGCAGGGCTTCCTCGAGACGCTGCCGGGCAGCCTGATACTGCCCGTCCCGGTGCAGCGCGGTACCCCAGACGAAGAGCAGTTCGGGATCTCTGGGACGCAATCGGTCCGCGTGTTCCAGGAACGTTGCGGCCTGTCCGGCCGCGTGTGCCCGGATCGCCAGTTGACCGGCGGTCCGGCAGATCTCGAAGGCTTGCTCGGTGGAATCGCCAGTTGACTCACCGGTTGGATCACCGAGCAGCCAGTGCTGGGCGATCGCATAGGTATCGGTGGCGTACGACCGGGCCTGCGGATCGAGCAGCCGCCCGAGCACCTCGGCGGTACTGCGGTGAAGTCCGGCTAATTCGTCCGAATCGGCGCCGAGCAGCAGGGCTTCCTGGATTCGCGCGTGCCGAAACCGGTAACCGCCCTTGCCGGTCAGGTCGACCAACCCGCGGCCGGCGGCCTCGGCCAACGCCGTGCACGCTTCCTCGACCGCCAGCCCACCGATGGCGGCGACGTCCTCGGGCCGAAAGCACAGACCGGTCACGGCGGCCAGGACGAGCACCTGGCGAGTCGCCGGGTCCAACGTCTGCAGCCCGGCCAGCACCAAATCGAGCGGCTCGTCCGGAAGCGCCGATCGCACCTCGGCACCCTCGTCGAGCCGCCACGATCCCCAATGCGGGTGCAACAGTCCAGCGTCAATGATCGCCCGCAGTTGTGCCAGGAGGACGAAAGGGTTCCCGCCACTGTTCTCCCGCAGTACCCGGGCCAGCGGTGAGGTCAGGTCCAGCCCCGGCAGGCGGCTGGCCAGCAAGCCGTCCACCGCAGCGGCATCCAGTGGTTCCAGCACCAGGTCGAGATCGGTCCCGGCCCGCAGCGCCGGCAACATCGGATCCGTGGCAGAGAAGAGCGCCGGCCGGTCGGTACGGGCACTGCCGATGCTGAGAATGGGGGCGTCGGCCAGGACGCCGGCCAGATTGCTCAGCATCCGCAGCATGCTCAGGTCGATCAGGTCGGCATCGTCCGTGACCATCACCAGGCAGCCACTGAGGCGGGCGAGTTCGGTGATGAACCGGCTGACGGCGGCGGCGAACTGATCTTGTCGGTCGGTCTCCGGCAGGACGCTGACCCCGAGCAGGTCGCCAAGCGCCGGGGACAGGCCGGCCAGCAGCGGCGCCGCACTCCCGGCTGCGGTGCGGATCTGCGCCAGCAACTCGCTGCGCTGCTCGGCCGGCAGGTCGTCGGCGTCCCGGATCAGGTCTTCCACGGCTCGTCGCAGCGGACCCAGCGGTTCCGGGTCCGTCGAGCGGCAGGCGAGGGAGAGCACCGGAGTGCCAGCTCGGCGGGCAGCGCGCAGTACTTCGTCGATCAGCCTGGTCTTGCCCACCCCGGCGGCACCGCGCAACGAGATCCCGCACCCCCGGCCGCGGCGCACCTGATCCCAGAGCTCGTTGATCAGATCCAGTTCGTGCTCGCGGCCGAGCAGCTTCGGTGGATCGATCAGGGCATCCGTGTCGGTCAGCGATTCGCCGAGCAGTAGCCGCAGATCCGTGACCAGCTCTGCGCCGCTCTGATAGCGGTCCCCGGGGTCTCGGGCCAGCAAAGTACTCACCAGCAGGGCCAGTGACTCGGGTAGATCAGCGACCAGCGTCCGTGGGTCCGCGGCGCTCGCCCTGGCCTGTAGTTCTGCCAGGGCGCTGCGATCCTCGGCCAGGAAGGGCAGGGTGCCGGTCAGGCACTCGAACAACACCACACCCAGCGAGTACAGATCAGTGCGGTTGTCGACCGGTCGGGCCAGTGCTCCGGACTGCTCCGGAGCCAGATAGCCGAGGCCGTCCGGTCGTTCGTCGGCGATCCCGGCGTCGTTCAGCCGGGCCGACCCGTCCGCCAGCACGATCAGCTGACGCGAGCCGAGGCCACCGTGCACCAGGCCCTGCGCGTGCATGGCGGCCAGCGGCTCGGCGACGTCCAGGACCACCCGCATAGCCTGAGCCACGGACAGCGGGTCGCCGGCGATCAAGTCGGCCAGTGGCCGACCCGATACCACCTCGGTCACCAGGTAGGGCCGATCTCCGAACTGCCCCACCTCGTAGACCACGGGCAATCGCGGGTGACCGAGCTCGGCCAGCAGTGATGCCTCGCGATTCAACCTGCGCAGCGTGCCGGCCGAGCCTCGGGAGGAGCCGTCGAACTCAGGGCCGTCGAACAGGGTGACGAGGCACTCGACTCCGTAGCGGCGGGCTCGGTATGACGTTCGATCAGTGTTCGGAGTGAGCTCGGCGATCAAATCCAGCCCGGGAATCCGGGGGAGATCCGGCGCCAGACGGGGAGGCTGCTGGCGGCTGGTCACTCATCTGAGATCGGAAGCCGGGCTGCGCGGGTTGAGACCGGTTCACTCCTACGACTCAGACCGAGAGCGCCAACGTACTTAACTTGCGGCGGCGAGCCCACCGGATCGGCGGGCGGAGAGGCGCTCCTTGCGCTCCGCGCGGTAAATCGCTTCCCGATCGTCCTCGGTCAGCCCGCCCCAGACACCGTAGGGCTCACGCACGGCCAGACCGTGCTCGCGGCACTGCTGCAGAACCGGGCAACCTGCGCAGACCTGGACGGCGGCGGCGTCCCGCTTGTGGCGAGCCGGACCGCGCTCACCCTCGGGGTGGAAGAAAAGCTGCGGGTCGGCGTCTCGGCAGGCTCCGTGAAGCTGCCATTCCCAGACATCGGCGACCGGAACTGGGAGCCGAGAAAGCTCCGCCATGGGGCACCTCCACAGTCTTCGCGAACGGGCCCGGATGGCCCTTCGTGTTGCACAGGACACTACTAACCGCGCCAGGCATTGTTCAAGTCAATCGCGCCAGTAATTGTTCAGAAGCGCTTCAGCCGGTGGACGGCAGGTCCGCCAGGACCTCGTCGTGCAATCGGCGCAGCGTCCGGCTGAGCGTCCGGGAGACCTGCATCTGGGTGATCCCGAGCTCGGTGGCGATCTGCTGCTGGGTCCAGCCGGCGTAGAACCGAAGCGTCAGCACGTTCCGTTCCCGTTCGGGCAGGGCGGCGAGCAGGGGATCGACGGCGAGCCGATCGACGATCTCCTCCAGGTCGGCGTCCTCAATGCCGAGCGTGTCGCCGAGAACGGCATCGTTGTCACCGAACTCCAGCGGGGCGTCCAGCGACACGGTGGAGTAGCCCTCGCCGGCCATCAGCATCTCCTGGACCTCGCCTCCGTCGGCGCCCAGGTGGGCGGCCACGTCGGCCACGCTGGGGACCGCGCCGAGTCGATTGGTTAGCTCAATCGTCGCGCTGCGAAACCGAATTCGCAGTTCTTGCAAGCGGCGGGTAGGTCGAATGTCCCAGCCGTGGTCACGGAAGTGCCGCCGCAGTTCACCGTTGATGGTCGGAATCGCGTAAGCAGCGAACCGGGTGCCCTTTTCCGGTCGATAGCCGCGACTGGCCTTCACCAGAGCCAGCGCCGCGACCTGAGCCAGATCCTCTTGCGGGATGCCTCGGCCGACGTATCGGGCGGCCAGCGACTCCGCCACCGGCATGAATCGGACCACCGCATCGTTCAGCATCCGCAGCCGACGCGCCCCGGTCGCCGAGGCCGCGCCGATCAGGAGCTGATCGACGAAATCGAGATGCGCCGGCCGCCCAGTTCCCTCACTCATGTGCTTTCGATTCGCTCGGGCGCGGCGCTCATGCGGCACCCAGCGCGATCCGGTACGCCTGCTCGGTCGCGCTCAAGGCCCGGGAGCGGGCATAGCGAGTCAGCGCCCGCTCCCGGCCGGCCAAGCCCATCGCCTCCAGTCGGAAGGGGTTGTTCAGCAGCCGTCGCAGAGTCCGGCCGAGCAGGTCGGGATGGTCGGCCGGGAGGACTGAACCGGTGACGCCGTCCACCACCACATCGGCGGCCGCTCCACCGGTCACGGTCGCGACCGCTCGGGATCGGATCATCGCCTCGATCGCGGCGGTGATACCGGTGTTGGGGCTCGGCAGCACCACCAGAGCTGCATCGTCGATCAGTCGGGCCGCGTAGGTCCGGTCCACCCAACCGAGCCACCGGACCCGGTCGGTCAGCTCAAGTCGCGCCAACTCGGCGCGGAGCGCGAGGACATCGGTCTTGCTGCCCGGCCCGGCCACCACCAGATAGCGGCCCGGCGTCCAGCGCAATGCCGGCAGCAGGGTCGCTATCCCGCTGTCCGGGCCGATTCCACTGAGCGAGAGGAGGGTCCGGCCGGGGCGGAGCAGGGCCCGATCGGGCTGTTCGTCCGGCAGGCCGACGACGTCCGGCACGATCACTGCCCGCTCGTCCGAAACCCCGGCTCGGACGGCGGCCCGCCGATCTCCGTCCTCCGCCACCGCGATCGCGTCGGCCGCTCGCAGACATGCCCGGTAGGCGCGGCGCTCGGTGGTTGACTTGGTCACAGTCGCGCTGAAGCGAAGCACCACAGAGGAGTCGGCGAGGCTGCGAGCGGTCAGCGCGGCGGCCCAGGCGACCGGGTCGAGCGCGTGCAGCACGCAACTTGATCCCGTCAGCCGGCTGCCGATCTTGCGACCGGCCGCCGCGCCCTGGCGTAGCGAGGTGAGTTCCTGACCCTGCAAGGCATCGCCGAGCAGGTCGACCTGAACTTGATGGCCGTTCTCGCGCAATGCCGCGCTCAGGTCGTGGGGGAGGTGATGTGGGTGCCCGACTCTGGGCGCAGCGCCGATGCCGAACCCGGCTTGGGAGGCGGTGGACTGAGAGGAGAGAAGGTGAATCTGCATAGCGGACTCCACAGGGGCCCTCGGGCCCCGAAAAAACACGGGGTCCCTGCTTGCCCCAGTTCGTTCACGCGCTCCCAACCCTAGCCGGATTGGCTCCGGAGCGGAAGCGAACCGTTGCGTTGAGTATTCGAAAGCTATCGGAGCTATCGATCGACGGATCGCCTTGCTCGCGGAAGTCGGCTTCTGGCAGGGGAAATCGGCAAAATTCGAGTGCGCGCCCAGGCGATACTGAGAGTTAGCCCATCTTGCCAGCTGGTAGTCGGTGACCAACCGAGCAGCTGACTGGCCAGGGTGATATCCGGGCAGCACCGAGCTGGTTCTTCGATCCGATGATCGACGAAGATGATCGGTGACGTCGATCCGGTTGCCTCGATGACGTCCCGCGCGGTTTGCAGTATCGATCGGCCTTGGGGATTGCCCAGGTTGATCGGACCAGCCAGCGGGCTGCGGGTCACCCGCAGAATTCCCTCCACCAGATCGGTCACGTAGCACGCGGACCGGATCTGTGAGCCATCCCCGGTCACCGGCACCGGCTCGCCGCGCAACGCGCGCTGGATGAACGTCCCGATTGCCCGGCCGTCGGAGAACCGCATCCTTGGTCCAAAGGTGTTGAAGATCCGAACGATGGCGGTGTCGGTGTCCTCCTCCGTCCGGTAAGCCGCGGCAAGCGCCTCGGCGTAGCGCCTGGCCTCGCGGTGCACCGAACCCGGGCCGACCGGGTCGACCGCCCCCCAGTAGTGCTCCGGCTGCGGGTGAACTTGCGGTTCCCCGTACACCTCGGCCGTCGAGCCGAGAACCAGCCGAGCACCCTTGGCCCGGGCAAGCTCCAGCGCTCGCCAGGTACCGGTCACACCGCTTTCATGGGTGCTGGCCCGCTGGCGCCGGTAGTCCTCGGGAGCGCACGAGGAAGCAAAGTGCAGGACGGCGTCCACCGGTCCGTCGAGCCGGATCTCCTGGGCGAGGTTGTGTAGGCGCAGCCGAAAGCGGGGGTGCTGGGACAGCCCGGCAAGGTTGGCGGGATTGCCGGTGCGGAAGTTGTCCAGGCAGACCACTTCGCAGCCGTCGCGCAGCAGCGCCTCACAGAGGTGGCTGCCGAGGAAACCGGCCCCACCGGTGACCACGACTCGATCCACCCGCATGCAGCGCCCGTACCCAGTGCGCAACGCCTGAAACAGCGATCAACCGGAAGTTCCGCGTGGCCAAAAGCGTTACAAAGAGGGTGAAGGGTGACCGAGTAGAAATTGTTGTCGATGCAGGTGGGTCGACGCTGAGCTATCAGGTGGTGGCGACTCGTGCGGGTCGCCGAGTAGAGGTGTCGCACGGTCGCGGCATCGTCGAGGTGACCGAACTGACCCGTGGTGGGACGCCGGTCCGAACCGCGCGATTCATGGCTTCCCGGGTTCTGGCGCTGGTCGAACACCCGGCCGCCCGGCCCGTCCAACCGGACGACGAGACTGGCTGAGCATCACCCATCGGCTTCTGTGACACTCGACCCCACCGCCGGGTGCACTCGGCGGGCCGGTGCGAGGAAAGCGAGAAACGCCGATGGTCGAAGGCAGCAATACCCGGGCGGTCGAGGAGGGGATGGTCCGCGACTTCCGGGTCAACCTCTCCTACGGTGAATACCTGCACCTGGACGAAGTGCTGTCGGCCCAGCACCCGGTGAGCGTCCCGCAGCATCACGACGAACTGCTGTTCATCATCCAGCACCAGACCTCCGAGCTGTGGCTCAAGCTGATGCTGCATGAGCTGCGCTTCGCCCGGCAGTGTCTGGCCGAGGATGGCCTGCGTCCGGCGCTGAAGAGCCTGGCCCGGGTCAAGCACATCCAGCGGACCCTGACCGATCAGTGGTCGGTCCTGGCCACCCTGACGCCGTCCGAGTACGCGGAGTTCCGCAGCTTCCTCGGCACCTCGTCCGGCTTCCAGTCCTATCAATACCGGGCCGTGGAATTCATCCTGGGCAACAAGAATCGGCAGCTGCTCGAGTTTTTCCTCGAGGACAACGAGGCTCGCGAATTGCTGGCCGGGCTGCTCGACGAGCCGACTGTTTACGACGAATTTCTCCGGTACCTGGCTCGGAACGGTCACGCCGTCCCGGCTTCGATTCTGACTCGGGACGTCTCGTTGGCACACGTCTACAGCTCGGACCTGGTACCAGTCTTCCGCCGGATCTACGAGGACGCTCAGCAGCACTGGGAGGCCTACGAGGCCTGCGAGGAGTTCGTCGACGTCGAGGAGAACTTCCAGCTCTGGCGATTCCGGCATCTGAAGACGGTCGAGCGGATGATCGGGGTGAAGCCCGGAACCGGTGGCTCAAGCGGGGTTTCGTTCCTGCGCCGGGCGCTCGATCTGACTTTCTTCCCGGAGCTGTACGCCGTCCGAACCGAGATCGGAGCGCCTGTCGTTGGCTGACCCGTGGTGGCTGATCGGGGATCGGATCTGGGCCGGCCCGGACCGCTGGCTACGCCGATCCGCGTTACCGATGCGCGGGCCGGTCGCTGCTGGTGGTGACCCGGTGGAACCCGAGCGCCTCCCACCCGGCGCTCGCACGCTCGCCATCGACGGCCTGATTCTCCCCGGGCTGCATGACGCGCACGTGCACTCCGGTCTGGTCGACCTGCGGGCGGTTCGGCGCGGCGGAATCGCCTCCGTGACCGACCTCGGCAGCGTCCCGGCACAGGTCGCCGAGCTCCGCCGGGAAAGCCTGACGCCGACCTCCGACCTGCCGGTCCTGGAGCTGGTCGGCGCCTTCCTGACCGCCCCGGGCGGCTACCCGAGCGATCGTTCCTGGGCGGCAGCGGGCAGCTGGCGGGAGGTCCGTTCGGTCGTCGACGCCGAGATCGCGGTCGCCGAGCAGGCTGCCTTCGGGGCCCGAGCCGTCAAGGTGGCGATCAACCTGGAAGCCGGGCCGGTGCCGACGCCGTCCGTGCTCGCGGCGATCGTCGCGGCTGCCCAGGCCCGCGGGCTACTGGTGATCGCGCACGCGCAGGGCGCGGGCGCGGTGCGGATGGCGCTGACAGCCGGGGTGGACGTGCTGGCCCACGCGCCCTGGACCGAGTCGCTCGGCCCAGACCTGATCCGCGAGTGTGCCCGCCAGACCACCTGGATCAGTACCCTGCACATCCACGATCCGCGAGGCGGAGGTCCCGCCTGGGACATGGTCCGCGGCAACCTGCGCGAGTTCCTCGGCCACGGTGGAATCCTTCGGTATGGCACCGACCTTGGTAACGGCCCGCTGCCGCTCGGGATCAACGCGGAGGAGATCGGGGCCCTGCAGACGCTAGGTCTGTCGGTCGACGAGCTGCTGACGGCGATGACCGGCCCGCTGGCCAGCCCGGCAGCTGGGACTGGCCCGAGTAGGTTCGTCGCCGGTGTGGCACCGTGTGTGCTGGTCAACCCGATCGGCCCGGACGACCGGGGGGTCGGTCCGTTGCTCGCTCAGGCTCAGGTGTGGAGAAGATGACCGATCCGTACGAACATCAGGCCGCCGCGCTGGACGCCGCCGATCCGCTGCGCGGCTATCGCGACCGGTTCCTGCTCGACGAGGGGGCGGACGTCGTCGCTTACTTCGACGGCAACTCGCTCGGTCGTCCGCTGCGCTCGACCGCGGAGCGACTGGATGCCTTCGTCCGGGAGGAGTGGGCCGGCCGGTTGATTCGCGGCTGGACCGATGGCTGGCTGACCTGGCCGGAACGGGTCGGCGACCAGATCGGCCGGGCCGCGCTCGGTGCCGACGCCGGTCAGGTGCTGGTAGCCGATTCGACCACGGTGCTGCTGTACAAGCTGGCCCGGGCGGCGGTCGACGCCCGCCCGGACCGGCGCGAAGTGGTACTCGACACCGACAACTTCCCGACCGACCGCTACGTACTCGAAGGCATCGCGGCCGAGCGCCGGCTGACCCTGCGCTGGATCGAGACCGATCCCGCCACCGGCGTCACCGAGCAGCAGGTGGCCGATGCGGTCGGTCCGGACACCGCTCTGGTGGTGCTGAGCCACGTCGCGTACCGCTCTGGATGGATCGCCGACGCGGAGGCGATCACCAGGGTGACCCACGATGCCGGGGCACTGATTCTCTGGGACCTCAGCCATTCGGTCGGGTCGGTGCCGCTGCGGCTCGACGACTGGGGGGTCGACCTCGCGGTCGGCTGCTCGTACAAGTATCTCAACGGCGGGCCGGGCGCTCCTGCCTTCGGCTACCTGCGCAACCTTCACCACGGCAGCCTGCAGCAGCCGATCTGGGGCTGGATGGGCCGGTTGGATGCCTTCGAGATGGCTCAGGGGTACCAGCCGGCGGCCGGGATGCGGGGCGTGCTGAGTGGGACGCCGCCGATCCTGGCGATGGTGCCGCTGATCGCCGCTCTGGAGCTGATCGAGGAGGCCGGGATGCCCGCCGTCCGGGCCAAATCGATGCAGCTCACCGGGTTTGCGTTGGAGCTGGTCGAAGCATGGCTCGCCCCACTCGGGGTGACCGTCGTCTCGCCTCTCGACGGCGATCGACGTGGTGGACATATTACCTTGCAGCGCAGCGGTTTCCGAGGAGTTCTGGATGAGCTGTGGAAGCTCGGGGTGATCCCGGACTACCGTGAACCGGACGGCATCCGGATCGGGTTGGCGCCGCTGAGTACAAGTTTCGCCGAAGTCTACGAGGGGATGAAGATCTTCCGCGACGTCCTCGAATCACGTTTGAGCTGATCGCGGAAGATCCGGAGCGGACGTGTCAAGGGGTACCGCACCGCCGCGGACCAGCTCGAGCTCGGACGTCTCACGGGGCAGGATCGCGTCGAGGGCCCACTCCGCTGCCGTCCGGACCCGGTTCCCAGGCATCGACAGCAGGTGGTAGCCACGGGTGACGGCTTTGGCAGGTAGCCCGGCAAGCGGAATCTGCAGCGGATTGGCGGCCGCTTGGGTACCGCCGAGATCCACGACGAACCCGAGATCGTGATGTTTGTAGGGTCGACGCTCGCCCCGACCGAGTGACGCGGCGACGTTGTGGGCCGCGAGTTTTCCTTGTCGAGTGGCATGCTGGGCGGTCATCGGCGTGACCTCCCCGGGCCGAGTCAGGTCGGGAACGGCCGCGACGTCACCACAGGCGAAGACCTCCGGATGCCCGGGTACGGTCAGGTACTCGTCCACCACCAGCCTGCCCTTCTCGGTCTTCAGGCCGAGGTCGCTGACCAGCGGATCGGGGCGGACGCCGACACACCAGATCAGCGTGTGGGTGGCGATGAACCGGTCGTCCGTCAGGTGCACCCCCTCGGCGGTGGCCTCCTTCACGGAGGTACCCATGAGCACCTCGACGCCGCGCTTGCGCAGCACCTTGTCTGCGGTGTGAGAAAGCCGCTCGTCGAGTTCGGGCAGCACCCGCGGGGCGATATCGAGCAGGAGCCAGCGGACCGGTTCGTCACGTAGCCGGGGATGCCGCCCGAGCTGGGCGGCGCTGATCAACGGGCCTTGCGCCGCGACTTCGGTGCCGGTGTAGCCGGCGCCGACGACGACGAACGTCAATCGGGCGGCCCGTTCCTTCGGGTCGGTCGCGGTGTCGGCCAACGCGAACTGTCGGGTGATGTGGTCGCGCAGGTAGATCGCTTCGGGAATGCCGCGGAAACCGTGTGCATGCTCGCTGATCCCGGGCACCGGGAGCAGCTTGTTGACGCTACCCACAGCGAGAACGAGCCGGTCGTAACCGATCTCACCCGGCTGGCCCTCGGCATCGACGTAGTGCACCGTCTGCTTGTCGATGTCGACGCCGTGTTCGCCCACCCGGCCCAAGATCAATTGGACCTTGGGCAGCGCCTCGGCGAGAGACACTGCGATCCGCCGGGGATCAAGGATTCCGGCCGTCACCTCGGGCAGAAGCGGCAGGTACAGGAAGTAGTTGGTCGGGTTGATCAGAACAATCTCGGCGGCGTCGCCGGCCGCCTTGACGAGCGCTCGGGCTGCCTCGAAGCCCGCGAAGCCACCGCCGACAAGAACAATTCGCGCCCGAGCTGATTCCATTGCGCAAGCGTATCCGCGAGGTCCGACGACGCATCTCAAGCCGATCAGGCGGCCGATTCCATGCTCAGCAGCGTGCGCTTGGCCTCGCTGCCGCCGACGTACTGCCCGATCGTCCCGTCGCTGCGAACCACCCGGTGGCAGGGCAGAACGACGGGCAACGGGTTGGTGGCACACGCCGACCCAACGGCCCGCACCGCCCTGGGGCTGCCGGCCGCCACCGCCACGCTCGCGTAGCTCGCCGTGCTGCCGTACGCGATATCGGGCAAGTGAGCCAGAACGATCCGCCGGAATCCGGTGGACAGCCGCAGGTCCAGCGGCAGGTCGAAGTTGGTTCGGCGGCCGGCCAGATAGTCGTCGATCTCGCGAGCTGCCAGATCGAGCCGAGCCGGTGCATGCAGGACTCGCGAGCTGACCCTGGTGGCCAATTCTTCGAGCACTCGATCGTGGTTCTCGATCGCGTAGGCCACCCGGACCAGGCCCTGATCGGTGGCTGCCAGGAGAAGCACACCGAGCGGACTGTCGACCGTGCGGTAGGCGATATCCAGGACGCCGGCTGCCTCCGCCTCGGCCGCCAGCCGCGCATGCAGTCTGCTCCGGGTGGCCTCGTCAACCTCGAGCAGTTCGGCGAACAGGGCGTTTTCCAGCTGACTGTTCATGATTCCTCTCCGATCGGGTAGGTCTTGCGAAGGGTGGCGATGCCGTCGGATGCCGCCCGCCGGGCCGCTTCCGCGGTACCCCCCAGCACCTGCGCGATCTCGGCGTAGGGCAACCCAGCCAGATAGTGATATGCGACGGTCTGTCGCTGTTTGAGCGGTAGCGCCTTCAGCGCCGAGAACAGGCGTGACTGCTCGCCGACCGGATCCGGATCGGTGACCGGGACCTCCGGTAGGTCCGGCGTCAGTACCGGTTGTCGGGCTGCAACGCGCACCTGATCGAGGGCCTTGCGATGAGCGATGGTGACTAGCCAGGCCTCGACGTTGCTGTCGGGACCTAACGCCGGATATGCCCGCATCGCGGAGAGGAAGGTCTCGGACCAGGCGTCGTCCGCCGCGACCGGCCCAAGAACGGCGCGGCAGACCCGCAGCACCATCGGCCCGTGCTGCTCGACCACTCGTTCGAAGGGTTCTCGTCTCACACTGAGCAAACGTGCCAGATCGCCGGAACGTGAGGTTGCTCGGCGGAGAAATGTGGGCCGACCGGGCTCCCGGTCAGAAGGGCGGTTCGTCGCCGGGTGGCCGCTTCGGTGCGCTGTCCGGAGCCGGTGTTCTGCTGGGTGCTCTCGGGCTGGGTTCGGTGAGCGGCTGGCGATGAGTTTTGTAGGTGTGGCCGGTCGGGCTGGTGCTGATCAGGGTTCCTTCGGGGTCGTTGTTGTCGGTGGAATGAGCTGCACTCCATAGTGTTTCGTGCTTGATCCGATGATGTCGACGGCATCTGGGATGAAGATTGCATTCGCACGTGGCGCCGAGGGGGAAGGCGAGGAGGTGGTCAAGATCGCAGTTTTCGGCGGGTTGGGTGCAGTCCGGATGGGTGCAGGTGAGGTCGCGGGCGATCACGTGGTCAGCGAGCGGGGTGGGCGGTCTGTACTTAGTGCGCCCGTAGTCGAGCAGGGTTCCGCTTTGGGGGTCGGTGAGGAGGCGCCGCCAGGTGGAGTCGGGCTGGAAAGCGAGGGCGCGGGCGGTTTGAGCGGTGATGGTGCCGTGGCCGGTGAGGTGGGCGGGGTCGTCGTTCAGGTTGAGGAGGGTTTCGATGGAGACGGTGACTTGGACATGGGCGGTGACGCCGCGGGCGACGTCCTTGGCCGGCCAGGTGTCCGTACGAGGGCCACGGCCGAAGGCGGCTCCCGCGCCAGAACTCGTGCCAGGGGACGAGCCAGGGCTGGAGCTGGAGTCAGCGCTGGAGTCGGAGTCGAGTTTGGCGCCGGAGTTGGTGATGAATCCGAAGAGAGGGCCGGGGTTCAGGATGGCTTGAACGAGGGCGTCGGCCCGGAGCTGATCAAGCGTGCGGAGGTCGCCGCGGTCGCGCATCTGGTGAGCTCGGGAGGTGAGGGCTGCCCAGCAGGCTTTGGTTTCGATAATGGGCAGGTGGGCGCCGAGGAAGCCCATGCCGTCTTCTTGGCCGTGGTGGCTGATGAAGACATCGCGGGTGGCGGTGGTGTCTTGGTGAAGGGTGGCGGCGTAGGCAGGGGCGATTCGGGCGATGGCGCGGCGAGTGCAGTCGCGTAGTTGGTCGGTGCGTTGGGTGGCGGCGCGTTTGAGGACGTGGTGTTCGACCATGGAGGCGAGGGCAGTGGCGGCGTGTTCGGCGTTGCGGGGGGAGGGGTCTTCAGCGAGGGCGCTGGAGTGGACCCAATCGGCCATTTTGCCGATCAGGTCGGCAAGGGCGTGGGCGCGGGGTTCATCCAGGCGCCCGGATTTCAGCAGGGCGAGTGTGTGGGGTAGCCGGGAAGTCAGGGTCAGGGCGCGGTGCAGGAGGCGGCGGGCGGCATCGTCGCTGAGATGGAGTTTGGGGGCGATCTCGGCAACGGTGACGTCTTCGCGGGAGAGCTGCTTGCGGCGGCCGGGCGGTTCACCGGAGGGTGGGCTCATCACCGGGCGGTGGTAAAGGCGGGCAAGGGTAGTGAGTTGGTGGGCGTACCAGGATGCGCTGATGTTGTGGGCCCGCGCGAGTTCCTCGACGAGGTCGTAGTCGGACAGGGCGGGCAGGGCAGTCTTGGCTGCGGCCAGAGCAATCCCGGAGCAGGAGGCGGAGAGCCCGTCGGGTCGCAGTATCGGATCGACCCGGGTGCCCTCGTCTGCGCCCGGGTCGATCCGATCAGGGGCGGGTCGGGGACGAGGCAGGACCAGGTCCACGGTGTGACCGTGGTGGTTCCGAAGTCGACGATCCATCCGGAGTTCGCTCATACGTTCGATTATAACCACCCAAAAGATCGACATCAATAGCATGATCTATCTACGCTTTCATCAAAGCCACTGGAAACAAGCCGTTTTCGAAACTTCTAAGCCTGCACGAGATATTCCTTGCGTGGCATATGGCGGTCGGAGTATATAAATATCGTGCCCAGCGATATCTTCACCGTTGTCGCCGATCCCACTCGGCGGCGGATCCTGCACGAGCTGATCGACCGCGAGCGAAGTGTCAGTGAGCTGGTCGGCTCGCTCGGGCTCAGCCAGCCAACCGTGTCAAAGCATCTCAAGGTGTTGCGCGACAACGGGTTTGTCGCCAGCAGAACGGCCGCTCAGCATCGGATCTACCGGCTGGATCAACCGCCGTTCGCCGAACTGGAGGCCTGGCTCGGCCCCTTCCGGCAGAAGTGGAATCGGCACCTCGATGCGCTGGAGCAGCATCTCGACGGTATCGACCGCCTCGACTCCCTGGAGTAAGCGATGACTGAACCCACCCAACCCACGTACCAGGACGGATATCAGCCAAGCCCGATCATGCGACCGCAGCGCACGTTCGCTGACGGGCGCTGGACAGTGATCCTCAGCCGAGAGCTGAGCCACCCGGTGAAGCGAGTCTGGGAAGCGCTCACCGAACCCGGGCAGCTACGACAATGGGCGCCCTTCACCGCCGACCGGAACCTGGAGACGCCCGGCGACGTGGTGATGACCATGCTTGAGAGCGCCGACCCGAGCGGGGACGCCGATCAGACGGCCTGCGTGCTCGAGTCGGAACCGCCGCGACTGCTGGTGTATCGCTGGGGCGGCGACGTGCTCCGATGGGAGCTCACCGGCACCGCAGATGGCACCACTGTGGTGCTGCGGCACACGCTTGCCGATCCCGGGATGGCCTCGGCCAGCGCCGCTGGTTGGCATATTTGTCTGGACGCCGCGGACGCGTTGATCAAAGGTGTGCCCTTCGGGCCCGCTGTCGGCAGCAAAGCCAGTGCCTACGGCTGGCCGGATCTGAACCGCCGATACGCGGAGATCCTTGATGTGAAACCGTCTTTCACCTGATCGGCGGGGTCGCGGGCGGCGCGGTGCGCGGGCCGGAGCGGGCGCCGGAGCAGAGTTCGGGAGGAGGTGACTTCTGACATCGTTCCGGTTTGCATCTGCTCTGGTCAGCGGGGCTCGTGTACCGTCGATTGGGACCAGAACGGACGACGGCGGCGATCCCGCCCAATCCGTCCGGCTGCCCGTTCGGTGAGGGAAGGGGCGTCACCCATGATGCACCCAGGGGCTCGGGCGCAGATCCGCTCCGCCCGATTGAGCAATGGGTTGAGCCTGCGCGAACTCGGACGGCGAACCGGGGTGACCGCGAGCCTGCTGTCGCAGATCGAGAACGGCAAGAGCGATCCATCGGTCTCTACGTTGTCCGCGTTGGTGTCCGAGCTCGGGTTGTCGCTGGATGCGCTCCTCCGGTCGGAATGGGCCGCACTGGATGGCGCGGCCGGTTTGGACGGCACGACCAGGCTGGACGGCGTGCGCGGGGTCGATCAGCGGCCCGAGCGAAGCGTCTCGCCGGTGATCCACCCACCCGAGAGACAGACCCTCGACCTCGACTCCGGTGTCGTCTGGGAGCGGCTGACCCGGGGCCCGAGCCAGCTGCTGGACGTTCTGCTGGTCACCTACGAACCCGGGGCGACGTCGTCGTCCAGTGGAAAGCTGTTGCGGCACAGCGGTATTGAGTACGCGTATCTGATGTCGGGCGAGCTGACGCTGCAGTTGAGTTTCGAGACGTACACCCTTCGGGCCGGGGATTCGCTGGAGTTCGACGCCGCCACTCCGCATGTGTACTGCAACCAGGGCGACGTCCCGGCTCGCGGGCTCTGGTCGGTGCTGGGTCGAGACAGTCTCCCGGTCCGGCCGCCGCCGCACCGGGTCCTGGATCTGATCGAGTCGGGTTCACCCGACCTGCTCTCGCCGGTGGACTTCCTGCAGGTCTTCAGCCGGGATTGAGCGCCGCCCCCGGTTGCCGAGGCTCTGGGGCCTCGGCAACCGGGGTGACAGGCTCAGACGCCCTTCGGGTGCCAGACCGTCTTGGTCTCCAGGAACGGCAGCATCCGCTCCAGGCCGGGCTTCGCCGACCAGTCCTGGACCGGGGCACCTGGCAGCGGTGCGAGCACCCGCTTGAGCGTGTCGGCCGCGAGTACCTGCAGCGGCACCAGTTGATCGGCTGCGGCACCGGCCAGGTCCAGGCCGTTGACGTCGGCGTGGGCGGCCAGGTGCTCGGCGATCTCCGCGGTACGGCCGGTGATCACGTTCACCACGCCGCCGGGCACGTCGGAGGTGGCCAGGCATTCCGCGAGCGTCACCGCAGGCAGCGGTCGGTCCTGGGAGGAGATCAGCACCACTGTGTTACCGGTGACGATGATCGGTGCCAGTACGGAGACCAGGCCGAGCAGCGAAGATTCCTGCGGGGCGAGCACGGCCACCACGCCGGTCGGTTCGGGCACGGACAGGTTGAAGAACGGTCCGGCCACCGGGTTGGCGCCGCCAGCCAGATGACCGATCTTGTCGCTCCAGCCCGCGTACCAGACCCAGCGGTCGATCGCGGCGTCCACCACGGACTCCGCATCGGTCCGGGACAGTCCTTCCAAGGCGGCGACGTCCTCGATGAACTGTTCCCGCCGGCCCTCCATCACCTCGGCGACCCGGTACAGCACCTGGCCCCGGTTGTACGCGGTGGCCCCGGACCAACCGGCGAACGCGGCCCGAGCCGCCAGGACGGCGTCCCGCGCGTCCTTCCGGGAGCCCTGCGCGACGTTCGCCACGAAACCGCCCTTGGCATCGCTCACCTGGTACGACCGTCCCGATTCGCTACGCGGGAACTTCCCGCCGAGGTAGAGCTTGTAGGTCTTGCGCACTTCGAGCCGGGTCACGTCGAGGCTCCGCTCATCAGGTAGGGCAGGAGGCCGTGCCGGCCGCCCTCCCGGCCGTAGCCGGACTCTTTGTACCCGCCGAACGGGCTGGTCGGGTCGAACTTGTTGAAGGTATTGGCCCAGACCACGCCGGCTCGGAGCCGGTCGGCGGTCCAGAGCACCCGCGAGCCCTTGTCACTCCAGATCCCAGCGGACAGCCCGTACGGCGTGTTGTTGGCCTTGGCGACGGCTTCGGCCGGGGTTCGGAAGGTCAGCACCGCCAGCACCGGTCCGAACACCTCCTGCTGGGCGATCCGGTGTGCCTGCGACACGTTGGTGAAGATCGTCGGAGCGAACCAGTAACCGCGTTCGGGCAACGCGCAGGCAGCGGACCAGCGGGTCGCACCCTCGGCCTCACCGGCGGCGGTGAGCTCGGTGACGCGCGCCAGCTGGGCGGCCGAGTTGATGGCGCCGACGTCGGTGTTCTTGTCCATCGGGTCACCGAGTCGGAGCGTGCCGATCCGACGTTGCAGCCGGGCCACCACGTCGTCCGCGATCGACTCCTGAACCAGTAGCCGTGATCCGGCGCAGCAGACGTGACCCTGGTTGAAGAAGATCCCGTTGACGATGCCCTCGATCGCTTCGTCAATCGGCGCGTCGTCGTAGACGATGTTCGCCGCCTTGCCGCCCAGCTCCAGGGTCAGGCCCTTGCCGCTGCCGGCCACCGACCGGGCGATCGCCTTGCCCACCTCGGTGGACCCGGTGAAAGCGATCTTGTTGACGTCCGGGTGCTCGACCAGCAACCGGCCGGTCTCGCCGTCCCCGGTGACGATGTTCACCACCCCGGGCGGCAGTTCGGCCTGCTGGCAGACCTCGGCGAACAGCAGCGCGGTCAACGGGGTGGTCTCGGCCGGCTTGAGCACCACGGTGTTTCCGGCGGCGAGCGCCGGAGCGATCTTCCAGGCCAGCATCAGCAGGGGGAAGTTCCACGGAATGATCTGCCCGACCACCCCGCGCGGGTGCGGAGTGCTGCCAAGCCCGGCGTATTCCAGCTTGTCGGCCCAGCCGGCGTAGTAGAAGAAGTGCGCGGCGGCAGTGGGGACGTCGAAGTCCCGCGACTCCTTGATCGGCTTGCCGTTGTCCAGTGTCTCCAGGACGGCGAACTCCCGGGCGCGTTCCTGCATGATCCGCGCGATCCGGAACAGGTACTTGCCTCGGTCGGTGCCGGACAGCGTCGACCAAACCTGGTCGTAGGCCTTCCGGGCGGCGGAGATGGCCCGCTCGACGTCGGCCGGGCCGGCCGCCGTCACCTCGGACAGCACCTCCTCGGTCGCCGGGTTCACGGTGTCGAAGCGGGTCGAGTCGGTGCCGCCGTCGACCCAGTCGCCGTCGATGAAGAGCCCATAGGATGGCGCGATGTCCACCACGGTGCGCGACTCGGGCGCTGCCGCGTACTCGAATATCTGATTGGCCACGTCGGTCCTGTCCCTTGCTCGGTCAGTCGAGAGTCACGTAGTCGGTGCCGGTGTAATGCCCGGAGCTGAGTTTCTTGCGCTGCATCAGCAGGTCGTTCAGCAAGGTGGAGGCGCCGAATCGGAACCGGTCCGGGCTCAACCAGTCGGCTCCGGCCACTTCGCTGACCGTGACCAGGTACTTCAGGGCGTCCTTGGCGGTCCGAATGCCACCAGCCGGCTTCACCCCGATGATCTGTCCGGTCTGCTGGCGCCAGTCCCGGACGGCCTCCAGCATCACCAGGGTGACCGGCAGGGTGGCCGCGACCGGCACTTTGCCGGTGCTGGTCTTGATGAAGTCGGCACCGGCCAGCATCGCCAGCCAGGATGCCCGGCGGACGTTGTCGTAGGTGACCAACTCGCCGGTCTCCAGGATCACTTTGAGGTGAGCCTTGGCACCGTTCGCCCGGCAGGCCGCAGCGACGGCGGTGATCTCCTCGAACACCTGCAGATAGCGGCCGGAGAGGAAGGCGCCGCGGTCGATCACCATGTCGATCTCGTCAGCGCCGGCCGCCACCGCGTCGGCGGTGTCCGCGAGCTTCACCGCAAGGTTCGCCCGGCCGCTGGGAAACGCCGTGCTCACCGCCGCGACCTTGACTCCTGTGCCGCGCAAGGCGGCCACCGCGATCGGCACCAGGTCGTTGTAGACGCAAACCGCACCGGCCGAAGGGCAGGACGGGTCGTCGGCGTCCGGTCGGACCGCCTTGGCGCAGAGTGCTTGGACCTTGCCCGCGGTGTCGGCGCCCTCCAGGGTGGTCAGGTCGACCATCGAGATGGCCAGGTCCAACGCCCACGCCTTGCTGGTGGTCTTGATCGAACGGGTGCCCAGATCGGCGGCCCGGGCTTTCGCACCGACCTCGTCGACCCCGGGCAGGCCGTGCAGGAACCGTCGCAGCGAGGCGTCGTCCAGGTGTGACGTGCCGGTGACGTCGCGTGCGGTGCTGGGCGCCAGCTCGCGGGTTTGGCTGGTGTCCGCCAGGCTCATGCTCGCCTCTTTTCTCGGTATTGCGTCGGTATTGCGTCGCGGCTCACGTCGCGTGTGCACCCACATTCTCATCAAGTTCCGGCCGGGCCGTGCGTCGGCCCGGCTGGAACAGATGTGCCGTCTACTCTGACCCCCAATCAGTCACTCTGAGTCAGTGATAGTTACGCACGGATGAGCGAAAATGGGGGACGGCGTGGGTGGACACCGAGTGCTCGTCACTACTCGTTCGTTCGGTTCCGGATCCATCGACGTGGTTGGACTGCTGGAGTCAACCGGGGTGCAGGTGGTCCGCGGTTCGACCGTGCACGACCCGGTGGAGTTGATCACTCCGCTCGCGACCGCCGATGCCTGGATCACCGGCCGTGCTCCAGTCACCGCCGAGCTCCTCGACCTGGCACCCCGACTGCGGGTGGTCACCAGCTTCGGAGTGGATGCGGACGCCGTCGATGTCAACGCCGCGGTTCGACGCGCCATCGTCGTCACCAATACTCCCGGCGCGGATACCGATGCCGTCGCCGATCATGCTCTTGGCCTGCTGCTGGCCGCGCTGCGCGGGGTCGTCGACGGGGACCGCCGGGTTCGCGCCGGGCGTTGGACGATCACCCGCGGCCGGGAGTTGCGCGCGATGACCGTCGGCATCGTCGGGTTCGAACGGGTCGGACGCGCGGTCGCCAAGCGGTTGGTCGGCTTCGGTGGCACCGTCGCGGTGCACGAGTCGTTCGCCGATCCGGGCCAAGCGGCCGCAGCCGGTCTGGTCTCGCTGCCGCACGCGCAGTTCATCGCCGACTGCGACGCCGTCACCCTGCATGCCGCCGGCGGGCTGAGGATTCTGGACGCGGACTGGCTGGCCGGTTGTCGGGACGCGCAGATCGTGGTCAATGTCGGCCACGCCGGTCTGGTCGACGAGACGGCGGTTGCGGTCGCCCTGCGCTCGGGAAGGCTGTCTGCCTACGCTGCGGACAGTCTTCGCCAGCGGGATCCGGCCGAGGGCGCCGGCCCGTTGTTGGACTCCGACCTGCAACCGAGCGTGATCGTCACCCCGCACCTCGGGTCGGAAACGCTGGAGGCCATCGATCGGATGGGGCTCACCGCAGCCAACGACGTCATCGCGGTGCTGGCCGGGCATTCACCAACGCATCAAATCGAGCCGTACGAAGCACCGATCGGCCGTTTCGTGCGCTGATCGCCGAATCCGCCGTACATTTGTCCCAATGGCTGACCCCTGGAATCGGCGCGGTGCCTGGGCGATCCTGCTGGTCGTCCTGCTTGTCTTGCTCTTGCTGCTCAGCCGCTGCTCCGGAAGTAGCGGAACGACCCGGGTCGGCGCGGTGCCGAACAGCGCCGGGCCGGCCGAGCCGGCGCCGGAATCCACCACGACTCGATCCAATGAACCCGATTCTGATCCGGGCGTCGGCTCCGAACCTGATTCTGGCAATCAAACGCTGACCGTGGACGGTCGCCCGTTGTTGCCGCTACCTGCGGCCGATGGCGTCGGCCCGAACGGGGATCTGACTCTGCTCACCGGTAAGCAGGCCACGGCCCGCGGCGTCCGGGTGCTGACCGTGCCGGCCGACGAGGGTTTCTGGATCGGTACCGGCCGGTCCAACCGGGTCTGGGTGCAGTTGACCGGCCCACCGCCGGAATCCCCGTACCAGGTACGACCCGGCGACCGGGTCTCGTTCAGCGCTCGAATCACCCCGAACGGAAGGAATTTCGCTCGCCGCGTCGGGGTAACCCGGGCGGAAGGAGCCGGCACTCTGGCCGCCCAAGGCCAGCACATCTCGGTGCCCAAGCAAGCCCTTACGCTCGCCCATCCTTGATCCGCAGCGCGGTGGCGAAGGACGGGCTGAGCGGCAGGCTGGGCAGCAGTACTGCCTGAAGCGCGTGGTAGACATCGGGTTTGCCGACCCAGGTGGGGGTCGAATCCGGGCCGGCCACCGCAGGTCGGTTGCTCGGATCGAGTTCGTGATGCCAGGAGCCGTGCTCGCGGTCGATCAGGTATCGCTCGGCGTATTCCCACCAGGCGTCGAACCGGCGCACCCAGCGCTCGTCTCCGGTGGCGCGATACAGCGCCACCGCCGCGCCGAGTGCCTCCGCCAGAACCCAGTGCATTCGTTGCCGGACAACAGGTTTCCCGTTCCAATCGGTGGTGTAGACCCAGCCGTCGGCACCGTCCACGGCCCAACCGTCAGCCACCGCGCGCTCGGCCAGCCCCAGCGCGGCCGGCTCGATCCAGGTCGGCACGGCATCACCGAGCGCGACCAAGGCGTCCTGGGCAGCCAAGACGAGCCGGGACCATTCCAGGGCATGCCCCGGGGTGGCACCGTAGGGCCGGAACGGGTGCGCCGGCTGGTCGCGGTTGTAGTCCGGCCGCATCGTCCAGGCGGCATCGAAATGCTCCGGGATCCGCCAGTCGTTTTCCCGCGCCCAATCGATCACCCGGGTCACGATCCGGACGGCGCGATCCAGCCAGCGCCGATCACCGGTGACGTCGGCTGCGGCCAGGTAGGCCTCGACGGTGTGCATGTTCGCGTTCACGCCGCGGTAGTCCTCGGCAACGCTGAAGGTTTGATCGAAGGCCTCGCGGGCCAGCCCTTCGGCGTCGTCCCAGAACCGCAGATCGTGCACGGCCAGCGCCTCGGCCAGCAATTCGGTCGCGTCCGGGCGACCGGCCGCCACTGCACTCGAGGCGGCCAGGATCACGAAGGCGTGCCCGTACGCCTCCTTCGCCGTACCGGTCGCCACCCCCGTGACGCCGTCCACCGTGGCGTACCAGCCACCATTCACCTCGTCCCGGAACGTCGTCCGCAACGAGGTCACCCCATGATCGACGAGCACGTCGAAACCGGGGCGGCCCAGCAGGTGACCGAGCGCGGCGACGTGGGTCATCCGGCACGTGATCCACAGTTCCAGATCGCGCTCGACCAGGTTCCCGTCGTCATCGAGCCAACCGAAGCCACCTGGGGCGAATGCGCCTCGGGCGAACTCGAGCAGTCGGTCGGCCTCGCCGGCCAGGGCCGGCCGCTGCGCTCCAAGATCTTCAGATGGCTGCATGCTCACATCTTGCCGCAGCACGGAGCGGTGTCGGCGCTTGGAAATGAGAAGTAGCGAAGGTCCAGCTAGCAATGGCTATGCTGAATTCATGGTGGGAGGGCTGGGACCGGAGCACGGGGTGTGCAGCGTTGCCCTGTCACGTGCCTTTGATTTTCTCGGCAAGCGTTGGAACGGCGTCATTCTGGGAACTCTGGCGGCGGGTCCGGCGGCCTTCTCGGAGCTTCGCCGGGCGGTCACGGGGATCAGCGACTCGGTGCTGTCCGACCGGCTCACCGAGTTGGCGCGGGCCGGATTGGTGCTGCGATCGGTTCAGGAGGGCCCGCCGATTGCGGTCACCTACCAGCTGACTCCGGCTGGGCAGGCCCTGATTCCGGCCATGCAGGAGCTGGTGATCTGGGCCACCGAGCACCTTCCGGAAAAGTGCCCGAGTCAGACGGCCTAGCGGCCCGCTCGATAGATCTTCGCTAGTTCCACGCCTTTTCTCACAACTGCCTCGTCGCTGTCGACGGGGGGCTTGTGATCACCACGGGGGTGGCCGGCGAACGGTCCGGCATGGCAGGGGTTTGGGCAGCGCCATCGGTACGGGACGACTCCGCTGACCGAGAGGTCGTCAAGGTCTTCCGGCCGGATATCGAGGGGTTGCGAGCCGTTGCGATCCTGTTGGTGGTGCTCTACCACTGCGGGGTGCGGGTCTTCTCGGGCGGGTTTGTCGGGGTTGACGTCTTCTTTGTGATCTCCGGATTTCTGATCACGTCTCAGCTGGTGCGCGAGGTGGACACCACGAGTGGGTTGGCGGTCGGGCGGTTCTACGCCCGGCGGGTGATGCGGTTGCTGCCGGCCGCCGTGGTGGTTCTGAGCGCGACCTTGATCGCAGGGTGGTGGTGGCTGCCGGCCACCCGGTTGCGCGGCTTGATCTGGGATGTGGTGGCAGCGAACGGTTATCTGCTGAATTACCGGCTGGCCTGGGTCGGGACCGATTACCGGACGGCGTCCGGTGCGCCGTCCCCGGTGCAGCACTTCTGGTCGTTGGCCGTGGAGGAGCAGTTCTATCTGGTGGTGCCTTTGCTGGTGCTGGTCACCCTGGTGTGGTGGCGCTCGCGACGGGGGTTGGTGCTGGCGTTGGGACTGCTCAGCGTCGGCTCGTTGGCCTGGTCGATGCGCAGCACGCCGGTGTCCCCGGTGTGGGCCTATTTCGGGGCACCGTCGAGGGTGTGGGAGCTGGGGGCCGGGGCTTTGCTCGCTCTCGGAGCCGGGATGTTGGCTCACCGACCGGCTGCGGTCGGTGCCGTGATCCAGTGGTTGGGGTTGGGGTTGATCGGCTTCGCGGTGCTGACCTTCGGCGAGGCGACCGTGTTCCCGGGATGGCGAGCTGGGGTGCCCGTGCTCGGGGCGGTGCTGGTGATCGCGGGTGGGGGTGTCGGTGCGTCAGCGGCAGGGCCCGATTGGTCGGGCGGGGTGCTGGGGATGCCGGTACTGCGAGAGATCGGGGCCCGGTCGTATTCCTGGTATCTCTGGCATTGGCCGGTGCTGTTGATCGGGCCGTACGCGCTGTCCCGGGAGGTCGGCACCGGGGGTCGGCTGGTCTTGGTGGGGGTGGCGTTCGGGTTTGCGGCACTGACGTTCCAGGTGGTGGAGCGGCCGCTGCGAGCGGCTCCGGGACTGCGAGCGCGCCCAGTGCTGGCGGGCGCGGTGGGGCTGGGATTGACGGCGGGGGTGTTGGCGCTGGCGTTGCTGCTGTCGATCCTGCCGCCGCGAATCTCGCTCGGCACGGGGAGCGTCGAGGCGGTGGCGCTGTCCGGGACTGGATCCGCCCGGACGAAGGCGCTGGCGCAGAAGATCAAGGCCGCCGCCACGGTGGAGAACTTGCCGAGTAACCTCACCCCGGCACTGCGCAAGGCCGCGGCGGACGATCCGTCGATCTACCGGAACGGCTGCCACCTCGGCTTCAGCGCGGAGAGGACGCCGCGGCGGTGTGAGTCCTTCGGCGTCGCCAAGGCCCGGAAGACGGTCGTGCTGTTCGGGGATTCCCATGCGGCACAGTGGTATCCGGCGCTGAACGCGATCGCGGAGCGAGAGCGCTGGCGGCTCGCCGTCTTTACCAAGGGGGCGTGTTCCGCGGCCGACGTGATGATCTACTTGCCGGCGGTGAAGCGGGCCTACCGAGAGTGCGTCAGCTGGCGCAAGTCCGCCGTGGCCCGGATCCAGAAGCTGCACCCGGCCCTTGTCGTGACGTCGTCCAACGCCGATGGCGGTGATCCACAGGGGCTCAGCGGAAGCCTGGACAGCAAGTGGACGAAGGCGTGGAGCCGGACGATGCAAAGTCTGACCGTCGGCAGCACCCGGGTGATCTACCTCAATGACACTCCTTGGCCGAAAGAGAACGTGCCCGACTGCCTGGCGGAACACCCCCGTTCGGTCACGGCCTGCGCGCAGAGCACCAAACGCGCGGTGGGATCGGCCCGCCGGTCCATGATGGCCCGCGCCGTGATCAAGGCCGGGGCGACCCTCGTCGACCCGATGCCGTGGTTCTGCTCGCTGAAGACCTGCCCGGTCGTGGTCGGCAACATCCTGGTCTACAAGGACGAGAGTCATATCTCGACCGTCTATGCCCGACTTCTGGCCCCCCTGCTCGCCGAGCGGCTGAAGCTGGACAAGTAAGCGCTTTCACAGACTGAAATTCGCGATTACCGTAGCGCCAAGGGTCCTTAACAGGGTAGAAACACCCTCGAATCCTTTTCGCTACGGCTTGGCTTGCTAGAAACTCGGAGAGCGCTTTCATGCTTCGGATCGAGCAGGCCAGGCCATCGTTCCCCCGATGGGTAGGTCGACGATGACCGTCCGTGATCGCAGTAGTGTGCTGCGCCGATTCCTTCCGCTCGCCACCGGCGCGGCGCTGCTGGCCGTCGCCGGCGTGGTGCCGGCCGGCCTGGCTGCGGCCGCCCCGGGGACGCCGGACTTCGGGCCGAACGTCTTCGTCTACGACCCGTCCACTCCGGTCTCCGAGATCCAGGCCAAGCTGGATGCGCTGGCAACTGCGCAGGACGGCAACGAGATGGGCACCAATCGCTACGCCGTGCTGTTCAAGCCTGGCTCGTACGAGGTGAACGCCCGGCTCGGCTACTACACGACGGTGGCCGGTCTCGGTCGGAACCCGGATGACGTCGACATCCATGGTGCGGTTCGGGTGGTGGGTCAACCGGATCCGGGTTCGGCCGCCGGGATCTCGGCGCTGACCAACTTCTGGCGCTCCGCGGAGAACCTGTCCGTCACGCCGACCGACTGGTCGAACCAGTGGGCCGTGTCGCAGGCCTCGCCGATGCGCCGGGTGCACATCAAGGGCATCCTCTGGCTGGAGCCAGGCAACGGAGGCTTCTCCAGCGGCGGATACCTTGCCGATTCGAAGGTCGACGGGATCACGATCAACGGCTCGCAGCAGCAGTGGATCACCCGCAACAGCGAGCTCGGCGACATCTGGACGAACGGCGTCTGGAACCAGGTGTTCTCCGGCGTCACTGGTTCGGTGCCGACCGCGGACTTCCCGACCAACCCCTACACGACGTTGCCAGCCAGCCCGGTTACTCGGGAAAAGCCTTATCTGTACGTTGATTCCGCCGGAAAGTACCGGGTCTTCGTGCCGGCGCTGCAGCACGACACGTCGGGAACGAGTTGGGGCGCGGGCAAGACTGAGGCCGGGTCGTCGCTCTCGATCCGCGACTTCTACATCGCCAAGCCCACCGATGGGGCCGGGAAGATCAACGCCGAGTTGGCTCACGGCAAGCACCTTCTGCTCACGCCCGGCGTCTACCACCTGGATCGGGCGTTGCAGGTGAAGAACAAGAACACCGTGGTGCTCGGGCTCGGGATGCCGAGCCTGGCTCCGGACACCGGCACCGCCGCGCTGAAGATTGACGACGTTGATGGCGTCCGGGTTGCGGGCGTGCTCGTCGACGCCGGGGCTCGCGAGTCGAAGACGCTGGTCGAGGTCGGCCAACCGGGCAGCAACCGGAACCATTCGAGCAACCCGACGTCATTGCAGGACGTGTTCTTCCGGGTCGGTGGCCCGTGGGTCGGCAAGGCGAGGACCAGCCTCACGATCAACAGCGACGACACGCTGATCGACAACATCTGGGCGTGGCGGGCCGACCATGGCACCGGCGTCGGGTGGTCCCAGAACACTGCCGATACCGGCGTGGTGGTGAACGGTGACGACGTCACCGCGTACGGCTTGTTCGTCGAGCACTATCAGAAGTACCAGACGGTCTGGAACGGTGAGCGTGGCCGGACGATCTTCTACCAGAGCGAACTGCCGTACGACCCGCCGAGCCAGGCGGCCTGGACCAGTCCGACCGGTAAGGGCTGGGCCTCGTACAAGGTTGACCGCTCGGTTCGGCAGCACGAAGCCTGGGGCCTGGGTGTCTACAGCTTCTTCAACCAGGGTGTCGACATCCGTGCCGACCGGGCGGTCGAGGTGCCGAAGCGTCCTGGCGTGAAGTTCCACGACCTGGTCACGGTCTTCCTCGACGGCAGCGGTGGCATCGAGAAGACGATCAATGACGCCGGTACCCCGGTGGTCGGCGCCTTCGGCACCAGCAACGTGATCAGCTACCCGGTGTTGACCCCGAACCCGACCCCGTCCACTCCGACCCCGTGATCGGTGAGTGGCCGGCCCGGCGATTGCGGGGCTGGCCACTCACTCGTTCAGCGGGGCGAGATTCGGGCAGCCTTCAGCTTGCGTCGACCGGTGCCAGATAGTCGAACTCGCCGTTCTGAACGCCGGCCAGAAAAGCCCGCCATCCCGGACTCTGCTGGCCAATCCGGGTCAGCCGCAAACAGCCGTGATCGAAATAACTGATCTTTCGACCAGGTACCCATTCGCCCTGGGCGGCGGCTGCTCGGCGCGATCTTAGGATCGTTCAGCGGATAAGCGCTCGTACTCGGGCAGCCGCAACCCGGCTCGGTCTAACTCCTGCGGCAAACGGTTACCGGGTCTCGTCCGGGGGTTACACCGAGCCGGGTTGCGGGCCAGCCCGAGGGCGTCCCGATTTGCTGCCCGGTTTGTGGCAGTTTGGCTCGTACGGGATCTTTGTTCGCTCTGTTTGTGGCCACGGCTTGTGGTCGGGACTGGGTGGGGCGTCGGGGTCGACGCCGCAGGGCTCGGCTGAAGTTCGGAGTAAGGCCTTTCATTGTTCTTGCCGGAGGTTCGGCCGAGCCCTGCGGCGCCCACCATGATCACGGCGGATCCTGACGCTGGCTTCGACGCTCAACCCGGGGACAGCAGCGCGAGACGAATTGCCAGCAGGACCCATCCCGGGGCCGAATCCGGGTTTGATTCGGATCGGCCACGACATGCGGCGAGTTGTACTGGATGTGGACAGATCGCCGTGGGAAAATCTGCCTCTTGTCCAAGGACGACCGGTGGCGGGAGGGCGCGGTGCGATCTCTCCGCAGTCTGTTCCCTCGAGTCGCCGCTCGGCGAGTGTGGGCCTTGGACGGCACGCCGATCTGGGAATTTCGGTTCACCTCGCGTCCGGCGGTCGAGGTGGCGGCCACACCGGCGGTCGAGGGCTGCCGTGAGCCGGTCCGGTTCGTCACCAGTCGTGGGGTCGAGATCGGCGGCAACACTCTCCGGATCGACCAGGTTCATCACCGGATCCGCACGTCCGGCGGGCAGTCGCCGGCCCAGGCGGAGGACGTCGAGCCGGCCCTGGTAGAGCTGGCAGCCCACCCCGAAGATGAGTCGGCGCAGCACCGGGTGGTCGACCGGCTCGAGCAGGCCCACGGCTGGTTTCAGGGTGTGCCGGTGCTGGATATTTCGGCGGCCTCGATCAGCGGCGAAGGGCTCGGGCACTCGCTGGACGGCGTCTTCGTCTGGCGAGCCGAGGGCACGCACGCAATCACCTACCTGGTTTCGCCCGATCCGGGCACCCGAGATCTGCTCGCGGCCGATCCGGATCTGGTCCGGGCACTGGTCCGGGCGGCTTGCCCGGACCCGGAAGATGCGCTCGGCGAACTGGAGAGCAGCCTGCGAGAGGCGCTCACCCGGCTCGGGGTGGTCAACCCCGGTCAGGTGCACACGGTCGGCGTCACCCCGGCGGCCGAGTTGGTCCTGAGAGTGGAATCGGAGCGGATCAGTGGGGCCGAACCGGTGCAGCCGTCGGCGGACCGGGAGAAAAGCGAGTCCGAGCGGGCGCTCTCCGAGGAACTCGCTGAACTGGCCCGCAAGGTCGGCACCGCCTCTGTTCGCAAACCTCCGGTGGGGCACGCCGGACGTGCTCTGGAGGCCGGCTGAGGCTGTTCTCACGCTGCCTCGACGCGGCGGCAGGGTCCCGGCGACGTTTCCAAGGTCTTTGGCACCTAGACTGGAGTCAGCGAGACGGCCCGGACGCCGATCCTCATCCTGGTGGCCGCCGTCTGAACCACACGTCGCGTGCGCAGCCGCCTTGGCGCGCTCGCGCCGTCGCAGCAAGGAAAGAGACCCCGCTGTCGACGACCCCCTTCCGCATGGTTGGTCTCACTGCCGCTGAGGCAGTGCCTGGCCGACGTTTCAAGGAGCCTGCATGAGTCATCCGCACCCCGAACTCGGCCCGCCGCCCGCACTGCCCAGGAACGGTTTGCGGGTGGTGGGGTTGGGCGGGCTGGGTGAGATCGGTCGCAACATGACCGTCTTCCAGCACGCCGGCAAACTGCTGATCGTCGACTGCGGGGTGCTCTTCCCCGAGGAGACGCAGCCGGGCATCGACGTGATTCTTCCGGACTTCACCTGGATCCGGGATCGAATCCAGGACGTCGTGGCGATCGTTCTCACGCACGGTCACGAGGACCACATTGGTGGCGTCCCGTACCTGCTCCGCGAGCGAGCCGATATTCCGATCTTCGGATCCAGGCTCACCTTGGCGTTCCTGGACGCCAAGCTGAAGGAACACCGGATCACGCCGAAGGCGAATCCGGTTACCGAGGGTGACAAGCGCAACCTTGGCCCGTTCGACTGCGAGTTCATCGCGGTCAACCACTCGATCCCGGACAGCCTGGCGGTGGCCATCCGAACGAAGGCCGGCCTGGTGCTGCACACCGGTGACTTCAAGATGGATCAGTTCCCGCTGGACAGGCGGATCACCGACCTGCGGGCGTTCGCCCGGCTCGGTGAGGAGGGCGTCGACCTGTTCATGGCCGACTCCACCAACGCCGAGGTCCCCGGGTTCACCACCTCCGAGAAGGAGCTGACCCCGGCTATCGAGACGGTGTTCCGGACCGCGCCGCGGCGGGTCATCGTCTCCAGCTTCGCCAGTCATGTGCACCGCATTCAGCAGGTGCTGAATGCCGCCCACCAGCATGGTCGCAAGGTTTCCTTCGTCGGCCGATCGATGGTCCGGAACATGAAGATTGCCGGTGATCTCGGTTATCTGAAGATTCCGAACGGCCTGGTGGTGGATCTCAAGCAGTTGGAGAAGCTGCCGGATCAGAAGGTCGCCCTGGTGTGTACCGGGTCACAGGGTGAGCCGATGGCAGCGCTGTCCCGGATGGCGAACCGGGACCACGTGATCCGGATCGGCGAGGGCGACACCGTCCTGCTCGCCAGTTCGCTGATCCCGGGCAACGAGAACGCGATCTACCGGGTGATCAACGGCCTGACCCGCTGGGGCGCGAACGTCGTCCACAAGGGCAACGCCAAGGTGCATGTCTCCGGCCACGCGAGCGCCGGTGAGCTGACGTACTGCTACAACATCATCCGCCCGCGCAACGTGATGCCCGTGCACGGCGAATGGCGGCACCTCAAGGCCAACGCCGACCTGGCCATCGCCACCGGCGTGAACCCGGCGAACGTCGTCGTCGCCGAGGACGGCGTGGTCGTCGACTTGGTCAACGGCCAGGCCAAGATCACCGGCAAGGTGCCGGCCGGGCTGGTCTATGTCGACGGGATGACCGTCGGTGGGGCGACCGAAGCGTCACTGAAGGATCGGCGGACGCTGGCCGAGGAAGGCATGATCACGGTCGTCGCGATTGTGGACGCCGATACCGGCAAGCTGGCCGAGCCGCCGGACTTCATCGCTCGCGGCTTCGTGCACGACGACGAGACCTTCAAGCTGGTGGTTCCGGCCATCGAGAAGGCTCTGGCCAACGCCGCGCAGGAGGGGATCGGCAGCTCCCATCAGCTGGAGCAGATCATCACTCGAACGGTCAGTACCTGGGCCTTCAAGACGTATCGGCGCAATCCGATGATCATTCCTATCGTGGTAGACGCCTGATCGGATGGGCGGACGCCGGGCGGTGCGACTTCGGTCGCCCGCCCGGCTTCATTTTGGCGCCGGGTCTGCCGTGCTGGCCAGCAAACCTTCGGAAACCGGCGACTGGCTCTGAAATCAGTTCGTGACCTTTTGATCCCTCGACGCGCTCGGTCCGTAGAGATGAGCGGACCCCGACGACGGGTAGTCGGCTGTGAAAGCTTGCAGCCGACGCGAACGGAAGGAGCGGTTTGTTGAGGCTACGAGGGAAGCAGGCCTGGGCTACGGGCGGGATCGCCGCAGCAGGAGTCGCAATCACGGTGGGCGCCACGGTGCTGGCTGGAACGACGTCGGCGGTCAACGCCGGTGGCTCGGGTGGCGGTGAAAAGGTCCTGATGGCTGCGATGCAGCGGGATCTTTCGCTGACGGCCGAGCAAACCACGGCCCGGCTGAAAAAAGAGAACTGGGCCAGTGGCACCGAAAGCACGCTCCGCGAGACGCTGGGTACCCAGTTCGGCGGCGCCTGGATGGCAAATAACACTCTTATGGTTGGCGTAACCACCCGCGCCGCAGCGAATATCGTTCGCAAGGCAGGCGCCACGCCGAAGCTGGTCGATCAGGGCGAGTGGCAACTCACCGCGGTCAAGAAGACTCTCGACACCACTAAGGCTGTCAATTCCAAGATCACCGGTTGGTATGTCGACCCGAAGACGAACAGCGTCGTTGTGGTCGCCCAGCCCGGCGGAAAAGCCGCTGCCCGGCAGCTGATCGCTGCTGGTGATGTGTCGGCCGACTCGGTTCGCGTGGTCGTTGCCCCCGGTAAGCCGAAGCTGCTGGCCGACATCCGCGGCGCCGATGCGTACATCATCAACGAACAATTCCGTTGCTCCATCGGCTTCTCGGTCGTCGGCGGCTTCGTCACCGCAGGTCACTGTGGCGTTCCCGGAGACACCACGGCCGACGTCAACAACGTGGCGCAAGGCGTGGTCAAGGCTTCCGTGTTCCCCGGCACCGGAGACTTCGGCTTCGTCGAGACGAACGCCGATCAGGTGCTGCAGCCCGTCGTGGCAACGTCCGACGGCCTCGTCAACGTCGCCGGCTCTGAAGAGGCGCCGATCGGCGCCGCGATCTGTCGCAGTGGCTCGACCACGGGTACGAAATGCGGTGTTGTTCAAGCGAAGAACGCCACAGTCAACTACCCCGAGGGCGCTGTCACCGGCCTGACTCAGACCGATGTCTGCGCCGAAGGTGGTGACTCCGGCGGCCCGTGGTTGTCGGGTGAGCAGGCTCAGGGCGTCACTTCCGGTGGATCCGGTGACTGCACGGTCGGTGGGACGACGTTCTTCCAGCCGCTGACGGAGATCCTCGAGGTGAACAACCTGCAGTTGCTCACCACCGAGAACGCCGCACCGCCGGCCACCGACCCGGCGGAAACTGACCCGGCTGCGACCGATCCGGCCGCCACGGACCCGGCGGCGACTGACCCGGCCGCCACGGACCCGGCAGCCACCGATCCGGCCGCGACCGACCCGCCGGCCACGGAGCCGCCCGCGGCTGACCCGCCCGCGGCGGATTGCCAGGACGCCGACGCCACGGTCAAGAGCTCGCTGCGACGCTCCGGCGCTGCGCAGGTAGCCCCGGTCAACGGCTTCGAGACCGACGGCGGCAGCCTCCAGGCCTGCCTCACCGGGCCGGAAGACGCCGACTTCGACCTGTCGTTGCAGAAGTTCGTCGGTGACAACTGGCGCACCGTGGCCAAGGCACAGGGCGACGCCTCGCTCGAAGCCCTGACCTTCGATGCACCGGCCGGCCGGTACCGGGTTGCGGTGTCGTCCTTCAAGGGCTCGGGTGACTACGAGCTCGCGATCGACGTCCCCTGATCGACGAACCCTTGATCGACGTCGCCTGACCGACGTCCTCTGATCTGCACGGTGGTGGGGTGTGGGCCTCCCGCCCCACCACCGTGCTCAACTCGATGAAAATATTTCAGGCCGCTGCGGACTCCGCAGCGGCCGATCGCAGGTCAGGGCCGATCGGCCGGCCGCCGGCGACTGGTCCGCACGAAACTCTCGACGAGCGCAAAACGGGCACTTAAGCTCGGCCACCGCCGCAGCAAGCCCGTGTTCTCGCCTGCCCTCCACCTTCTGGGGAGCGCAGAGCGCGATGTCCGCGCCCGATGGAGGTCGCCGTGAATCCAGGTCCGGTCAAGCGATTTCGGCCCAGCCGGTGGGCCATGGTGGGCGTCGCTGGGCTACTGACCTTGGGTCTGGCACCGCAGTCCGCCGTCGCACTCGGCTCCGGAACGACGCTTTCGGCTCGATCCGCCGCCAGTACCTACCCCTTCCAGGACCCTTCCTTGCCGTTGCAGGCGAGGATCGACGATCTGGTCGGCCGGCTGACCCTGGCGGAAAAGATCTCGATGCTGCACCAGTACCAGCCGGCTGTCCCGAGGCTAGGTCTCAAGGTCTTCAAGACCGGCACCGAGGCTCTGCATGGTGTCGGCTGGTCCACCGACTACGACAACAACGGCAACGTGGTGACGGCCAAGGGCACCGTGTTTCCCCAGGCGCTCGGGCTGGCCAGCACCTGGGACCCGAACCTGATCAAGCGAGTCGGGTCAGTGGTCGGTGACGAAGCTCGCGGGTACAACGCCCTGAACCCCACCCTCTGGGGGCTGAACCTGTGGGCCCCGGTGGTCAACCTGCTGCGTGATCCGCGGTGGGGTCGTAACGAGGAGGGGTACAGCGAGGATCCATATCTGACCGGAAAGCTCTCCACCGCTTACGGCCAGGGGATCCAGGGCGACGATCCGGCCCATCTCAAGGCGGCGCCCACACTCAAGCACTTCCTGGCCTACAACAACGAGGTCAACCGGGTGGCGTCGAACGCGGTGGTCCCGCCACGGGTGCTGCACGAGTACGACGAGCAGGCGTTCAAGCCGGCCCTCCAGGCTGGTGCGGCGACCGGCGTGATGCCGGCGTACAACCTGGTCAACGGGCGCCCCAACACGGTCAGCCCGGACCTGAACACGATTCGCTCGTGGAGTGCGGCGCCTTTGCTGAATGTCAGCGACGCCGGCGCCCCGGGCAACCTGACCGGTCCTCAGGGGTACTTCGCCACCACGGCCGAGGCCTACGCGGCACAGCTGAAGGCGGGCCTGGACAGCTTCACCCAGGACAACACCGACCCGACGGCGATTGTCGCGGCCGTCACATCCGCTCTTGAGCAGGGCCTGATCACCGAGAAGGACATCGACACGGCGGTCGGGCATGCGCTCAGCGTCCGGTTCCGGCTGGGGGAGTTCGACCCGGACGGCGGCCCGTACGGAAAGATCACCCCAGATGTGATCAATGCTCCGGCGCACGGAAGGCTGGCTCGGCAGACCGCCGACGAGGCCGCGGTCCTGCTGAAGAACTCGGGCAAGACGCTGCCGCTGAACGCCGCCCGGACGAAGCGGGTAGCGGTGGTCGGTCCGCTGTCCGACACCCTCTACACCGACTGGTACAGCGGCAGCCTGCCGTCCGCTGTCACCCCGCTGGACGGCGTCAAGGAACGGCTGGGCAGCGGCGCGACCGTCACCACCAGCGAGGGCGCGGACCGGATTGCCCTGCGCGACGTGGCCACCGGCAAGTACCTCGCCGGTGGCTCGGGTGCGGCCGGTGCGGCGATCGGCGAGACCGCCGCGACCGCGGACGACACCGCCCAGTTCGACGTCTTCGACTGGGGCCAAGGCGTTGTCACCCTGCGCAGCGTGGCGAACGGCAAGTACATCGGCTACAACTGGAGCGGGTTCGTCAACGATCAGGCCCAGCCCAACGGCTGGTTCGTCCAGCAGATGTTCAAGCTGGAGGAGCAGCCGAACGGCAATGTCGTGATCCACTACACCGGGTATGAGGCGAACGAGAGCTGGGCGCCCGCGTTCAACAAGTCGTACCTCGTCCGGCAGCCGGACGGAACCCTGAACCTGGGCGCGGCAACCGCAGCCGAGGCCACCCAGTTCGCCAAGGAGTCGATCGTCAGTGGCGTCGACAGCGCGGTGCAGGCGGCCAAGGGTGCCGATGCGGCGGTCGTAGTGGTCGGAAGCATGCCGTTCATCAACGGCCGGGAGGACCACGACCGGACCACCATGGACCTGGCCGAGGGGCAGGAAGCGCTGGTCCGAGCGGTCCGAAAGGCGAACCCGAACACCGTCGTCGTGGTCGAGAACAGTTATCCGACGACGCTGAACTGGGAACAGAAGAACGTGCCGGCCATTCTGTGGACGACGCACGCCGGGCAGGAGACCGGGCATGCCATCGCCGACGTGCTCTTCGGCGACCACAACCCCTCCGGGCGCCTGACGCAGACCTGGTACCGCTCTGTCGACGATCTGCCGAGCATCCTCGACTACGACATCGTCAAGAGTGATCGCACGTACCAGTACTTCCGCGGGACGCCGCTCTACCCGATGGGACATGGGTTGAGCTACACCAACTTCCGGTACGCCAACCTGCGGATGGCCAGCTCCAGGATTGCTGCGGACGGCACGCTGAAGGTGAGCGTCGACGTCACCAATACCGGATCGCGGGCCGGCGCCGAGGTCGTCCAGCTGTACACCCACAAGCAGAAGTCCCGGGTCAAGCAGCCGATCAAGCAACTGAAGGCCTTCCAGCGGGTGCACTTGGCGGCCGGACAGCGCACGACGATCGAATTTGCGGTCAGGGCAAGCGATCTAGCGTTCTGGGATGTCACCCGGGACAAGTGGGTGGTCGAGTCCGGTACGTACGACGTCATGGTCGGGGCGTCCTCCGCCGACATTCGAGCCACCCGGGCAGTTCAGGTGAAGGGCGAGGTGATTCCGGAACGGGACCTGACCCGGACCACCCGGGCCGAGAACTTCGACGACTACGAGGGCGCAACGTTGGTGGATGAGAGCAAGGCCACCGGCACCTCGGTCGGCTCGGTGGCGGGTAGCTGGGTCGCCTACCAGGACGCCGATCTGCGGTCGCGACCGAAAACTTTCACTGCCCGGGTGGCCAATGCCGGCCCGGCGACCACGGCCCAGATTCGGCTTGACAAGCCGACCGGGACGCTGGTCGGCACCGCCCAGATCCCGGCCACCGGCGACCCGTATGTCTACACGAACGTCGACGCGGCCCTCTCGCAGGTGTCCGGAAACCATGACATCTATCTGGTCTTCAACGGTTCGGTGCGACTGGCCACCTTCGCCCTGAAGTAGTGAAAGCGTTTCAGCCTCCCGGATCGGCAAAAGTTTCGAAACCGGGTGCTGGCCTGGGACTGTTCTTCGCGGTGGGCGCCGATAGCTTTCGATGGTTGTCAGTGGTAGGGCTTTCTGAAACTCTCATGATGCGCTGGCTCAATGTGGAGCCGAGGACGAAAGGCCAGTCATGAGTGCTGTTCTGGAACGCCCAGATGGCCGTCGTGGTGCCGGGATGAACGGCGGCACCAAACTTGTCCTCGGCGCCCTCGGGGTGATTGGGCTCCTCGCCCCGGTTGCGTTGTCAGCCGCCAATGCGGCGACCACGCTGGGCGATTCCGCTGCGCTGTCCGGTCGATACTTCGGCACCGCGGTGAGCGCCGGCAAGCTGAGCGACTCCACCTATACCGGCATCCTCGGCCGCGAGTTCAACATGGTCACCGCGGAGAACGAGATGAAGATCGATGCGACCGAGCCCAGCCAGAACTCGTTCACCTTCACCAATGCCGACAGAATCGTCAATGCCGCGGCCGGCAAGCGAATCCGCGGGCACACGCTGGTCTGGCACTCCCAGTTGCCGGGCTGGATGAACAGTCTCTCCGGATCGGCCAACACCCTGGCCGCGATGAACAACCACATCAACGGCGTGATGGGGCACTACAAGGGCAAGATCTACGCCTGGGACGTCGTCAATGAGGCATTCAACGATGGCAGCGGAACCCGGCGAAGCGATGTCTGGCAGAACCAGATCGGTGACAGCTACATCGAGCAGGCGTTTCGGACGGCCCGGGCGGCCGACCCGGCCGCCAAGCTCTGCATCAACGACTACAACATCGACGACGCCACCGCGGCCAAGACCCTGGCCGTGTACAACCTGGTGAAGGACTTCAAGGCGCGCGGGGTACCGATCGACTGCGTGGGGCTGCAGAGTCACTTCAACAGTGGCAGCCCGGTGCCCAGCAACTACCAGGCCAACATGCAGCAGTTCGCCGCGCTGGGGGTCGACGTCCAGATCACCGAACTCGACATCGAAGGCTCCGGAAGCGCGCAGGCCGACAACTACGCCAAGGTGGTGAAGGCGTGCCTGGTGGTCGCCCGCTGCACCGGCATCACCGTCTGGGGGATTCGGGACAGCGACTCCTGGCGGGCCTCGGGGACACCATTGCTGTTCGACGGCAACGGCAACAAGAAGGCCGCCTACACCTCGGTTCTGGATGCGCTAAACGCCGGTGGTACCACTCCGCCCACCACCACGCCGCCCACCACGACCGCCCCGACAACACCGTCGGCCACCGTGCCGCCGACCACCGCGCCGCCTGCCGGGACGAAGTCGTGCTCGGGAGCCTTCACCGTGTCGAGTTCCTGGACCGGTGGTTTCACCGGCACGGTCAAGGTCACGGCGGGGTCTGCGGCCATCTCGAAATGGACGGTCGGGCTGACTCTGCCGAGCGGAACGTCGATCACGAACCTGTGGAACGGGACGCTGAGCGGTACCTCGGTCAGCTCGCTGTCCTGGAACAGTTCGGTTCCGGCCAGTGGATCCGTGGAATTCGGTTTCCAGGGCTCGGGCTCGGCGACCGGCGTGGGTGTCGCAAGCTGCACGGCCAGCTAGTCGCCGGTCCGGTCGTCGGGTTGAGATGGAAAGCGAGTGAGTGCATTGAGAAATCGGGTATCGGTAGGTCTTCTTGCCTGTATAGCAATGATTTTCGGACTATTTTCGATAACCGCGTTGGCGGCCACGGACGGTTCTACTCCGGTTACCGGAAGTGCCACCTGGTTCACCAACCTGGGTAGCCCGTACGGTGGCTGCGGGATGCCGCAAGATGCGCTCGAGACGCAGAATTGGGTTGCCCTCAACGTTTACAACACGCCGGGCGATTACGCGTTCTACCCACGACCGCTGACCGGCAACGACCTCAGCAAGGCCGGGCTCTGGAACAACGGCCACAACTGCGGTCGTTGGGTACGGGTGAACATCAGCGACTATTGCACCGGCATCAATGACGGCGCAGCCGGTCAACCATTCTGCCGCAACGGGTCCTGGGTCGCCGACAAATACAACGGGGCCACCCTCGACATGCTGGTGGCCGACAGCTGTGGCGACGCCAACGCCTGGTGCCGGGACGACCCGTATCACCTCGACCTGGCCAAGGATTCGATCAACACCTTCAAATTGAACGGCACCGCGGTTGGCGACCTGCTCCCTGACCACTGGGGAAACCGGCATGTCAGTTGGCAATTCATCCCGGCCCCCAACTACAGCGGGGATATCCAGATCGGATTCCTGCAAGGGGCCCAGAAGTGGTGGTCGGCCATCTCCATCTCGCGTCTGGCGAACGGGATTCACGGGGTGGAATACTTCTCCGGCGGAACCTGGAGCAGCGCCACGATGGACAGCGACATGGGGCAGGCGTTCATCATCAAGCCACTGGTCGACGGCGGGACGAATTACCAGATCCGGGTCCGCGACGTCACCGATGCGCTGATCAACGGCGGTCGGGTCTACTCGTTCAGCTTGCCGGCTTCCTGCGGCACCCAGTGCTCGGCGCCGCGCACCACCACCACCTACACCACCAGCGCTGGGTCCGGAGGTGACCCGACAGCCACGGCCACGCCCTCGGTCACGCCGTCTGTCACCCCCTCGGTCACGCCGTCCGTCACCCCGTCGTCCACGCCGTCCGGTAGTCCGACCTGCACGGCAGCCCTGAAGACCGTCAGCTCGTGGACTGGAGGCTTCCAGGGCGAGGTGACGGTGACCGCCGGGGCGGCTGCGATCCGGTCCTGGACCGTCGGCTGGACCTTGGCCTCCGGGCAGAGTCTGTCCAGCGTCTGGAACGGCACCGCCAGCACCACCGGTAGCGCCGTCACAGTGAAGAGCGTCGACTACAACGGAGCAGTCGCCGCCGGCCGAACCACCACCTTCGGATTCACCGCCACCGGCCCCTCGGCCACCGCGTCGCTGTCCTGCGCGGCGACCTGAGGTCAGGCCGGTACCAGATTCGCGATGGCCACTTTGTTTGACCGAGCTCGGGCAGGCACCCGCGCGGCAAATGTCGACAAAGTGGTCATCGCGTCTCCCGAAATGCCTACCCGGCGCGGGCGGTGATGCCATTGTGTTCCGATGCGGACAAGAGTGATCGGCCGAGTAGCGATAGGTGGACTCAGCGCAGTTTTAGCGCTGGGCGGTGTGATTGTCGGCTTCGTCGGCCCGGCGTCGGCAGCGACGGCATGTGACCCGGAAAACCGGAGCCCTTACGCGGACATCGACGGCGACGATTCGGCCGATGTGGCCGTCGGAATGCCGTTTTACCAGGACGGTTCCGGAGCGGTGGACGTGCGTTTCACCGGTTCTCCCTCCGTGCTGCTGCGATCGGGTGACCTCGGTGCGGGTACCGGCGAGGGGGACTCCTTCGGTGCCGAGATCGCCATCGCAGACCTCGATCGAGACGGCTGCGCGGACATGGTGATCAGCGCTCCCGCAGAGGGGCAGTCGGCCGCCTCGGACGGCGCGGGCAACAACGAGGGCCAGGTGCACCTGGTCTTTGGCAAGCCCGGTGGGATCGATACCAGCACGTCGATCGTGCTGCCGCACGACTCGTCCAACCTGGACCACTTCGGCGTCGCGCTGGCTTTGGTACCGCGCTACGACGCCGCCCTCAGCCAGAACGTGCATGACCTTTACGTCGGCGCCCCACGAGCGACCGTGAACGGTCATGAGCTGGCCGGTGAGGTGTTCCGATACACGATCGCCCCGAAGTCGGGCGGCGGAGTCACAGCGACCCTGCGCGAGGTGCGGAGCCAGGATTCGTCCGGTGTTCCGGGATCGGCCGAGGACGGCGACGGTTTCGGGTCCGTGCTGGCCGCAACCGATGCGGGCGGGGTGCTGGTCGGCGCTCCGGAGGAGAAGGTCGGCTCGCTGCGGGACGCCGGAGCGGCCTGGTTCCTGCGGGTGAACGCTGCCGGCGCACCGATCGCCTCGCAGAGCTGGTCGCAGAACAGTGCCGGGGTGCCCGGCAGCGCGGAGACGGACGACCGCTTCGGCAGCGTGCTCGGCTCCCGTGGAAACCGGGCGGTGGTCGGTGTCCCGGATGAGGACTCCGGTTCACATGCCGACACCGGCATGATCCAGACCTTCGCGTTGGCGTCGACCGGGAAGTTCAGCGTCGGGAAGGCGATCACCCAGGACACCCCCGGGATTCCCGGCACGATGGAGGCCGGTGACCGGTTCGGTTCCGCGGTCGTACTCGGGGTTGCCCTGATCTGTCAGGAGGCGGTCGACGTCGCGGTGGGAGCTGCCGGTGAGGACGTCGGGGCCAAGGAGAACGCCGGTACGATCTCCTTGATCCCGCTCGAGACGGACATGGGTTGCACGGCAGCCGCGCTCCGCCAGGGCTCCGGTCTGGCCGGTGCAGCCGAGGCTGGCGACGAGGTCGGGACGGTGCTCGGCATCACCCGAGGAGCGCTCGATGCGGAGGAAGATTATTCCGACCGGCTGCTGGTGGGCGTCCCATCGGAAGACATCGGAGCGGTCACCGACGCCGGGATGGTGCAACCGGCGCACGGCGGGATCCGGGCGAACGGGGTCCTCACCGCCACGCTCCAGTTCTCCAAGGGCTACCTGCTCACCAACGACTACGGAATGGTGCTGCCCACCACGTCGAACTGAAACCAGTGAAAGCCTTTCAGTAGTCGCCTAAGCGGGCGTGGTCGGGCTCCGGTCCAGGCCACGCCCGCTTTTGGCGAGTTCAGAAGCTCCGAAACCGGCGCGCCCAGTGGGTCATGACTGGTGGTCCGAGGGCTCGACCAGGCACGCTGCTGAGGGATCCAGCGTGCCTGATTGAGCTGAAAGGCCGTCATGAAACTGCTTACGCGTCAGCGTTGTCGCGATCTCGCCGCAGTCGGTGCGATTGCCGCCGTCACTCTCGGTGGCTCGGCCATCGTTGCGATCGGCAGTGCGAGCAGTGCAACCGCCGCCGCCGGTTGCACGGTCACCTACACGACCAGCAGTTGGACGGGCGGATTCAGCAGCAACATCACGATCAAGAACCTTGGCGACGCGGTCAGCGGCTGGACCCTCGGCTTCGCCTTTCCCAGCGCGGGGCAGAAGATCGGCCAGGGCTGGTCGGCGACGTTCAAACAGAGCGGTACCGCCGTCACGGCTGAGAACCTCAGCTACAACGGATCACTTGGTACCGGTGCCTCGACCGGGATCGGGTTCAACGGCACCTTGACCGACAGCAATCCGGTCCCGACGTCCTTCACTCTCAACGGGGTCACCTGCACCGGCTCGACCACCACACCGCCGGCTACGGCGACGCCCACCCCGACGCCCACTTCGTCGTCCTCGACCCCCGGATCACCGGTGCAGATCAACGGCCAGGTGCACGTCTGCGGGGTGAACCTGTGCAACCAGTACAACAAGGCGATCCAGTTGCGCGGCATGAGTACTCACGGCCTGCAGTGGTTCGCCAAGTGCTACAACGATGCCGCGCTGGACGTGCTGGCCCAGGACTGGAAGGCCGACCTGCTGCGGATCGCGATGTACGTGCAGGAAGACGGCTACGAGACCAACCCCGCCGGGTTCACCAACCAGGTGAACGGCCTGGTCGACAAGGCCGAAGCCCGGGGGATGTACGCGCTGATCGACTTTCACACACTGACGCCGGGTGATCCGAACTACAACCTGGCCCGCGCAAAGACCTTCTTCGCCGCCGTCGCCGCTCGAAACGCCGCCAAGAACAATGTCATCTACGAGATCGCGAACGAGCCCAACGGCGTGAGCTGGGCTTCGATCAAGAGTTACGCCGAGCAGGTGATCCCGGTGATCCGGTCGGCTGACCCGGACGCGGTGATCATCGTCGGTACCCGAGCCTGGTCCTCGCTGGGGGTCTCCGAAGGGTCCAACGAGACCGAGGTGGTAAACAACCCGGTCAACGCCACGAACATCATGTACACGTTCCACTTCTACGCGGCATCTCACAAGGACAACTACCGCACGACCGTCGCCGCGGCCGCGACGAAGCTCCCGTTGTTCGTCACGGAGTTCGGGACGGTGAGCGCGACCGGTGCTGGAGCGGTCGACGTGGCCAGCAGCACCGCGTGGCTCGACCTGTTGGACCGGCTGAAAATCAGCTACGCGGACTGGACGTATTCGGACGCCGACGAGAGCAGCGCGGCCTTCAAGCCGGGTACCTGCTCGGCCACCAGCTACGCCGGCTATGCCGGGACCGGGCCACTCAACCAGTCCGGCGCCCTGGTGCGCAGCCGGATCAGTACCCCGGACAACTTCCCGACGAGCTGATCAGCCCCACCCCGATCGAGTCAGGGCCGGTCAGGGCCCGATCGGGACGACGTGGGTGAGGGTTGTCGGTTTCGCTCCGGCGACTTGATAGGTGACGGTAAAGGTCCACTTGCCGGCGACCGGAAGCTGGATGTCGGCCACTGCCACGCCGGGCCCGAACGAGGCGAGCGGGACCGCGACGTCGCTCGCGCCGGGAAGGCTGGCGGTGCCGGACCATTGCTCAACCTTCGCCGGAGCCTTTTCGGCGTCCAGCACGGTGATGGCGACGGTGTTGGTCCCGACGGTTGCCGGGGTGGCATCAACTAGCACGGTGCGGTCGGGGGAACGGATGAAGCCGCTGTACGCCGTGGCCGCGGCATGCGCCATGTCCATTCCCGGATCGCCGGCGTGCTCGGCCCCGACGATCCCGGTCACTGGTGCCGCTGAGTCGGCGCGGTGCCAGGGCACCCCTGGAGCGGTGTAGACCAGCGCGGCCATCGCGGCCAGTCCGGAGGCGACCACAGCGATCCGCGTCCCGACGTCACCGCGGGTCTTGGGTGCTGAATCCGGCGAGGTCGGGGTGGCCGGATCCGTCGCCTCGAGCTGGGATCGCGAGGCGGCTGTCAGCACGGTGGGGGAGAGTAGCAGGATGCCCAGGCCACCGACGATCTTTGAGCTCAGCTCAGGCAGTCGGGCACGCAGCGGTGGGCGATGTTCCCCATCGTGTGCAGTGCGCCAACCGGCCATGCTCAGGTCCTCGATCCGGCTCATGTCGAGGATACGGATCATAGGCTCGAATCGTTCATCTGGGAGGAACGTTGCCTACAGTATGAAGCTTGCAACGCAAAGCAGTTCACGATGTGCAGTTCACCATGTATAGACCGGTGACGGGGAGCCGAGCAGGTGTGCCAGGTCAGCGGCCGACCGCGGCGGGGAGAACAGATACCCCTGACCGTGGGTACAGCCGAGCCGGCGCAGTTCTGCCAGCTGTGCCGGGGTTTCGATGCCCTCGGCGACCAGGGCCAGCTCCAGGCCGTGGGCCAGGGCGATCACCGTGCGGGCAGGAGTGCCTTCGCGAAAATTGTCGGTGGCGAGCCCGATGACGAAGGATCGGTCGATCTTGAGCAGGTCGATCGGGAAGCGCTGCAAATAGCCCAAAGAGCTGTACCCCGTGCCGAAGTCATCGATGGCGATCCGGACCCCGAGGGCACGCAAGTCAGTCAGGGTGGTCAGCGCGGTGACGTCCTCGCGGAGCAGGACACCCTCGGTGATTTCCAGCATCAGGCTGCTGGCTGGGATGGCGTGCTGCAGCAGGCTGCCTTGCACGATCGAAGTGAGATCTCCCTCCTGCACCTGGTTGCTGGACACGTTGACGCTCATCCGCAGCGGTACCGCCGGGTAGTCCGCGCTCCACTTCGCCAGTTGGGCGCAGGCGGTATCCAAGACCCAGGTGCCGAGAGGAACGATCAGGCCGGTGTCCTCGGCCAGCGGGATGAAGTCCACCGGCATCACCAAGCCGCGGGTCGGGTGCTGCCAGCGGACCAGCGCCTCCACGCCGATGATCTGCCCGCTGTCGAGGCCGACGATCGGCTGATAGTGCAGGATCAGCTCCTCGCGTTCCAAGGCCGATTGAAGATCCGCCTGAACGCCGATCCGCCGGACCATCTCGGTGTGGAGTTCCTGATGGAACTCCACGACCCGGTTCTTGCCCTGCTTCTTGCCGGAGTAGAGCGCCAGGTCCGAGCGTCGCAGCAGCTCCACCAGGTCCATCTGGCCCTTCCGCTCCGGGGTGTTGAAGGCCACGCCGATACAGGCGCCGATCCGGGTCGCCGCGCCATGCAGGTGAAACGGTTCGCCGAGCACGCTGAGCAGGCGTTCGGCCACCTCTCGGACCTCGGCCCGGTCGGCGTCCTCGACCAGGATCGCGAACTCGTCGCCACCGAGCCGGGCGGCAAGGTCGTCCGGTCGCATCACGCCGCCAATCCGTTCGGCGACCGCGACCAGCAGTTCATCGCCGACGCCGTGCCCCCGGGTGTCATTAACGATCTTGAAGTCGTCGAGATCGAGGAGCAGGACGGCAACCATGTTTCCGGTCTCGTCCTGACGCTTCAAGGCATCCTCGGCCCGACTGGTGAACAGCGCACGGTTTGCCATCCCGGTGAGGGAGTCGTGGAACGCCTGGTGAGTCAGTGCGTCTTCCAGACCCCGCTGTCTGGTTTGTGCTTCCCGCAGTGCCTGTCGTGCGACGGTCACGGCTCGGGCGATGTCGCCGAACTCGTCGCGCCCCCCGGGGAGGGGGTGTGGCCGAAGGTCGTCCTCGGCGATCGCGCTGACGCCTGCCACGATCTGGCGGACATCCCGGTGGTTGCGCCACCAGAACGCGGCCGAGAACCAGCAGGCAAGGACCAGAGCGGCCAGGCTCAGCGTCAACGTCCAGGTCCGCTGGGTGGTCAGCCCGTGGCTGCGGGTGGCGAGGAGATCGTCCAGCGCGTCCACCGTGGGATCGACCGAGGCGGCTGCGGCGACGGCTATCGGCCCCGGGTCGACGGCGGCCGGTCGAGCGTCCGCCAGGGTGTCGGTGATGCTCCTGGCGTGGATACTCAGGCGGGTGGCAAGGGCAGTGGCGTTGACCAATTTCTCCTGCAGCCCCGAAGCGGAGGTGTTCTTCGTGCTGGTTTCAAGATCGGACCGGATCGCGTCCGCCGCGCCCGAGATGGTGCCGGCCCGGAACGCCTGCACCGCAACCGTGATATTTCCGGCTTGGTCGTCGGCTGCCGCGGTGGCGAGCAGAGCCTTGGGTAGCTGAACGACCAAGGTGTCCATCAAATAGAAGGAATCCAGGTCGGGGTCGAGGATCAGGTTCGAGGTGTTACCGGTCTGCGTGATCAGTCCAACCAGGGACGACGCCAGCACGAACCGGGTGGCGGGCGTCCCCGATCCCTCCCCACGGGCGTCGGCCGCCGAGGTCACCGCCGACCACTGGACGTCCAGTCGTAATTCCGGATGAGCCGAAACCGCGGACTTCAAGGCCGTCAGATCCGCTGGGTCGCCGCGGACGGTGGCGACGAGTGCGGTCAAAGCCGGTCGCAGCACCACAACGCCGTCCCGCTCATGTGCGGTGAACGCCACCTGCCCGCCGATCACCGAGATGAACGCCCAGTTCGCGAGGGCGGTCGGGATCAGAAGCAGCCCGATGACCACCGCCAAGCGAGCGCTGGTGCGCAGCCGGGAAACCACCGCGTCGGCCGGTGCCAGCACCGATGGGACGCCAGAGTCGCCCCTCGACCTGACGACCGGGACAGTCATACCTTGTTTTCGGCCACTCGCGCCGTTGGCTTGAGGTGGTTCAGGTTGGGAACGGGTGACGACGACGGGGCCGGCGCCCGAGAAACGCCACCAGTCGATCGCTCGGGCCGGCCAAGGCACTGATCTCGATCGGGGCGCCGAACAACTCCGGCCGGACCGTGTCGTCAACAAGCATCGATGACCGTCGCAACAGGTCCAAGGCCAATCGCACCGGAATCGGGCGTGGCGAGTGGCAGGACTCAAAAATGTCCCACCCGTGGACAGCGATTTCCATCGCCGCCACGACCTCGACGACGGCAATCCTTAGCGGCAGCTCGCCAATGGCAAAATGATTGTCAGACATTGGTATTCGCTGCCATTCCAGGACCAGACTGGTGGCCGCCAGCCGAAGATCGGCAAGCAGCGCCTCAGCCTCGGTTGGGCCGGTCGGCCTGGCGCCGGCGGGTTGCACCATCTCGATCCGGCCTGCGCAGGCGCCCTCCCGTAGCGCCGACAGCGACTCGCTCAGGTGCCGAAGCAGCGCCGCGAGATCCCAGCCTGCACAGGGAGTCGGCTCGCGCATGGCGCTCGGTGTGATGACGTCGAGACTGCTCAGCCCGTAGTGGACGGCCTGTTCCAGCAGGCTGGACGCCGGGTCTGAAAGGCGGGCAAAGACCTCGCTCTCGGGCACCGAGTCACCTCACCTCCGTCACGGTGAGGAGACCCTCACGGTGATAGAGACCGGTCTCCCGGCAGGAAGTCAGCGGTCGGCGGGGATTTGGGGCAACGTCCGGTGCGACCGATGGTAAATAGAGTATAAAATTGGTCGACAATACAAGGAATGTCGCGCAGGGCGATCCTTGCTCGACAACTACGTGACGCACAGCACAAGATATGTCTCACATATCGTGATAATACGACTCGGGCGTGGCGCTGCTGATGTCGCGGTATAACCGGCTAAATGGTCAGAAGTGTTGAGTGCCAAAGGTGCCGGTGGTAACTTTCCGGTGGTCGGAGGGCACCGTGGGGCGGCTCTGCGAGTCCGCAAGGAACGCGAACCTCTACCGAGGTCTTCCTTGTTGGCTGATCTGAGTGGGGGAGTTGACGGGTGGGACCGCAAGGGGGCGATTTCGGCGTGCCTGGAATCATTTTTAACATCTCGGTGCTCCTAGCCGTTGGCTAATTCGGCCGGCCTTTTGTTCCTACTGGTGCGGATGCCTGGATGGGTCATGCCCGCACTGGTTCACGAATAGATTTATCGCCGCTATGTAAATAACTGGGATATCAGTATGGGTTAAGGGGAGCGGTGCAACAGAAATTCGAAACGCCGATCGACAGCTCAATATTCACCGCCGAACAGTTAGCCGGGCACCCTGTCGGCGGCCAGGAGAGTTTCCGGTCTGCTTCGGCTCACGGGTGGCCACTGGTGCTCTACTTCCACCACGTGCATCCCACCCACCAGCACTACACGAGCCTGCGCCCGGAGTCGTTCGTCCGGGCGCTGGATCTGGTGCTGGAGAAATTTGCCCCGGTGTCACTCGATGACCTGATACAGCCCGACGGTACGTTCTCGGCGCCGCCACAAGCCCCGTCGGTGCTGTTCACGTTTGACGACGGTTACGCCGACGTGCTCGAGGTGGCGGTTCCGGCGATGCAGGATCGGGGCATCAGCGCCACCTTCTTCGTCTGCACAGGACTCCTCGGGCAGCGCTCGGAAAACCCCGCTGAGAATTACCTTTCGTGGTCCAACGTGGGCGAACTGGCGGCGGCCGGGCACACCATCGCTGCCCACGGAGTCACTCATCGCCCGCTGCCTGACCTGTCCCAGGAAGAAGTCGACAGCGAGGTTCGTGATTCACTGACCCAGCTGCGGGAACGAGCCGGCGTAACGCTTCCGGCCTATGCCTTCCCGTACGGCCTGGCCGCTCCAATTCCTCGTCGGGTCGATGGTTTCACCAGCGACGTGGTCGCGTTCGGAACGGTGAAGGCAGCACCGCGTCCGTGGACCGAGGCACCACAGGCGATTCGCCGGGTCTACCTGCCTACGGATCAGGACGACAGTTGGCCAGGCATCGTGAACGAATGGCGAATTCGCTGGGAGCTGAGCGCATGAGTACGTCCGGCAGCCTGCAGCCACGGTCCTTCTCAGCCATCATCCCCACCCGCGACCGGCCCGGTGATCTCGCGGCCTGCCTGCGTTCAGTGACCGCCGCGGACAACGGGCGGCTTCGCGAAATCATTGTGATCGACGACGGATCGCGAGTTCCTTGTCAGATCGATTCGGCGTTGGTCCGAGTACCGGTTCAGCTCATTCGCCATGAAACCAGCCAAGGGCCTGACCGCTGCCGCAATACTGCGGTCGAGGCTGCACTCGGGGACGACATGGCCTTTCTCGACGATGACGCGCGGCTGCCGCAGGACTGGTTCACGATCGCTTCGACCGCGGTGGACGCCGGTTGGCAGGCTTTCACCGGGCGGGTCCTGCCGTTCGACCACGGAATTGTCAGCCGAGCTCGGCAGTGGCGGTACGACCAGCGCTATTCGGCGCTATTTACCGGGCAGACAACATCCTTTCTAGCCGGCGGGAATTCCGTGGTGGATCGCAAAGCCTTCCGGAATGCGAACGGCTTCCCCATCTTGGCGGCCGGCGGAGACAACGGATTGGTCTCCCGATTGGCCGGCGAGGGCGTGGATTGCCGCTTCCTCTGGGATCTGCGCGTTCTGCACCGGAACAGCAAGGGCTTGGGCACGGCGGCCAAGCAGGCCTGGCGGGCTGGGCTGGCTAATCCGGCGCCGTCCCGCCGGATCGCTTTTGACGAGTTCAGCCGAAGTCTCCAGGCGCTCAGGTCAGCGCCCGCGGACATCGGTCTGCTCAACGGCTCTCTGCAGTTGATGAATACCGCCGGTCGAATGGTTGCGAGGAGCACGACATGATCCGTCACGTTCTGATCGTGGGGAACGGTCGCGAACTTCCCGCGCACGTCCACCAGGTCGATGCGCAGACCCAGACCTCGGTCCTGGTCCGGAGCGGGGTCCTGAAGCGGGTTCGGGACGCGTCCCTCCATGCGCGGATTGTGGGACTCTCCGCTACTGAGGACGCCGCCTGGATCGACATGGCGAAAGCGATCCACGGAGTTCAGCCGATCACCCACGTCGCCAGCTTCAGCGAGAAGGACCAGGACAAGGCGGCCGCCGTGGCGAGCGCTCTGCAGTTGCGGATGCACTCTCCGGAAACCGTGCGAGCGGTCCATGACAAGTTGCACATGCGGGAACGGCTGGCTTCGGCCGGTCTTCCCGGACCGGTTGCCGAACTGATCACCGCAGCGAGCGATATCACCGCCTTCGCGGCCCGGCACGGATATCCCGTCGTGGTGAAGCCGGTGATGGGGGCGGCCAGCGCGGGCGTCACCGTGGTCTCGGACCCGACCCAAGCCGAGGCGGCCTGGAACTGGGGTGCTGCGGCCGGTGATGCCGCGGACGACCGCTTGATGGTCGAGTCCTTCTTGGCTGGCCCGGAGATCAGTGTCGAGGCGTTCTCCGAGCGAGGCGAACACCTCGTCGTCGCGGTCACGGTGAAGGTGAAGGACCCGACGCATTGCGTAGAACTCGGGCACATGATTCGCGGCGAGCTCCCGGCCGAAACCGAGATCCAGATCCGCCAGGTCGTGACGGACCTACTCCGCGCGCTGGATGTACAGGATGGCCTGACTCACACCGAGCTCATTCTCACCGACGCGGGCCCGATGCTGGTGGAGACACATCTGCGGCCGGCCGGTGACCTGATCCCGGAGACGATTCGGGATACCTACGGGCTCGACCTGCTCGATTTTCTGGTACGCCAGTCGCTCGGCGAGCAAGTGATCGACCGGATCCGTAGCGGCTGCCAGGACCTCCAGGCGAGCGATCAGTATCCGGCCATCTGGTACCGGGTTCCCGACCGGTCTGGTCTGGTGACCGCGGTAGACGGGCTGGCCGAAGCCCGCGCCGTGCCCGGAGTCCTGTCCGTGGAGCTTGAACTGGAGGTTGGGACCGATGTGGTCGACGTCCTGCGGGACTCGCGGGATCGACTGCTGGTGGTCCGAGCGATCTCCGACTCTCCGGCCCACGCTCTGGAAATCGCCCGTGCTGCGGCCGAAATGGTCACAGTGACAATCACCCCAGGGGAACCACCCAGGCAACCCTTGACCGAAGGAGCACCGATGTCCGAAACCGGCGATGCCACAGTCGAGAACAGCTATGAATTTCCTGGGTTGCACCACGTGCAGTTGGCGATCCCGCCCGGCGGCGAGGACCTTGCCCGGCGCTACTACGGAGAGATCCTCGGGATGACCGAGCTGGAGAAGCCGCCGGTGCTCGCCGCTCGTGGTGGTTGCTGGTTCCGGTCCACCGGGTTGGAGATCCACCTCGGGGTGGAGAAGGACTTCCGGGCCGCGGCGAAGGCGCATCCCGGCATCCTGGTCAAGGATCTCGATGCGTTGGCGAAGCGGCTCGAAGCGGCCGGTGCGGGCGTGGAGTGGGACGACAACTTCCCCGGCCACCGCCGGTTCTACTCCCATGACCTGCACGGCAACCGGATCGAATTGCTGGAACCCAAGGGATGATCAGCATTTCTACGGTGAATCAGATTACGCCACCGGTCGAGTCGGAAGAGGTCCAGCTCTGGCGGCTGGTCATCAATTCGGTGCGGGCGGCGCACGCCGCGCTGAGCGCGACGGACAGCGGAGCACTGGCCCCTGCGGTGGCCGAGGCGTTGACCGAGGCCTGCGTGACCGGCCTGGCGTTGCGGGCGGCAGCGGGGCATTCGTGGGACGCCGAAACGTTGCCGGCCGCCGTCCTGGATCGGCACCTGGCCGAATTGGCGCTGGAGGCGCTGACCGGTCTCGTGGTTGCCGTTCCGGGGCGGATCAGGGTCGGAGAATCGATTGATCAGATCGCCGGAATAGCCGGACGATCCCTGGACTGGTTCGACGCAACACCGGATCCGGGACGACGGCAGGCGCTACGAGCTGCACTGGAGGGTGCTCGGCTGCCGGAGACCCGAGCCGAGGATCTGAAAAATGCTGTGGCCCAGCGGGTAGAGCAATTGCAGGCGGCGCTCACCGAGGAATGGAGCCCGCAGGCCGATGTCTGCCTGGCTGGTCTGCCGTTGTTCTCCAGACCGGTGGCTGATGTCATGGTCCTGGTCGCCCTGGGGGATGACGTGACCTGCAGCGACGTGGTGATGCGCCGGTTCAGCTATCGACAGCTGGGCCGGCCCGCTCCGGAAGGGCTCACCCCACGCCACCTTGAGCGCTCGGCCGAAATTCTCGCCGATGTACTGGACGGAGCTAGATGAACGTCGGCGGCAGAAAATTGATTGACATCATCCCCCCGCCGGGGGCATCGCGGGTTCTGGTCACCAACGGATTCGTCGGTTCCATCGGCACCGGGATGTTCCTGACCGGGAGCGTGCTCTACTACACCCGAGTGATCCACCTGTCTCCGCTGCAGGTTGGGATCGGGCTGTCGTTGGCCGGTCTGGCCGGGATGGTCGTGTCGGTCGTGCTCGGCCGGGTTGCGGACCGAGTCGGGCCCCGCGTTGTCTTGGTGGGGCTGCATGTCTTTCGGGTCTTCGCCTACAGCGGCCTGGCCTTGGTCGGCAACTTCTGGCAGTTCTTGATTGCCGTGGTGCTGGTCACCAGTGCCGATCGGGCCGGACCGCCGGCCAACCAGGCGATGGTTGGGCGGATCTTCGAAAAGACTGAACGCCTTCGAACGATGGCGTATTTACGGGCCTTCCGTAACGTCGGATTGGGATTCGGTGCACTGCTGGCCGGCGTCGCAGTGCAGTCGGACGTGTCCTGGGCCTACCGGTTACTGGTGTTCGGTAACGCGGCCTCATTCATCCCGATGATTTTCCTGGTTGCCGGTCTGAAAAGATTCGAGCGGCCAGTACCTGTGGCGGTGCAGGAGCCGGGGGTGGTGGACGCAAAGCCGCTCACCACCCTCGCCCAGCCCTTGCGCGAGATCCCGTTCCTCAGTGTCTCTCTCGCCAATGGGTTCCTGATGCTGCACGACAGCATCCTTTTCGTCGCGTTGCCGCTGTGGATCGTCGATTACACCAAGGCACCGCCGTTCATGGTTGCCGTCGTCTTGATCATCAACACGATGCTCACCGCGCTCGGGCAGGTGTGGTGGACTCGGCTGGCGGAGAACCTTGCCGATGCCACCCGGGCGCTCACCACCTGTGGCCTCGCCTTGGCGCTGGCCTCGGTGATGATGGCAGTGGCGCACTACGGCAACGCCCTCACGGCGTCCGTGTTGATCGTCGTCGGCGTCGTACTGCTCACGTTCGGCGAAAACCTTCATGCTGCAGCGTCGTGGGAAGTCTCGTATGAACTGTCTCCGGCCGAACAGCAGGCCCAGTACCTTGCCGTGTTCAACCTGGGAGCGAACGTGCATGACACCGCCGGCCCGATGGTGGTCACATCGCTCGGGGTGACGGCCGGCCCACCGGGCTGGATTGCTCTCGCCGCAATCTTCCTGGCGGCCAGCACGGCCGAACGGCTTTCCGTCGGCTGGACCAACCGAACCCGAGCCGCAGCAGCACTGTCCAGTCAGACCCCGAGTGTTTCGGAGGCAACCCGATGACCCGCGCGATGACCTTGGCCGAGGGTCTCGCGGCAACCGTGCTGCAGTACCCGGCCCGGCCGGCTCTGATCGCCGAGCGAACCTGGAGTTTCGCGGAACTCGCGGCCGATGCCGAGCTGGTGGCCGAGGCGGTCAACCGGCTCGGTGTCCGGGCCGGGGACCGGGTAGCGATGGCGCTGCCGAACAGCGGCAGGGCGCTCGTGCTGCTGGCCGCCCTGGCCCGCAGCGGTGTCGCCGTGGTGCCTTTTGACGAGTCGGTGCCACTGGCCCGACTGGCCCGTCAGGTTCAGGATGCCGCCGTAAAACTGCTTATTCTCCAGATGCTTCCGGGCGCTGAATCGAATCCAGGCTGCCCGGTGGCGACGCTGGACTCGCTTTTCGAGCCGGCGGCTGCGCCGGCTTCAATGCCGCGAATCGAGAATGCTGACGGTACGAGCGAGGCGTACGTCGTGTACACCTCAGGCTCGACCGGCGTCCCGAAGGGCGTGAGCATTTCGAACGCGGCGATAGCCCTGCACTCCAGATCCGCCGTTGACTACTTCGCCCTGCTCCCCTCGGACCGGGTCTTGCAGTTCGCCTCTCTCGGCTTCGACGTGGCCCAGGAAGAGATCTGGCCCACCTGGTTCGCCGGGGCCGCAGTCGTGGTCAAGTCTGTCGCCCTGCCCAGTCCGGCCGATCTTTCGCAGATGGTCCGGGACAACGCTGTCACCGTGCTTCAACTTCCGACCGCGTACTGGCGGACGGTAACCGCCGAACTCCCGTCGGCCGACGGCTCGAACTTCGCGTCGGTGCGGCTGGTGGTGATCGGCGGGGAGGCTGCGGCCTGGGCAGACCTGCGTCGGCACCAGAGTTCCGGGTTGGCTGCCGCGGAGCTGGTGAACGCCTACGGGCCGACCGAGAGCGTCGTCACGTCGGTGGCCTTTCGGATCAGCCCGGACGCGCAGGTGCAGGCGGACGAGCGTGGCCTGCCGATCGGTAGCGCCTTCCCGGGCCGACGGCTGTCGGTGGTGCGACCCGACGGCGGGCCGGCCCGGGTTGGTGAGGAGGGGGAGCTCTACATCGGTGGTCTGTTGGCTGACGGTTACGTCGGCCGGCCAGATCTGACCGCCGATCGCTTCGTCACCCACTCGATCGGAACGGTCGGCGCGGACAACAGCCAGGATGAGGAAACCTATTACCGCACTGGCGATCTCGTCCGGGTTCTGCCCACCGGTGACCTGGTGTTCACCGGCCGGACGGACGATCAGGTCAAGCTCAGGGGTTTCCGGATCGAACTCGGCGAGGTCGAGGCCGCGCTACGGGCCACTGGTTTGGTTGCCGACGCGGCTGCCGCCGTCATTTCGCAGGATGATCTGCCGCCCCGGCTCGGAGCGTTGGTGGTGAGAATTCCGACTGGTAGCCCGGACACCTTGGCCGGGCTCGACGTGGCTGCCATCACTGAACGCCTGACGTCGATCCTCCCGCTGCCCTTCGTACCCACGATCTGGGCCTCGGCCACCCGAATTCCGGTCACCTCGTCGGGAAAGACCGACCGTCTGGCGGTGGCAGCCGAGATCTCAGCCCAGCGTGCGACCGGCGAAGCGGCCGATGATCGGCCGGCCCTTCCGATTCCGCTCTCCGACGCTCGACTGACCGTGCTCGGGCCAATCTGGTGCGAGGTGCTCGGGGTCGACCAGGCCCGTCCGGAAGACGACTTTCTGGAACTCGGTGGCGACTCGCTGCTGGCTGTCCGGTTCACCGCCCGCGCCCGGGCCCACGGCTTTGTCATCACCCCGGCCGAGGTGCTGAGTTGCGGCACGCTTGCCGCGATCAGTGCGGCCGTGCGGGACGCTGCCCAGGATTCCGGGACACCGCGCCCGAGCGGCACCGGGTCTGGCGAACCGGTCGAGCTGCTTCCCTCACAGTTGAGGTGGTTGCTCGACGGCCCCGTTCCGGACGTGCACCATTTCTGCCTGACTGCGCTGATGCGGATCGACGCCGAGATTCCCGATGCCGCCCTGCTGGACACGGCGGCCGCGGTGCTGGAGCAGCACCCGGCGCTGTCCAGCCGGTTCGATCTGGCCACTCCGTCGGTGCGTTTCGAGACCCGGGAAGCCAAGGACGTCTTTGGCAACGTGGATCTTGGCGCCGGCGATCTCGCCGAGCGGTTGCTGGAACCGGCCGAGACAGTCCAGCGAGAATTGAACCCGTCCAGCGGAGACGTATTTCGGATGGTCCGGTTGCGGGCCGGTGCAGAGCACCGGCTGCTGATCGTCGTCCATCATCTGGTTCTCGACGGTTGGTCGATGTCCCTGCTGGTGGACGAGATCGAAGCGGCGATCACCCGCTGGCTGGCCACTGGTCGGGCGGCTCTGGACCCGCCGACCGAATCCGTGGTGTCCGTCCGCTCGGCGATCGATTCCTACCTCGACTCCGACGTCGCGCGCCGAGACGCCGAAGCCTGGCTGAGCGCGCCCTGGCCGGATGCACTCCCGCTGAGTCGACCGGCTGCCGGTCCGGCGCGCTTGCCCTCCGTGGTGACCGTCCGGTCGGCGCTGGGAACCGCCGATTCCGACGCGATCCTGCATCGCCTGGCGCCAGGATCATTCCGTCCGGTGGAGCTGCTGCGGGCCGCGATCATGACGGCGGTGGCGGAACGCACCGGGGCGAGGACCGTGGCCGTGGATGTGTACGACAACAACCGAACGGCAATGGTCGGTGATCTGGACGTCGCCCGCACCATTGGCTACCTGCAGAGCACCCATCCGGAGATCGGAGTGATCCAGGGCAGTGGAGTTGCGGCCGTCCGGAACCTGCTGTCGGCTCCCCGTCTCGTCCCGCCCCGGCCCTTCAGCTTCGACGCCCTGCGTTTCCGGTCCCCGATCGAGGAAGAGCGGCGCGCGCTCAGTGCGCTACCCCGGCCCAGCCTCCGCCTGAATTACCGCAGTCAGCTGGGCCGTCTGGAGCAACGCCAGAGCGGCGATTCGCTCCAGAACGCCGATGAGGACACCGGTGCCCATCGGGCCGCGAGCCAGTCCGAGCGCTACACCCTGATGTTCGAGGGAGACGTGATCGACGGAGTGTTCACCATCGGCACCAAATTCAGCACCGACCACTTCGATCGAGCCGAGGTCACGGCCCTGACTGATCGAATCGCCGAGTTGTGCGCAGCCACGGTCCGAGAGGTCACCGCATGACGGTGCGACAGCACGACGGGATGATCTCCGCCGAGGGCGACTCTTCGATCTCGGACGCCGATCGGGCGCTGCTGGATTCGTGGTCCGGGCGACCGGTCGAACTCGGCGACGAGCAGCTCTCGCTGCACGTGCTCCGGCACGCCCGACAGACCCCCAATGCGATCGCGGTGCGCGGTGCGGATCGCGAGCTGGACTATTCCGCACTGGATCTGGCCTCCGGCAACCTCGCCAGAATGCTGTCTGACCAGGCAGTTGGTCCGGGGACGATCGTCGCCATCGACCTGCCCCGAGGCGTCGATCTCGTGGTGGCGATGCTCGCTGTGCTGCGCACCGGTGCGGCCTATTGCGCGATGGACGTCCGCTGGCCGGCGGCTCGTCGACGGGAAGTGCTCGAGCACATCGGTGCCACCGTGGTAGTGGTCGGCTCCGATGGAGCCGGGCCGGAGCTCGGCGTTCGGGCAGTGCCGATCATCAGTGGGTCCGCCGCTGAAAGCGTCTCACCCGGCTGTCCCACCGGCCCGGCCGTCGAGGTCCCGCTCGACGCGGGCTGCTGTGTCTACTTCACCTCAGGCAGCTCCGGTGCGCCGAAAGCGGCACTCAGCACGCACCGAGCGGTGCTGCGGACGGTACTGCCGGTCGAGCCGGACTATCCGGACGCGCCGAGCCAGATGTCGGCGACGGCAGCGGTCTCCTGGGACATCTTTACGTTCGAGGTCTGGTACCCCTTGGTCCACGGCGGGACGACGAACCTCGCGACCACCGGAATCGACGGCTACCCGTCCCCGCAGGGGATGCGCCGCGGTATCGCGATGGGCGTGAACGGAGCGGTGCTGACGTCATCGTTGTTCAATCTGCTGGTGGACGAGGACATTGAGGCCTTCACCGGCCTCGGCACGCTGATCATCGGGGGTGAGCGGCTCTCGCCGCGACACGTCCGTGATGTTCTCCTCCGGCACCCCACGCTTCGGCTGGTGAACGCCTACGGGCCGGTGGAGGCCAGCGTATTCGCCACGACACATCGGATCCGCCAGGAGGATTGCGACTCGCCTCGGGGGATCCCGATCGGCCGAGCCATTCCCGGAACCGGTCTCCTGGTGGTTCGCTTCGAGGAGGCCACCACGGCTACCCGGGTCGCCGTGGGGGAGGTCGGGGAACTGCTCATTTCCGGCGTTGGTCTGGCCCTCGGATATCTCGGTGAGGAACGTGACACCGGGGCGTTCACGCCGATCGCGGTGGATGGTGAACCTCCGCTTCGGGTCTACCGAACCGGGGACCTGGTGTGCTGGCGGGCGGACGGGGTGCTGGAGTTCGTCGGGCGCGCCGACCGGCAGCTCAAGATCCGGGGACAGCGGGTCGAACCGGCCGAAGTCGAGGCCGCCCTGATTGCCACCGGGAAGGTATCCCGGGCCAGTGTGGTGCCGGTCTTCAAGGAGGAGCGTCCGAACGGTCTGGTGGCCTACGTGGTGGCCGCCGGGGCGCCGATCGATGTCCCCGCCCTGACCGCGATGTTGCGCGAGCGCCTGCCGGCAGTCATGGTCCCTGGGAGCATCACCGTGCTGGCAGAGCTGCCCCTCGGGCCGACCGGCAAGGTGGACGTCGCGGCATTGCCCGCGCCCGCTGATGCGCCGGTCGAGGTGCTGCCTGCACCGGCGAACGACCGCGCAGATCCCGAAGCCCAGGCTCGGGCTGAAGTCATCGCCCAAACGGCAGCGGAAATGCTGGGCCTGGATTCCCTGGGTCTTGACCTCGATCTTCGCACTGCTGGCATGGACTCCCTTGCCGCCATTCGTCTTTCGCACCGCTTGCTCGATCAAGCGGATCTCGCCATCGATGCCGACCTGATGTTGAGAGCCGGCTCGGCGGCACAGATCGCCCGTAGATCCCTGATCGAGAACCAGTCCGAGCGACGGCCGACGATCGCCGAGGCGGGTGGCCTCAGCGGGGCCCAGATCTCGCTCTGGTTGGACGGTCTGATCCGGCCCGATCATGCCATCGGCAATGTGCTGGTGCTGGCATACCGGTTGACCCCGGCGCCACCGGCAGCGGAGCTGGCCAGTGCCCTGCGCTCGTTCGCTCGGCGGCACGAGGCCCTGTTGACCGCTGTCGGGACCGACTCGGACGGCCTGCCGGTGGCCAGAGCGCTGACCGAGCAGGCGGCGGCCACCATCTCGGTCACATCGACTCCGCCCTCCAGTTCGCTGCAGCAACGTGGATGGGAGCTGGCCCGACAGATTGACCTCGCCGAGGGCCCGCTGATCTCGGCCCGGATCGACGCCGCAGCCGACGGCTGCGACCTGCTGCTCGGTATCCATCACGCCTGCTTCGACGGCTACAGCGAACCCATCCTGGCGGAGGAACTGAGCCTCCTGCTCGAGGGCGTGGTCCCGCCACCAGCCGGCCCATTCACCGACACCGCAGATCCGGCCGCGGACCGCCCCCCGGCCGCCGAGCTCAAGGCCTGGACGGCGCGCCTCTCGACCACCCGTGACATCGAGTGGCCAGCGGCTCCGCCGTCGGCGGTGAACGGTGAGAATCCCGCCACCCTTGGCCTGAATTTGCCGGTCGGGGTGGGTGTTTCCCTTGTCGCTCGGGCGCAGGCCCAGCGGCTTACCCCGTTCGTGCTGGCGTTGAAGGCATTCGCGGGCGCTGTGGCTGAGGTCACCGGCGCGCGTGAGTTCTGCATCGGGATTCCGACTGCGGGCCGCGATGATCCGAGTACGCGAGGCGTCGTGGGCTACTTCGTCCGGCAGGTCGTCGTCCCGATCGGACCGGCGGAACTGGACGGGACCCCTGATGTTCTCGGTGCCACGTGGGATCGTGCTCGGGCCGCTTCCGGAGTCGGGGTTGCGGAGCTGGCCCGTCTGTCTCGCCGGACCGGACGAGATCGCTCCTCGCTCTTCCAGGTCCAGTTCGCCTGGCAGAACACCATCGAACCGCTCTGGCGGATACCCGGGGTTCGCGTCACCCCGCTTCGAATCGAGCCGTTCGCTCCACAGTTCGATCTGACCGTGGAGATCACTCCCCGCAGCAGCGGAGAGGTCGAAGGGCTCCTGGAATACGACTCCCGCACCGTCCCGTCGGCCGTCGCACTGTCGGTTGCCGAAGACTTCTCAGCTCGCCTCATCAGGAGTATTCATCTGTGAAGCAAACTCACGAGTTGGCCGATTCGCTCGGCAATCGACGATTCGATCTGTCCATTGTAGGTCTCGGATATGTCGGCCTCGCGCTCGCCCAGGCAGCCTGCGAAATTGGTTGGCGGGTGGCTGGTTACGAAATTGATGACGCTCGCGTCGACCTGTTGCTGGCCGGTCGTTCCTACATCGACGACGTCAGTCACGACGACGTAGCCCGGATGCGGGCGGCTGGATTTGTCGCCGGGGACGATCCGGCATACCTGCGCGACAGCGCGGTGATCGTGATCTGTGTTCCGACGCCGGTCTCGGGCGATCGTCAACCGAATCTCAGCAGCGTGGTGGCCGCTGCCGAGACCATCGCGGACCAGCTCACCCCGGGCACCCTGGTGGTGCTGGAATCAACGACCTTCCCGGGAACCACCGAGGAGGTGCTGCTTCCGATCCTCGAGCGCGGCGGTCTTCGCGTCGGAGTTGATTTTCATCTCGCCTTCGCGCCGGAGCGAGTGGACCCGGGAAACAAGGCTTTCCCGATGCGATCCGTGGCGCGTGTGGTCGGTGGTGTCACCCCGGCGTGCACGGCGGCCGCAGCGCGGTTCTACGGGTGCCTGGTCGACCGCGTCGTCAGTGCCCGTGGAACCCGCGAGGCGGAGATGTCCAAGCTGATCGAGAACACCTATCGACAAGTCAATATTGCCTTGGCGAACGAGCTTTCCACCTTCAGCCGGGAGCTCGGCGTGGATCTCTGGGACGCCGTGGCGTGTGCTTCGAGCAAGCCCTACGGTTTCCATGCCTTCTTCCCCGGGCCGGGTGTCGGAGGGCACTGCATCCCGGTCGACCCGCACTATCTGACGTACAAGGTGCGGACGATCGGATCGACGTTCCGGATGGCCGAACTCGCCCACGAAATCAACAGTCAGATGCCTGATTACGTGGTTCGGCGGGCGGCTGCGCTGTTGAACCGCCGAAAGCTGGCGGTGAACGGCAGTTCGATCCTCCTGCTCGGCGTCAGCTACAAGCCCGACGTCAGCGATCTACGCGGGACCCCGGCGTACCCGATCGCGGAAGGGCTGCGAAAACTCGGTGCGGACGTACAGTTTCACGATGCGAACGTGGACTACTGGGAGGTCGACGGCAAGGAAGTGCAACCGGTCACCGACTTGGCTGCGGCGCTGGTTTCTCACGACCTGGTCATCCTGCTGCAACGCCATGCCGAGTACACCGATGCTCTGCTGAGCTCTTGCACCACCCTGTTCGACAGTTGTGGCTCGGCGCGAGACCAAGCCCTGGAGGTATTGTGAGCATCGATCGAATGACGTCGGCGACCATCGAGCCGTTCACCTTGACCGAACCGGCGGCCCTGCTCTCGTGGACCGACGTGGTGATCACCGAGGGTCGGCGCGGGAGCGAACGGGTTCTGCTGGCAGCGGTCGACCTGCGAGTGTTCGCCGGAGAAAGGGTCTGCCTGGTCGCGGCCGACGCCACCACTCGCGCTGCCCTGGTCGCGCTCCTGACTGGGGAGCGGGCTCCGCTGTACGGCACGGTTCGGGGTCTGGCCCGATCCGCGGGGCCGGCTTCGGGTGATGGTCCGGTGCATCTGGTCCTTGGTCGGGGATCCGGAAGTGCGTCGGTTGTCGTCGCCGCCGATCCGGCCGATGCTCCGCAGGCGACTCGAACGTGTGTCTTTCGCGACGGCGCCCTCCGGGTCGTGCCGCAGGAACTGCGCTGGGACGCCGAGCAGGTCAGCCGGCAGGTAGAACAGACATTCGTTGACGTCGGGGTGCCGGTTGCGACCGCACGGATGGTCGCGCAGGTCCTGGTCGCGGCCGATGTGCGGGGACACCGCAGCCACGGCGTCCAATTGGTGCCGATGTATCTCGACCGAGTCCGGGCCGGCGGCATCGTTCCGGAGGCCGAACCTGAGGTGATCCAGAGCAACCCGATCGTCACCGTGCTGTCGGCGAACGGGGGATTCGGCCAGGTGGCGGCCGAGCGAGCAGCCCGGTTGTGCGCGACCAAGGCACGCGAGCACGGCCTCGCCGCCGTCGCCGTCCGCGACAACAATCACGTGGGCATGTTGGCGGCCTACCGGCAACCCTTCGTCGACGCCGGTGTGGTGGCGCTGGTGCTCAACATTTCGGGCCCCAGCGTGGCCGCGCCGGGAGCGAGTCGGGCGACCTTGGGCAACGATGCGATCTGTGTGATCGCGCCGCAGGGTCCAGGCCGGCCACCCTTGATCGCCGATCTCGCCACCGGAGTGGTGGCGGCCGGAAAGATTCGCGATGCCGCGGCGCTGGGTAGATCCGTGCCGAAGGAGTGGCTGATCGGCCCGGACGGTCGTCCCAGCACCAACCCCTTCGACCTGGACAACGGTGGCGCCGTCCCGGTCTTCGGTGGAGCGGAAAGTGCCTACAAGGGCCTTTGCATCACCGTGATCGTCGAGGTACTGGCCGGGATGCTGGCCGGCGCGACGGTGAGCCCACTGGTCAGCAAGCAGCGCGCGCACCCGGAGTCGGTGATGAATTGTTCCCAGATGTTCATCGGCTTCGATCCGGTCGCCTTTGCCGCCGGTGACATTGAAGCCCTGACCCAGACGCTGGTCGGTGCGGTCGCGGCCGGCCACGGAGCCGCCGTTCCCGACATTTACTTCCCGGAACAGAAAGAGACACTGCAGATGACCGAAACCGCCGAACGAGGAATCGTCGTTCCTGGCGCGGTCGCCGATCTCCTCGGCTTGGTCCGCCCGTGAGGGACGGTTCGCTCACCCGGCCGGTCCACGTCGGGGTGGTGGGTGCCGGAGCAGCCGGTCGCCAGCACTTGGCGGCCTTGCGTGGGTGTCACGATGTGGTTGTCGCAGGAGTCTGCGATCCGGACCCGAGCCGGCTGAGCGCGGCCCTTGCGGAGCCGACCGGGCCCGGATCGGCTCCGCCGCGCGGCTACTCCGGCCTCGCCGAGATGCTGGCCGACGAGCGGATCGAATTGATCGCGATCGCCACACCTCCCGGAAGTCACGCGGAACTGGCTACCGAAGTGCTGGCGGCACAACGGTCCGTGCTGCTGGAGAAGCCTCCGCTGCTGTCGGTAGACGATCTTGAGCGGGTGGTCGCGGACGCGGATGCCCGCGGGCTGGTCGCCGGGGTGATGCTGCAGCACCGTTTTCGGCTACCTCGACCTGCAGTGACCGCTACCTGGTCAGCCGCCGCGGTGGGGATCCTGGAGGTGATTCGTTACCGGCCGGTCGAGCACTACCAGCGGGACGGCTGGCGCAGCGACGCCACGAACTCGGGCGGCGGGCTGATCGCGCACCTCGGCGTCCACTACCTGGACCTGGCCTGCCAGGTGCTCGGCACACCGGCCGAGATCGTCGGCACGATGGACGGCGTGCCCGGGATGGACCTTGATCAGCGGGTGGCGTTCTGCGCCCGGTTCCCCGCTGGACAGGTACTGACGTTCATCGGTACCACAGCGGTCGATCGCCGCTCTGAGCGACTCGCGATCTACGACACCGGGCGGGAACTTGTCGTGGACGAGCAGGTGACGCGGGACAGCGACAGCCCCGGTGAGCTGTTCGCGGCGGCACCCACCTCTGCGCTGCGCACCCAGGTCTACCTCGACCTGGCACACGCGCTTCGCTCGGGACGCCGCCCGGAAGTGGCGGACCTGCAGGCATCGATCGGGGTGGTGCGGATGATGGAGTTGGTTCGCGACCTGGACCGTCAGGTGCAGACCAGATGACCGACGTCACCACCACAGCCTCTCGGTTCGGTCTCTCCAGCGGCTCGGCCCCGGGCGACACTGCCGCCCAACTGCTGGCCCGCCTTCAGCGGTGGGAACTCGGCACCGTGGATCTGCGCTTCGGCAAGGGACATGCCTGGGAAGCCGGTGGAACAACTGTTTTCACCACCGCTGGGATCGAGATCGCTCACATCGGCGTGAGTGTGACGCTCGGAGCTGTGGACGTCGACCTTGATGCCCTGGAGGCAGGGCTCAGCCGAATGCTCGACCCGGGTCGTGCGGTGCCGGTCAAGGTGTTCGCCGGAGCAACGCTCGACGACCAGGGCGCCGCAGGAGCCAAAGCCTGGGATCTGGCCGAGCGGCAGATCACTCGGCTCGCGCGGATCAGTGGCCGGCCCCCGCTGGTTGAAACCCACCACGGCTACGCATCGATCGCGACCCTGGGCGAGCTGTGCCAGAAGCTGGGATGTGCGGTGTTGCTCGATGTCTTCGGTCTACAACGGCTCACCGGTGGCCTGAGCGACCCGGACGATGTGCTCCGGACCTGGACTCGCGCCGTCCAGGTAAAGGGTTTCGCGGTCGATGACGTTGGCAAGCATCTGCCGCTGAGTCGAATGCCGGAGGCGGCCTGGGCTCTCCTTCGTGACCTTCCCGAACCGGTCCCCGTCACGCTGGAAAGCCGTTCCGGGACCATCGGCGACGACATCACCACGCTGAAGCGCCGATATCAAACAGCTGGGAAGGAAACCTCATGATGCGACTCTCGATTCTGTCCGACGAGATCAGCCAGGACCTTGGCGTGGCGATCAAAACAGCACAGCAGTTCGGCTTTGCTGGTCTGGAGATCCGATCCGTCGACAACATTGCCCCGCATCAGTTCGACGACGTGATGGTGCGTTCGATCCGCAACCGGTTGGACGACGGTGGGCTGGTCGCCTCGGCATTCTGCCCGCCGGCGTTGAAATGCCTCGCCCCGTCGGATCCGGGTGCGGAGACAGCGGTGGTCGACGTCCTGCGCCGGGCTGTGGATCATGCGGCGATCCTGGGTACCGGAGCAGTGCGAATCTTCAGCTTCTATCGGGACGGCGAGGTGCCGCATCCGCGCCAGGCCGCCGAAGTCGCTCGGCGGGTGTTGGCGCGAGTCGACCTTCCGGCCGGTGTTCGCCTTGTGCTGGAGACCGGGACTCGCTCCAACACACCGACTTTGGCCCATGCAAGGGAGTTCCTGACCGCCCTCGACGACGATCGAATCGGCGTGCTCTGGGACCCGGGAAACACCGTCTTCAGCGGCTTTGACAGCCACCCATTTCCCGGCGATTTCGAGGTCGGGGCGGATCTGATCCGGCACGTGCATGTCAAGGATCCGCGCTCGACCACGGGGTATGTCGGTCTGGGAGACGGCGATCTGCCGTGGCCGGAGATCCTTCGAGCGCTCGACGAGCGTGGCTTCGACGGTTGGCTGACGCTCGAGACGCATTGGCGCCAGGACCGAGAGCTCACCGGCAAGGAGCGCGACGAGCCGTGGGGCGCGGGAATCTCCGACGGCGGCCAGGCCGCTAGCGCGATCTGCATGCGGGTCCTGTCCGGTTGGCTGGACGAATTGCGCGTGTCTCGGTGACCAGGCCGCCGATCTTTCTGGTCGGGGCTCAGCGCAGTGGTACCACGGCCCTGGCCCATGCCATCTCTCAGGCGGTGAATTCCCAGACCGGTGGCACGTTCACGGTCAACGGCAAGCTCTGGTATCTGTTGGACCGCTGGCTCGACGCGAGCGATCTCGAGGCCCGGCATCTGCGTACCGACGAGATAATTCATGCCTTGCGGCGTCGCCCGGCGCAGGGAGCGGGATCGGCGGAATGGCTGGCTCGGGCCGAGTCAGCGCTGCGGGTGGCTGCGGGTGAGGTCGGCGCCGGCGTCTGGTCTCCGGACCAGGACGGCGTGCTCGGGCTGCGGCGCTGGTTGGCGCATTCGATTGCCGGATCACAGTACTGGGGTGACAAGTACAACGAGTACCTGCTTCACATGCCTGAACTGGAGCAGACCTTTCCGGATGCGCGGTGGATAATGGTCTACCGCCATCCGGGGGAGGTGAGCGCCTCGATGTTGGCGTGGGCCGGTGACCGGCCGTACAACCCGGTGTCCGCCGAACACGCCGAGGCGAAGTGGGTAGCGTGGAACCGGCGCTGGCTGGAGGCCCGGAGCCGGATCGAGCGCCATCGTTGGGTAGAAGTCGACTACGCCGATCTCTGCGACGGAGCCGGCTCCAAGCTTCTAGCCGATATCACCGACCTCGATCTGTCCACCGCACTCGCCCAATTCAGCTCGCGGCGTCCGCGCCCCGACGATGCGATGATCGGTCCTGAGGCACGCCTGATCTGGGACCAGCTCAGCGGTAGCGACCGAAGCTGACGGTGCCACAGCTTGGACCCGGGGGCTATGACAGCCACTTCGAATGTGGTGCTGGCACCACACGGAGAGGTACCAGCGTCCAGTTTCGTCCTCGTGTGGGCACCGTCGCGGTCGATGCCCGGTTGCTCGCATGCTCTTGGTGACGGCCTGCGGGAGCAGGTGTTACCGCACGGGTTGCGGTCCTATTACTGGTCAGGGGCTCTTTTCAGATGCGTAGACAGGTACTGCGGTTGGTGGGCGCGACGGCTGCGCTGTTGGCACTGCTGCTCGGGACGTCACTGGCGGGGGTGGCGTCGGCCGCCTCGGCGGATGGCGGCCCGGGGACGGCGGTGAACCCGGCGGATGCTCGGGCAGTGGCGAAGAGTGCGGGGTTCAGGGCCGCTGCCGGAGTTGGGCATGCCGCGGTGACCTGGCAGTCTGGGAGTATCGCGGTGGGCGGATCGGAGTACTGGACCTGGCACAACGCTCCCGCGAACGCCATCTTCGAAGTGTCCTTGGCCCCGCACGACGTCGAGCAGCACCACACCTGCTTCCTCCGGGTGGCCCGGACCTGGTACGTGAAAACCCCTGTCGGTGAGCGGCAATTCAGAATTCAGCTGACGAACCCGGCAAACCAGCTCCAGGCCTGCCAGGGCAAGGTGCTGCTCAACTGGGTGGTTCCCGGGACGTCGTGGTCCAGCGGGACGCTGAACCCTGGCGCCAGCACCACGGCGACCTGGAAGCACGCCAATCCGGCCAAGGTCTACGTGGTTGGCTTGAACCCGGGCAAAGTCAGCACCGCCAATTGCGCGTTCGAGCTCACCAGTGCCTCCTACATCCGGGTGAACAGCACGGAGAAGCAGTTCACGTTCACTGTGAAGAACATCGGCTCGGTGGCGTGCAGTGCCGGCGTCCAACTCGCCTGGCTGGACTCGATCCTGATTCCCGTCTCGGAGAAGTTCAATCCCCAGACCATGCATCCGAATGCGGAAGGCTCCGTCGGCTGGTCGAAGTACCCGCTCTCGACCGACGCCGTCTATGTCCCCGGGTTGAGCCTGACCAGGATCGACACGAGCGCCCCCTGCAAGATGAAGATGCTCACCCACGACTTCTACGCGTTTCTGTACGCCGACGGCTCGACCAACGGCTGGCTCAGGGTGGACGTCAAGAACACCGGCTCAACGGACTGCCAACCCCTCCTGCACCTGGCCAAGATGTAACCCATCTAGAGACCCTGCTGGCCCATGTCGCCGCAGGTCGACGAACTCCTGATGATCATGCTCGGACCGCCCGAAGTGTGTCCGGCGGATGACCCACTGCCTGGGTCGTCCGCCGGACACACTTCGCCGTTCGGGCCTGCGGAGAATTGGTTTCCAGCCGAAAGTCACCGGTCGTGCTGTGGTGCTGGCACCACACGCACCGGTGTCAGCCACCCGCTTGGACCTCGTGCGCGCACCGTGGTCGCGGATACCTGGTCTCGCACATGCTTGTCGACGACGGCCTGCGTTCGCGGACAGCACCGCACGGGCCTCGATTTCCAACTGGTCAGGGGTTCTTCTTCATCATGCGTAGACACGTACTCAGGTTGGCTGCTGCGACGGCTGCTCTGTTACCCGCCGTTCTGCTCGGAGCAGCGCTGGCGGTTCCGGCATCGGCGACCTCGGCAAGTGCCGCGGTTTCCGGCAGCGCGGCGAACCCGCGAGACGCCCGCGCCGCCGCGGCGAAGAGCGCCGGGTTCAAGGTCGCCGCCGGCGTCGGTCATGCCGCGGTGAACTGGCAGTCCGGGACCATCGCGGTGGGCGGATCGGAGACCTGGACCTGGAACAACGCCGCCGCCGACGCCATCTACGAGGTCGGAATCGCCCCGAAGGACGTCGAGGAGTACAACCAGTGCGCGCTTAGGGTGGCCCGAAGCTGGTACGTGAAGATGCCGACCGGTCAGCGGCAGTTCAGGTTCACGGTTGTCAACGGCGCCGACCACCATCAGGCCTGCCAGGGAAAGATCCTGCTGAACTGGGCGGTGCCCGGGACGTCGTTCAGCAGCGGAACGCTGAATCCCGGTGCCACCACCTCGGTAACCTGGCGGCACGCCAACCCGACCAAGGTCTACGTCGTCGGGCTGAACCCGACCGTGAACACCAACTCCAACTGCACTCTCGAAATCACCAGCACTACCTACACCCAGCTGGTCAACGGTGAGAAGCAGTTCAAGTTCACCGCGAAGAACATCGGTACGGTGGCTTGCAGCGGCACCATTCAGCTCGCCTGGCTCGACACGATCGATACCTCCGAATTGTGGTTCGACGACCCCCGGGCGGTATCGCCGAATGCCAAAGACACGCTCGGCTGGTTCGACTATCCGGTCGGCGCCACTGCCGTCTACGTGCCGGGTCTGAGCCTGAAGAGCACCAGCACCGCCGCGGGCTGCCAGTTCCGGATCCTTGGCTACGACTTCGGCGCCTTCCTGCGGTTTCAGGAAGGGATGAGCGGCAGCCTCTGGATGGACGTCCAGAACACCGGTTCGGTGCTCTGCACCCCGCGGATTCAGCTGGCCAAGATGTAGCTCGCCAATTCGTCCTAGCGCTGGCTTGCACCTTCCGTAGCGGAAGGTCATACCGTGTCAGGAGGGTGATCGCATGGATGAACGACGCTGGAAGATCGGTGATCTCGCGGCGGCGGCCGGACTGACGGTGCGGGCGTTGCGGCACTTCGATGAGATCGGGCTGCTGCGCCCGGCGGAGCGCTCGCCCGCCGGGCACCGCTGGTACACGGCTGATGACGTGCGGCGGTTGTACCGCATCGTCGCGTTGCGCCAGCTGGGCATCCCACTCGGCGAGATCAGCCATTCCTTGGACGGCGGGGTCGGCACGTTGGACGCCGCCGTCCGGGCGCAACTGGCTCAGCTTGAGCAGGATCTGGAGCGGCAACGGCGGCTGCGGCTTCGGCTGAGGGCGCTGGTGCGCGCCGTCGAGCAGAGTGCGGAGCCCGGAATCGATGATCTTCTTGACACGATGGAGGCGATGATGGGCCAGAGCCAGTTCACTCCCGAGCAGTTGGCTCGGGCGAAGGAACGCCACCGAGAAACGGGTTTCGCGCAACGGTTCAGCGAGTGGCAAGCTCGCTGCGCGGCTCTCGATCAGCAATTGCGTAGCTACCTCGAGCAAGACACCGATCCTGCCGATCCGCAGGTGCAGGCGCTGGCGGCACAGTGGCAGGCCTTGATGGACGAGCTGACCGAAGGAGATCGCGCCGCCCTCTCGTCGGTGTACGCAAAGATCGACGCGAAGGGTCCGGAAGCCGCGACCCGGGGGGCGTTGACCGCCGAAGGCTGGGAGTATCTCCGGCGGGCTCTGATCCTCGGCTACCCCGGCTCAGGAGGGGTGTCGGCGGTGTTCGGTGCACCGTAGACCTTCCCTGGCGTCCTGTTACGCTCGCAGTTCGCACCCGTGATCGACCGGATCTCGGGCACTCCGTTGTCCGGGCGGCTCGTTGACGAGTGCCAATCCGACCAAAGGAGCAGCATGCCCGAGACCGGCGACGCCACAGTCGAGAACAGCTATGAATTTCCTGGGTTGCACCACGTGCAGTTGGCGATCCCGCCCGGCGGCGAGGACCTTGCCCGGCGCTACTACGGAGAGATCCTCGGGATGACCGAGTTGGAGAAGCCGCCGGTGCTCGCGGCTCGTGGTGGTTGCTGGTTCCGGTCCACGGGGTTGGAGATCCACCTCGGGGTGGAGAAGGACTTCCGGGCCGCGGCGAAGGCGCATCCCGGCATCCTGGTCAAGGATCTCGATGCGTTGGCGAAGCGGCTCGAAGCGGCCGGTGCGGGCGTGGAGTGGGACGACAACTTTCCCGGCCACCGCCGGTTCTACTCCCATGACCTGCACGGCAACCGGATCGAACTGCTCGAGCCGAAGGGCTGATCGGCTGCTGCTGGTAGCGGCCTACTGCCGTTCGGTCAGGCCGAAGAAGGTGACGGTGTAGGCCGCCATCCCCATGGTCAAGACGTTGTGCGGGCTCCCGGTGACACTGATCGCCTCCACCGCAGCGGTGTCACCAGGGTCCCCGTAACGAGTCCGCCGCCAGCCGGGGCGCGGGGCGGCGGTGCAGACCGGTCGGTCGGTGATGGCATGGACGTCGGTCCACTGTTTGATCGCCTCGGTGTGGTTCGCGTAGTGCAGGATCTCGTCCGTGGTGCTGTGCCAGAGCTGGACCCGAGGCCGGGGTCCGGTATACCCGGGAAACGCGGCCCGGACGACGTCCCCCCAATGCCGGGCCGACCGGATCAATCGGCCCTGCGCACACCGGTCGCTCCAGTTGGCATCGGCACCGGCGAAGCCGCCGAACGGCACCCCGGCGAACGCCGCTCCGGCACCGAAAACCTCCGGGTAGCAACCAAGGAGGACGTTGACCAGCATCGCTCCGGAAGACAGCCCGACGACGAAGACCCGGTCGGCTTCGTACTGCGACTGCAGGTGCCTGACCATCGAGACGATGCCGGCCGGATCGCTGTCGCCGTCGTGCCGGAGCGCCGCAGCCGAGGAGACATCGAAGCAGTTACCTTCCCGGGTCGCGGTGGGAAAGACCATCACGTAGCCGTATCGGTCTGCCAGAGAAACGAATTCGGCTGCCGGTCCGGCCGCGAAGAGCGGACCGGATTGCGTGCAGTTGTGCACCGCAACCAGAATCGCCGGCCGCTCGGCCAACCGGGCGGGCAGGTACACGTGCATCCGCAGGCCGGTCGGATTGACGCCGAACCCGGTCACCTCGGTGAGTCTCGGGCCCGAACCCGGCAGCACCGAAGTCTGCGGATCCGCTTGCCCGCAGATGGGATTCGAGGATCCGTGGCTGCTGCTCAGCTGGCGCGACAAGAGACCGCCGGGGCGTTGAAGTTGCCGTTGGCCAGCACGGTGAATCCGAAGGTGTTGCCGCTGCCATTGGGCGTCACGGTCATCACGTTCGGGTCACTGCCCCAGGTGGCATTGCCGTTCCAGGTAGCCGAGATCTTTTGGCCGTTGGCGACGGTGACGGTGGCGATCCAGGAGGTGGCGCCGGTGATGGCTACCTGACCGTTGAACCGGTCGCTCCAGCGGGTGCCGGGAGTGTAGGTCGCGGTGCAAGTCCCGGTCGGCGGCGTGCTGCCGCTCGGAGCGACCGCCCTGCCGGTCGCAGTGGAGATCATGCCGGCGCACAATCCGCGACTGGCCAGGTTCGTGACGATCTGCGGGATCGCCGCATTCGTGTTGGCGTACCCGTCGTGCATCAGGATCACCCCGCCCGCCGTGAGGTTCCCGGCGGCCTGCACGATCTGGCTGGTGCTGGCTCCGTTCCAGTCCTGCGAGTCCACCGACCAGAGCACCTCGGTCAGCCCGTACTGGGCCTCAATCGATCTGAGGGTGGAATTGGTCTCCCCGTACGGCGGCCGGAAGAGTTGCGGGGCGCTGCCGGTGATCTGCTGGATGGCCTGTTGGGTCTGGGAGATCTCGCTGGTCATCTGGGATGAGCTCAGCTGGGTCAGGTGCGGATGGCTCCAACTGTGGTTGCCGATCCACATCCCGGCCGCATTCTCCGCCGTCACCAGCGCCGGGTTGTTCTTCGCGTTCGTCCCGACGTTGAAGAACGTCGCCCGAACACCATTGGTCTTCAACACGTTCAGCAAGGTGTTGGTGTTGCTGTTCGGTCCGTCGTCGAAAGTCAGGGCCACGTAACCGTTGCTGCAGGTGGCCGCGGCGGTGGACGGTTCGGCGAGGAACGTGATGGCGCTGACGACGGTGGCGACAGCGAGCGTCAACACCGTGACGATGGGGAGTCTCTTCAGTCGAAGTCTGCGATTCATGCGGCACCCCTTGGGAGCTTGGCGGAACCGAGCAATCCTGGAATGTTTCGAAGTATGTACCGGATGTTTTCAGAACACAACAACGTCCGCGCTAGCTGGCTAGCGCGCGAGCGGTGCGGCGGTGCTCTGCCGGACTACCAGTTCGGTACTCAGGACGACGCGCTGTTCCGGCAACTGCTCGCCATCGCCCAAGGCGACGATCATCCGGGCCGCCGTGGCACCCATCCGGACCAGCGGCTGGCGCATCGTGGTCATCGGCGGCCCAGCCCACTTGGTGAACGTCAGGTCATCGAAACCGACCACGCTCAGGTCCTCCGGGATCCGCACCCCAGCCCGTCGCGCCGCCTCGTAGACGCCATGCGCCTGCAGGTCGTTCGTGGTGAAGATGGCCGTCGGCGGATTCGGTAACTGAAGCAACGCCGTCCCGTCGGCCAGGCCACCCTCGACGTAGAGCGGTCCGATGCGGACCAGGTCCGGATCGACCGGCACCTCGGCGGCGTCCATCGCCGCCCGAAAGCCGTCCATCCGAGCTCGGCAGAACGGCCACTGCGGGTTGCCGCCGAGCATCGCGATCCGGCGATGGCCGAGCCCGAGAAGGTGCCGGGTGGCGACCATCGCGCCGCTGTAATTCGTGGCCCCGACGGACGGCGTCTCGTGCAACGGTTCACCGGTGGGATCGAGCACCACCAGCGGGATCGACCGGGTCGCGAGCTGAGACTGCTGTTGCACGGTGAGGTCGGACAGGACCGCGATGACGCCGATCGGCCGACGGGACAGCACCTGTTCCATCCACCCTTGACCGGGGGTGAGGCGGCCCTGCATCTCGGTCAGCACCACGGCCAGGCCACGCTCCCGGGCGACCTGCTCGACGCCTTGAATGATCTCCAGCGCCCAGAAGCTGTCCAGCGCGTGGAACACGAGGTCGAGCAGCGGGACCGGATCCGGGCGCTCGGGTCGACGATAGCCGTGCTCGTGCAGCACGGCCTCGACCCGCTGCCTGGTCTCCAGTGCGACCCCGGCATGCCCGTTGATCACCCGTGACACCGTCGGAGACGAGACGCCGGCCAGCCGCGCGATCTCCGCAACGGTGAGCCGCTCGCCGCGTCGGCCACCGCCCTGCAGTTCGGGGTCCGTTGCGGTCACGGCCTTAGCTTATGCGGATCCACGATCTCGACGGGTCCGGTTGCTCAGCTTGGTGACCGGGACGCCCCTCTTGACCGCTTTGGTCAGCGAAGGTACGTTTTCTGAAATATTCCATTAGTTTCATGAAACAGTTGCATAGCCCGTGGATCCGTCGAAGGGGACGACCAATGCGAGTCCGACGTACATCAGGGTTTACCGCCGCCGTCCTGGCAGTCGCCGTCACCGGCCTGAGCACCGCCGCCATCTCGATCGCCGGCTCCCAAGCGGCCATCGCGAGCACCGGCCCGCAAGCAGCCGCTGCGGCGGCACCCGACCCGACCACGTCCACCCTGCGAGAGTTGGCGCGACACACCAAACTGCGCGTCGGAACGGCGGTGGACACCGCAGCGTTGCAATCCGACACCACGTACCGCACCATCGTGGCGCAGCAGTTCTCCAGTGTCACCCCGGAGAACGTGATGAAGTGGGAGTCGGTTGAGGCCGAACGCGGCGTGTACGACTTCGCGGCCGCCGACACCCTGGTCGACTTCGCCCGGGCACACGGTCAAAAGGTCCGCGGGCACACCCTGCTCTGGCACAACCAGCTGCCGGCCTGGCTGACCTCGGGCACCTGGACCAAGGCCGAGCTGCGAAGCATTCTGCGGGCACACATCTTTGCCGAAGCTGGGCACTTCCGGGGCCGGATCTGGGCCTGGGACGTGGTCAACGAGGCCTTCAACGACGACGGCACGCTTCGAGACACGCTCTGGCTGAGAGTGATTGGCCCGAGCTACCTGGCTGACGCATTCAAGTGGGCGCACCAGGCAGACCCCAAAGCCATCCTGTTCTACAACGACTACAACATCGAAGGCATCAACCCCAAGAGCGACGCCGTGTTCGACCTGGTCCGTAGCCTGCGCTCGGCCGGGGTGCCGGTTCAGGGGGTGGGCCTACAGGGCCATCTGGGCACCCAGTACGACGCGCCCGGTGACGTCCTGCAGAATCTGCGGCGGTTCGCCGCGCTAGGCGTCGACACCGCGATCACCGAGGCGGACGTCCGCAGCGTGCTGCCGGTAGACAGCGCGGAACTGCAGGCGCAGGCCAATGGCTACAGCCTGATGATGGAAAGCTGCCTGCTGGTCCGCAGCTGCGTCTCGTACACGGTCTGGGGATTCACCGACAAGTACCAGTGGGTGCCCGGGGTTTTCGAGGGCCAGGGTGCGGCGGCCCTGTATGACGAGAATTACGTCGCACGCCCGGCCTACGACGCATTGCGCCGCGACCTGGCACTGGCTCCGACGCTCGGTTCCCGAGGCCAGACGCCGTAAAGCGTTGGATCAGTGTGCCGGGCTGGGCGAAGGCACTGTGTCGAACGTCTCCCGAAGCAATCGCTCAGCCGCGGTGCCGATCGCTTCCTCGGATTCGGATCGGCACTCTGGAAGTTGGCTGACCTCGTCGGCGTTCGGCTTGTACAGGGCGCCGTCGAGGGCTTCCCGCATCGCCTTCAAGCAGGTCGGTGATACCGCCACCGCCTCGGACGAGATCGCCGTCGAGGGGGTCGACGTGGGCTGCTGAGCGCAACTGATCAACGGTAGAACGGTAAGGGCTGCGAGCACGGCGCTCGTCAGGCTGCGCGGAAGAGGCCGGGTCGGGCGGGAACTGATCACTTCGGAGACCTTCTCACATCCGTCCGGCCGGGTGCTGCGCCGGGGGTGGCAGCACCCGGCCGGACGGTCTGTTCCAGAGCCTGTCTAGGGCATCGCCGCGTACTCGGTCGCGACCTGGGCACCGAGCCGAGCATTGTTCTTCACCAAGGCGATGTTGGTGCGCAAGCTCTCGCCGTCGGTGAGTTCGACGATCCGGCCCAGCAGGTACGGCGTCGCCTCCTTGCCCGCAATACCAGCCTTTTCCATCTCGTCCAGAGCCTGTTCGATGATGCCGGAGATCTGGTCTGCCGGAATTTCATCGTCCGCGGAGATGGGGTTGGCGATGCTGATGCCGCCGGAGATGCCCAGGCCCCAACGGGCCCGCATCACCGCGGCGATTTCGCGGGCCGAATCGACCCGCATGGGTGAGGCGAAACCGCTGCTGCGAGAGTAGAAGGCCGGGAACTCATCGGTGCCGTAGCCGAGGACCGGTACCCCCAGGGTTTCCAAAGTCTCCAGGGTGAGCCCGATATCGAGGATGCTCTTCACCCCGGCGCTGATCACTGCGACGCTCGTGGCGGCGAGCTCGGTCAGATCCGCGCTGATGTCGAAGGTCGCCGGTGCACCGCGGTGGACCCCGCCGATGCCGCCGGTCACGAAGACCCGAATCCCGGCCAGGGCAGCCAGCCGCATGGTGCTGGCGACGGTGGTGGCCCCGTGCCCGCCGCGGGCGATGACGTACGCCAGATCCCGCACACTGGCCTTGGTCACCTCCGGACTGGTGGCCAGCAGTTCCAAATTCGCCACCGTCAGGCCGATACAGGGCCGACCGTGCAGGACGGCGATGGTCGCCGGGACCGCTCCGCCGTCCCGGATGATGGCCTCTACTTCGGTTGCCATCTGCACGTTCTGCGGATAGGGCATGCCGTGGCTGATGATGGTGGATTCGAGGGCGACGACGGGACGGCCGTCGGCCAGCGCCTCGCGGACCTCTTCGGTCAGGGTCAGCATCGGGTGCGGGACGGTCATTTCTGGCTCCGGGTGGGGTCGTGGAGGGCGTCTTCGATGAGACGGGGGGTCAAGTCCGGGCGAACCGTGGCGGCGCTGGCGACGGTCAGTGCTGCCGCCGCGTGGCCGTAGCGGGCGGCGGTGACCGGGTCGCTACCGCTCAGCACCGCGTGCACGAAGGCGGCGAGCATGGCATCGCCGGCGCCGGTGACATCGCGAACTTCGGCCGGCGGTGCGCTCAGGAGGGTGTGGCCGGCGTTGGCGGTACTCAGCAGACTGCCCTGCCCGCCAAGTCGTACCCAGGCGTGTTTTACGCCACGTCGGTGCAGGCTGGCGGCGGCCGCGAGGATCTCGGCTTCGCTACCCACCGGCTGGCCGGTGATCGCCGCCAACTCGTCCAGGTTCGGAGTCAGGGCGAAGATCGACCGCTCGCTGCTGAGCAGCGGCGCCAGAAGTGCGGCCTTGGGCCCGCTCACCGGGTCGATCAGGGCGGGGACGCCGGCGGCCTGGGCGATGTCCAGGGTGTAGGCCAGCACCCGCGCCGAAAGGTTGCCGTCCAGAACCAGCATGCTCGCGTGGGCGATGAGTTCTCGCCCCGACTGCAGGTCTTCGGGGGTGAGGCCATCGGTGGCGGCCATATCCGCGATGGCGACGACCAGGTCGCCGTCCGCGTCAAGTACCGCGGTGTAGGTGCCGGTCGGATGCGTGCTGCGGTGTACCTGGTCCACCCGCACGCCCGCTGCCTGGGTATCGCTGAGCAGCCGCTCGCCCGCGGCGTCGCGGCCGACCGCGGCGATCAGATGCGTCGGGGTGCCCAGCCGAGCCAGATTTTCCGCGATGTTCCGCCCGACCCCACCGGAGCTGGTGTTCGACCGGCCGGGATTGCTGGTGTGGTGCTGGACCGGGGCGAGGCTGCGGACCTTGATGTCGACGTTCGCGCCACCGATGACCACCACCGCGTTGTCCTGCCGGACGATGTAGCCGCGCCCCAGGATCGCGCCCTTCTTGCCCAGGTTCGACAGGTGCATGTTCACCGCGGTGCGAGTGCTCCCCAGCGCCTCGGCGATCGCTTGTGGCTTGGCCAGCGGGTCGCGGCGCAGGAGAGCAAGGATCTCGCGTTCCCGCTGGGTCAACATCATGCTAGCTAACATAAAGGTTCTTTACTTCAATAAGCAACCCATGGAGGTTGATCTTCTGGTCTACTGCTCCTCCAGACTTGGGGAGCTTTTGTGAATTGTGTACGTGTCTTTGCGGGTGCCCTGGCCGTTGCGGCGGTCTCCGCAACGTTGGGGCTGACGACGCCGGCAGACGCCAGGACGACGAAGGACGCCGTGACGACGGCTGCCGGCGCGCCGTCCACGGTGAAGATCGTCCGGGACGGCATCACCCTGGTGCATCAGCGCACGCCGGTGGGCGGGCATACCCTCACCGGGCAGGGCCCCACCCGGTCGGATTTCGACGGCGACGGTCGCGATGACCTTGCGGTCACCAACGGGCAGGGCGTCGTGGTGGCGTACTCGTCGGCCCCCATCCGGGACTACCTGACGACGGAGCTTCCGGCCGCGGTTCCGATGGGGTGTACCTGCTTAGGCAGGGACATAGTCACGGGCAACTTCAACGGCGACAAATACGACGATCTGGTCGTCGCCAACTTTGACGAGGCCGATCTGAAGGTGAAGGCCACCTTCGCGGGCGCGGTCTGGATCATTCTGGGCGGTCCGGGCGGGCTGCGGGTTGACCAGGTCACGCACGTGAACCAGAGCACGTCCGGAGTCTCCGGAACTTCGGCCGCCTCGGACGCCTTCGGGTCAACCCTCGCGGCCGGTGACGTCACCGGTGACGGCATGGACGAGCTGCTGATCGGTATTCCGAACAAGAAGGTAGGCGGCAAGAAAGAGGCCGGTGCCGTCGTCGTCCTCAAGGGCAGTTCGACCGGGACGGTGACCAGCGGCGCGCAGTGGCTCGACCAGAGCACGCCCGGTGTCCCCGGCGCGCCGGAGTACCGGGACCATTTCGGCCAGAGCATCGCTGTCGGAAAGCTGAACAAGAACAAGTACCGGGACGTCGTCATCGGTGCGCCCTGGGAAGATGACGGCAAGCAGTTCTGGGGTGGTAGTGGCGTCGTCACCCAGTTCTGGGGGTCTTCGGCCGGCGTGTCGCTGAAGAAGATCACGACGGTCAGCGGCCATGCGACCGCCCCGATAGCCAAGCCTCAGGAGATCGTGCTGTGGTACTTCGGGACGAGCCTGGTGATCGCGGACACGACCGGTGA
>DATINJ010000035.1:0-1643 GCA_035474375.1 Kineosporiaceae bacterium | reverse complement strand
AGCTTCGCCAGCGTCTGCGCGAGGTAGGTCTTGCCACAGCCCGTGGGGCCGAGCATGAGGATGTTCGACTTCGCCAGCTCGACGCCGTCGCCGTCGGCACCTCGGCCCTTGTCGCCGGCCTGGATGCGCTTGTAGTGGTTGTAGACCGCCACCGACAACGTGCGCTTGGTCTGGGACTGCCCGACCACGTACTGGTCGAGGAACTCGTGGATCTCGGCGGGTTTGGGCAGCTCGTCGAGCTTGACCTCACCGGCCTCGGCCAGCTCTTCCTCGATGATCTCGTTGCAGAGATCGATGCACTCGTCGCAGATGTAGACGCCGGGGCCCGCGATGAGTTTCTTTACCTGCTTCTGGCTCTTCCCGCAGAAGGAGCACTTCAGCAGGTCACCGCCGTCACCGATGCGTGCCATGAGTGCAGACCCCAGTCCCATCCGGCACACCCGATCCGGTGTGCCTGTCGTGACGGTACCCGCCGAACGCGCCCACCGGGGAGCAGACAACTGCTCCGAATCGGCGACGTGTCGGTGGGCGGTCGCCGCCGGAGCCGAACTGCCCCGGCGGCGGTCGAACCGCTCAGCTGACCGGCGTGAGCTTCCGGCTCTGGATGATCTCGTCGATGATCCCGTACTCCTTGGCTTCCTCGGAGGTCAGGATCTTGTCGCGCTCGATGTCGAGGCGGACCTGCTCCGGGGTCTTGCCGCTGTGCTTGGCCAGCGTCGCCTCCAGCAGCTTGCGCATGCGGGAGATCTCGGCCGCCTGGATCTCCAGGTCCGACACCTGGCCGTAGATGCCCTCGGTGGCCGGCTGGTGGATGAGGATCCGGGCGTTCGGCACCGCGAGCCGCTTGCCGGGGGTGCCCGCCGCGAGCAGCACCGCCGCTGCCGACGCCGCCTGCCCGAGGCAGACCGTGGTGATCTCCGGGCGGACGTACTGCATGGTGTCGTAGATGGCCATCAGCGAGGTGAACGAGCCACCCGGCGAGTTGATGTACATCAGGATGTCGCGGTCCGGGTCCGTCGACTCCAGCACGAGCAGCTGGGCCATCACGTCGTTCGCGGACGTGTCGTCGATCTGCACGCCGAGGAAGATGATGCGCTCCTCGAAGAGCTTGTTGTACGGGTTGGACTCCTTGACCCCGTAGCTCGTCCGCTCGACGAAGGACGGCAGCACGTACCGCGACTGCGGCGGCTGGAAACTCATCAGACGCTCCCGTTCCCGTTCGTGCTGGGGCTGGTGGCGTCGGGCAGCTGCCCGGCGCGGTTGATCACGTGGTCCACGAAGCCGTAGTCCTTCGCCTCCTGCGCGGAGAACCAGCGGTCGCGGTCGAAGTCGGCCGTGATCCGCTCGACCGTCTGCCCGGTGTGCTGGGCGATCAGCTCGGCCATCTCACGCTTGTGCCGGCGGAACAGCTCCGCCTGGATCGCGATGTCCGACTCCGTGCCGCCGACGCCCGCCGACGGCTGGTGCATGAGGATCTGGCAGTGCGGCAGCGCGTACCGCTTGCCCGGCGTCCCCGCGGAGAGCAGGAACTGGCCCATCGAGGCGGCCAGGCCCATCGCGTAGGTGGCCACGTCGCACTCGATGAACTCCATCGTGTCGAAGATGGCCATTCCGGCCGTGACCGAGCCACCCGGGGAGTTGAT
>DATINJ010000034.1:0-69573 GCA_035474375.1 Kineosporiaceae bacterium | reverse complement strand
GCAGAATGACCCTTTGCCAGGGTCATTCTGCGCGACCACTTCAGGGGCCGGGGTCAGGTATCGGTTGGCTTGGCAGCTCGCTTGCGGGGGGCTGGTTTACGAGCCGGTTTAGCCGTGGCTTGCTCGGTCGGCAGTCCAGTGGGTTGCTTGATCGGCAGTTCGATCGGCAGTTCGATCGGCTCGGCGGTCGGCAGTTCAATGTGCTGGTCGGCGGGCAATTCGATCGACTTGGGCGTCGACTTCGCGGTCGGCTGGGCGGTCGGCAGTTCAGCGGGTGAGTCGGCCGGCAGCTTGATCGACTTGGCGGCCGGCTTGGCGGTGGGCGCTTCGTTCGGCTTGGTGATGGGCGTTTCGTTCGGCTTGGTGATGGCCGGTTTGGCGGTGGGTGTCTCGTTCGGCTTGGTGATGGGCGACTTGGCGGTGGGCGTTTCGATCTGCTTGGCGGTCGCTTTGCTGGCCGGCGGTCTGGGGGCCTTGCCGGCCGGCTTGCTCGGCGCGACTTCGCTCGCCTGAGGTCTGCTGACCGGCCTGCTTCTCGGCTTCCCGACCGGCTTGCCGAACCTCGGGGTTACCGGCTCGCTGGGCGTGGTGCCGGTTGGTGCGGTGGGTTTGGCGGTGGCCAGCTCGCTGGGCGTGATGCGGGTTGGTGCGGTGGGCTTGGCGGTGGCGGGCTTGCTGGGCGTGGTGCTGGTTGGTGCGGCTGGCCCGGCGGGGATGGCGGTGACTGGCTGGCCGGTAGTAGCGGGCATTCCCTTACCGTTCGCTGCTTTTCGTGGCAATGGCAGCAGGCGTAGCTCTTGGGGGATGGTCTCCGGGTCGATCTGGGAGATCCGTTCCGGGCGCGAGCGCGGTATCCGGTACACCGAGACCGGGGCGACCGGAGCCGGGGCGGGCCGGCTGACCGCGCGTTCCAGCAGGCGATGAGCGAGATCGGCGGCGACCAGCGAGCCAAGTACCACGGCAGCGATAACGCCGTAGGTAACCGGCGTCGATTCCCGATCGAAACCGCGCACCTCGCAGATGCGTTCCACGGTGAGCTGGACCGGGCCGTGCAGCAGGTAGAGCGCTAGCGCTCGGGATCCAAGCCATTGCAGCGGGGCGGCGTCCAGCAATCGGTTGACCGGACCCGGTCCGGAGGCGAGCGGCACGGCGAGGAAATACACCAGCCCGGCCGCTACCGGGAAGATCGGCAGCAGATCCAGTTCGTGGACCAGATCTGACCGGTAGACACAGAACACCAGTGCGGCCAGGGCCAACAGCGAGCCTAGCCCGGGAGCCGGGCGGGCTGCGGGCGCGGTGCCCGGACGTGGCGGATTGAGCGGGCCGGTCCCGCCTTCGAGCGCTCGGAAACTGAGCAGGCCGACGGCGAGGCCGAGCAGGGCCTGGCCGATCGCTGCCGGCCCGACGGTGCCGCCCGCAGCTGGTTCGGTGCCGAGCAATCCGATCGGCAGGAGTAAGGCAGCGCCGATCAGTCCCGTTGTCACGGCGATGCCGGTGACCAGGCGGCCCGGGGAGATTACCGGGATCCGGCGCCGGCGTTCGGCTCGGGACAGTGCGAGCGCTGCGGTCAGAAGCAGGAGGACGCCGCCCAGCGCCACCGAAACCGACCAGCTCATTGGGTAGCCGGTCTGTTCCGGGCCGACGATTCCGTTCAGCAACAGGGCGCTGGACAGCCATCCCCACACCGTTCCGGGCGCGGCTCCGGTCACCACCCAGCCGAAGGTGATCGCCCAAGCCAGCAGATGCAATGGCGCGATCCGCCGGGCCACGTCGGTGAACAGGCTGCCGCTGGTGCCGGACAGAACAGCGCACAGCGGTCGGCAGAGGAGGAAGCCGGCCAAGACGAAGAGCAGGTCGACCAGCAGGTAGCTGCCGTCTGCCAGGTACTGAAAGGCGGTCGGGGCGTGCAGCCTGGCGACGTCGGCCCGGAGGGCGAAGATCAGGACGAACGGGACGACCAGGCCACGCAGCCCGTCCAATGCGGTGAACCGCAGCTCCGGCTGAATTTTGGCAGCGGTTGCGGACGCCGGATGCGGTGTCTGGCCAGGATTTAGACCAAATGCCTGGCTGGGCCCGAGGCCAAACGCCTGGCTGGGCTCGAGACTAGAAGCCCGGCCCGGATCGAGGCCAAGGCCGTTCGCTCCTGGGCCTGGTCCGGTGACAGGGGTCATGGCGATGGCAACCTCTCGGCCGAGGAACAGCAGCTGATGCGGTCGCGAGCCTAGAGGTGACGCATTGTGGTGTGATGAATACACGCAGCTGGGGATGATGGTTATTGGATCTCCACTGTTCACCCGATCGCCGTCTGGATCACTCGGTTAACCTTTGCTGCGGAGAATCTTGACGTAAGGGACAGCTAGGCTTCGGCTCGTGACTCCGGGGACAGGCCTGCTCCGGCTGACCCGCACGGCGTTCTTCGCCGTCAGCGCGGTCGGCCTGGCGTCGGCTGCTCACCTGGCCACGCGTGGCCACCTGCCCGGATCGACGGCGTTGCTCGCCGTCCCGGCGGTGATGCTGGTGATCAACCGACTCGCAGCCGGCCGTCGCGGGCCGATCGGGTTGTTCCTGGGCATGGCTGCGACGCAGGCGGTCCTGCACCTGGCCTTCATGGTGACGTCGACGGCAGCTACCTGCTCGCCGTCCGTCGCGATGAATGACATGGCAATGACCGGGCACCGGCACCTCGCGGTGGAGTGCGCGTCCAGCGGGTACGGCGGTGCGGACAGTCAGTTCTGGCCCTCGGTGTCGATGTTGCTGGCCCACCTGCTGGCTGCTCTGCTGCTAGCGCTGGTGCTGGCCCGGGGTGAGGCGGCCGTCTGGGCGCTCGCGTCCGGCTTGCGGTTCCGCTTCGTGCTGCCTGGCTCGGTCGTGCAACAGCCGGTGGTTCGGCAGTTGCCGGTGACCGCTGCCGTGGTCCGTCGGGTGCCGAAGCCGGTTCATCGGCAGACGTTACGGCGGCGGGGCCCACCGGTGCTGGCTAGCGCCGTCCGCTGACCTGCCTGCCACCGACCGCTGCTTGGAGCCGCTGACCTGCTCCGGGGCAGTGGTCCGTCGTCATCGGCGGGTGGATCGGACGACGCCTGCGCCGTCCCCCATCACCCCTTGTCGAAGGATCCATTTCCCATGTCTACGAGTTCCGCATTCCTGGCACGTACCGGTGCCACCGTTCTGGCCGTTGCCGCTTTCACCGTGGCCACCGGCGTCGCCGCACAGGCGCACGTTCGGGTGATCCCGGAGTCCGCCGCCGGCGGCTCCTTCACCAAGCTCACCTTTCGAGTGCCGAACGAGTCCGACACCGCCTCCACCACCAAGCTTGTCGTGAACCTGCCGACGGACACCCCGTTGATCTATGTCTCGGCGCAACAGCTGGACGGCTGGACGGCCAAGATCACCAAGGCGAAGCTGCCCAAGCCGGTAGAGGTGGAAGGCGCCACCGTCACCGAAGCGGCCAGCACGGTGACCTGGACGGCCAGCAAGGGCAGCGAAGTCGGGCCCGGTGAGTTCCAGGAGTTCGCCCTGTCCGGCGGGCCGCTTCCGACCACCGTCAAGACCCTGTCTTTCCCGGCCGAGCAGACCTACTCCGATGGCACCGTGGTGAAGTGGAACGAGCCGCAGCCGGAAGGCGCGGAAGAGCCCGAGCACCCGGTGCCGTCGTTCGCCTTGTCCGCTTCCCTGCCGGAAGGCGCCGACGCCGATGCCGCTCCGGCGGTGGACACCAGCGCCGCCGCGGCATCCCCGGCCAGCACGGTGAGCGACAGCGACGGGACGGCGCGAGCCTTCGGGATCGGCGGGTTGGTGGCCGGTCTGCTCGGGCTGGCCTTCGGCGTGCTCGCCTGGCGCAAGGCCGGTAGCCGGGCATGACGGCGCGACCGTTGTCGCCCGGCCGGCAGGTCAGGGCCAGACTCGTCCGGGCGATGGCGGTCGCCGGTCTTGCGGTGCTGGCCGGGTTCGGCTCGGCCACCACCGCCTCAGCGCACTCCCAGCTGGAAGGCACCAACCCGGCCGATGGTGCGCAGGTCGCCGCCCTACCGGAACAGATCACGTTGACGTTCAACCAGGACGTACTCGGGGTCGGCACTGCGGTGCAGATATCCGGGCCCGGCGGAAGCGTCGTCGACGGAGCGCCGACCGTGGTCGACAAGGAGGTCCGGCAGGCGATCCTGCCCGGATCGGCGGCCGGTGATTACACCGTTCAGTGGCGCGTCACGTCGGCGGACGGGCACCCGATCTCCGGTCAGTTCGCCTTCTCGGCGGCGGCCGGATCCGGCGGTTCGAGGGCGGCAACCTCGGCCGCCGTCGATCTGCCCGCCGGTGACTCCACCGGCGGGAACGCGCCCCTGATCTGGTTGCTGGTGGCCTTCGTCGCGGTGCTGGCGGCCGGGGTCGCGCTGGCCCGGCGGACCAACTCAGCGTCCCGGGCCGAAGCAGGCGGTGAGGGCAGCGCGCAGACCAAGGACGTCGATGCCAGCTGATTCGCCTGCGTCGCCTTCGTCGCCTGCGTCGGCTGTCTCGCCTGCGTCGGCAGTCTCGCCTGCGTCGGCTGTCTCGCCTGCGTCGGCTGTCTCGCCGGGATCGGCTGTCTGGGCTGCCGTCCAGGCGACGTAGCCGTCCGGCCGGACCAGCAGCGCGGCTATGGGTTGTTCCGGCACGGTGAGGCCAGCGGCAGCAGGGGGCAGCGCCGGGTCGAGCGCCGCAGGACTCGGCGGAACTCGTGATCTGGAACCGAATTGGCCCATCCGGAGTAGTTCGGCCGAGTCCTGCGGCGCCCAGCTTGCCAAGGATGAGACGGCCGCCCGTGTGTTCCCGACCAGACGTGTCGCTTCGTGCAGAACGGCTGATGATCGTGCTGATCACCCAGATGGATGAAATGCGGGGCGAGCGGCCGTGCCCAAACATCTGCGGTGATCATCAATGCCGGTGAGTTAAGCGCTGGAGCGACTGGGGTGAGGTTGCCTGAGGCCGCATCTGCTCCGCTTCGACCCGTGATCATGCACGCTTGCCCTGGCCTGACGAGCAAGCGTGCATGATCACGGCTGTTGTTCAGGGGTCCCGTGACGACTTAACTCACCGGCATTGCGGTGATCATGCACGGTTGCCCGCTTTGGGGTGGGCAAGCGTGCATGATCGCGGGTGGTAGGTGGGCAAGCGTGCATGATCGCGGAATGGGGTGGGCTTTTCGAATGGTCGCGGTGGAGAGGGGTCAGCGATCAGGTTGTGCGGGGTTCGATTTGAGGCCGGGCAGCACGATGACGACTTTGCGGTTCTGCCGGCGCCCGGCGACGGTGACGTCCGGGTTCGTCGGCTCACCGAAACCCTGCGGCCGGAGCTCCAGCGTCACGCCGCTCAGCTCGTTCCGCAGCCCTTCGGCGACGGCCCCGGCGCGGTCCCGGGACAGCTGCAGGTTGTCGGCTGCCGTGCCGACGTCATCGGTGTACCCGTTGACCTGGATGGTGCCGGTGACCCGCCGCTCCCGGATGATGCCGGCCATCTTCTGGAGCTCGGAGCGGGCATTGACCGTCAGCTCGGTGGATCCGGTTGCGAACAGCAGGTCGGCCTTCAGGGTGTACCGCTTACCCGCTTGCACGGTCGGCTTGCCCTGCGCCTTTTCCTTGGTGATCACGGGACGTTTGGTCGAGGCTGGCCGAGTGCTTTTCGGCCCGGCGGGTGCCGCGCCGCTCTTGGCTCCACGGACGGAGGCGGTCGGAGCCGGTCCGGCCGGGTCGGCTTGATGGTCCACGATCGGCCGCAACGCACCGACCGCCACCCAGGTGATCACCGCCGCCGCTGTGAGTGCCATCACTGAGCCGGCGATCGTTGCCCGGTGCTGCTTCCACCAGAGCACGGTGGCCGGTGGCCGGCCTGGACCGGGGGTGCTCTGGACCGGCGGCGGAGGCAAGGGCACGGGGGCGGTTCCGGGCTCGCTCTCGATCACCCGCAGTCCGCGAGCATCGCGGGCGCGGGCCTTGGCGACAAGCGCGCTCGCCGCCCCGCGAGCGCTGTCCACCCCGAGCGGATCGTGCAGCGCCGCCCAGTCCACCCAAAGCGTCAGGTTGTCGATCCGGCCGGCTGGGTCGACCGCCGCCACCACCCGCATCGGGACCCGGATCACTCCGTCCGCCGCGCTGGCGGCCGGGATCCAGGCGCCGGCGCCAGGCACGGTCCGGGCCCTGGCCACCGCCTCCTCCACCACTTGACCTGCAGCGACGAAGCGTTGGGACGGCGTCCAGGTGAGGTCGATCAGCAGGTCGCGCAGCTCGTGGCCGAGCTGAGCGATCTCGGCTGGGTTGCCCAGGACGACGTCGCCCTCGGGGCGCGGAATCCGGAGCCAGCCGCCGGCCGTGAAGCATCGGCTGAAGGCTTCCGGGTCCAGATTGGCTAGCGCCCCGCGCAGGTCGGCCAGTGGATCCGGGCTCGCCGTCGAGCCCTCGGTCGATTCGCGCCCAGCCGGAATGCCGGAGCCGCTGATGCGGCCTCGGCGGCGCTGGTTCGGCGAAATGGACATTCGTGGCTCTCACTCGAAGTCGACGGCGTCAGCGCCACGATATGCGGATCACCGACCCGATGGGAGTCACCGCCCGTATTGAATCGATTTCGGTCAGGTCAACACACTGCCAGGGGAGGGCTCAACGGACGGTCGACGGGGGATGGACGCACGGTCAGAACGGCTAAAAATGGGGTGAATCGCCTGTAAGAATGGAATGGATCCGGATTGGATCGCATCCCCACCCTAGGAGGAACAGCAATGCCGATGATCACCACGACCGACGGCACGGGCATCTTTTACAAGGACTGGGGCACCGGTCAGCCGGTAGTCTTCAGCCACGGGTGGCCGCTGAACGCCGATGCGTGGGACAACCAGGCGCAGTTGGTCGCCTCGCAGGGATATCGGGCGATCGCCCACGACCGCCGGGGTCACGGTCGGTCGACGCAGACCTGGGACGGCAACACGATGGACCAGTACGCCGACGACCTGGCCGAGGTGATCGAGAAGCTCGACCTGCACGACGCCGTGCTGGTCGGGCATTCCACCGGCGGTGGCGAGGTCACCCGATACCTGGGCCGGCACGGCACCTCCCGGGTGGCCAAGGCGGTGCTGCTGGGCGCCGTCCCGCCGCAGATGCTGAAGACCGAGGCCAACCCCGGCGGGCTGCCGATCGAGGTGTTCGACGGAATTCGGGCCGGTGTGATCGCTGACCGCTCGCAGTTCTACAAGGACCTGACCGAGCCGTTCTACAGCGCCAACCGCGAGGGCGCGGTCGTCTCGCAGGGGATCAAGGACGCGTTCTGGCTGCAGAGCATGCAGGCCGGGCATGCCAACGCGATCGCCTGCATCAAGCAGTTCTCGGAGACCGATTTCACCGAGGACCTGAAGAAGATCGACATCCCGGTGCTGGTCGTGCACGCCGAGGACGACCAGATCGTGCCGATCGATGCGGCCGGCCGGAAGTCCGCGGCTCTGCTCAAGAACGCCACGCTCACGGTCTACCCGGGCGGGTCGCACGGACTCGTCGGGGAGATGGAGCAGGCGTTCAACGCCGACCTGCTGGCCTTCCTGAAGAGCTAATGGTCTGTCTGGGGCATCCCAGACAGACCATTAGGCAATAATGACCCGGACGTCGTCCTCCAAGGATGTGGGACGACGTCCCGTAGCCGGACTCAGTGCGGAGTGGGCGGCAACGGCAGGGGCAGGCCAGGCAGGCCGTCCATACTGACGCCGATGTAGTCCTTGCGTTCGAAATACTCGTTCAGCGAGGCGTCGTCTTCCCGAGAGAATCGCTTGGCGTGCAGATCGCGGTCCTCGTCGTACGTCATGAACGGGACGGCGTAACCGCAGGTGTCCCGGATCAGGTCGGCGTGCACGACGATGATCGCCCGGAGCCCGTGCAGGTCTGGGTCGATGTCGGGGAAATGTGCGAGCAGATCAGGCCAGCGGGCGTCGTCCCGGAAAATCGGCTCGCCCCGGCCATGAATCCGAACGATATTTGGTGGGCCCTGAAAGGCGCACCACATCAACGTGATTCGCCCGTTCTCCCGAAGGTGAGCGATGGTTTCGGCATTGCTACCGGCGAAGTCGAGGTAGCTGACAGTGTTCTCGTCGATCACCGTGAAGGAGCCCTGCAGCCCCTTCGGGGAAAGATTGACCGTTCCGTTGTCGGCCAGCGGCGCGGTGGCGGTGAAGAAGATCGGCTGCGTTTCGATGAAATCCCGCAGCCGACCTTCTATCCGCTCGTAGGTTTTGCCCATTCGCCCATTATGCCGGGCGGCGAATGATCACTCGGCGCCGAGGATGTCCACCACGAAGACCAGGGTGTCGGTGCCGGTGATCCCGGCGCTCGACTGGCCTGTGGTGCCGTAGCCGTCGGCCGGCGGAATCACCAGCAGTACCTGGCTACCAACGGTCTGGCCGACCAATCCCTTGTCCCAGCCGGGGATGACGCCACCGGTACCGATCGGGAAGCTGGCCGGCTTATTGGTGGTCCAGGACGAGTCGAACTCCTTCGAGCTGGCCCAGATCAACCCGGTGTAGTGCACGGTGATCGTCTGACCCTTGGTGACCTTGGCGCCCTTGCCGGTGATCAACGGCTGCACGACAAGCGAACTCGGCGCCGCCGTCTTCGGAATCGTGATCGTCGGCTTTCCGGTCGCGCTGTCCAGAGCCACGGTCGGAAGGCCGGCCTTCGGCTTGACGGCGGTACCGGCGGCGCGGGTGAGCGGTTTGACCGGGGTGGCCGCCGACTTGACGTCGATCACCCACAGCAGGGTGTCGGTCGGCCCGATGCCCTGGTCCGGCGATCCGGTCGGGCCGTACGCCTCGGCGGGGGGAATCGCCAGCAGCACCCGGGATCCAACGTTCACCCCGGCCAGGCCGGTTGCCATGCCCTTGAGCAGGCCCGGATCGCCGAGGGTGAACGTCACCTTGTCGGGCTTGCCGTAGGACATGTTGAACGCCTTGCCGTCCTTGCCGTTCACCCCCAGGAAGTCGATCGTGAGTCGCTGCCCGGCGGAGACCGCCTTGCCAGTACCGGCTTTCAGTACCTTCTTGGTGGTCTTCGCCACGATGAACGGGGTCGGCGCCTGGAGCGCGGGGGTAGCGCTGCCGGTCACCTTCACGTCGTTGATGTCGCCGATCTTCCCAGCCACGGTCGGTTCCGGGCTGGCGGCGGGGGTGGGGCTAGCGGCTGGAGCGGCCTGGCTCGGTTCGGCGGTCGGTGTCCCGGCATCATCCGAGGGTGCGATCAAGAAGATGCCGACCGCGCCCACGACGACTGCGAGGGCCGCCCCGATCGGCGTCCGGTACCGGCTCCAGGCCGACCTGGTGGGCTCGGGTGAATCGGTGGACTGCATTATCGGTGTTCCCGTCCGTGAGTTGCCGTCTGCCATCGCGGGCCCGTCGGCCGACCACCCTACCCGCGTGTCCTGTGACTGATTGTCAGCGGACTGCGGTAGAGGTGCGCACGGTGGCGATCCGAGCGGCGAGCAACCGTCCGACAGCCCGCAGCGGCACCTCGACCCAGCCCGGTCGATGGCGGGTCTCGTAGACCGTCTCGTACAGCGCTTTGTCCAGTTCCAGAGCCCGGAGCAGGACGTCGTCCTGACGCGGATCACGGCCGGACTCGGCGGCGTACCCGGACAGGAACGCCTCCCGGCACTCGCTTGCCCAGGCGGAGGCGGCCAGCGCCCGCGGGTCGTCGTCGGCCAGCCCGAGTACGGAGTGCCGGGCCGCGTAGTCGAACGAGCGGAGCATCCCGGCGACGTCGCGCAGGGCCAGGTCGGGCTCGCCCCGCTCGGCCAGTGGCCGGAGTGGTTCACCCTCGAAATCCAGGACTACCCAGCCCCGGTCCGCTTTGTAGAGTGCCTGGCCAAGGTGGTAGTCGCCATGCACTATCTGCTGATCGGGAGCGGTCTGCAGGGCGCGGACGGCGGCGATCACCTCGGTCGCGGCCGGAGCGTACTCGGCCAGCGCGGGGACGGTGTCGACCGCCCAGCCGAGCCGGGACTCCAGATGGTCGGCGAGGGCGGCGAGCGCGGCCGGCGTGGTCGGACGGGTCGGCAGGGTGCGGGCGAGCGCCGAGTGCACGGCAGCCGTGGTGGTGCCCAGTTCCTCGGACATCGCCGCGAAGGTCTCGCCGCCCTCGATCGCCGCGCAGGCGATCCGCCAGCCGTCCTGACTGCCGGCGATGAACTCGGCGAAGGCGGACAGGTGACCCCAGGCGGGCTGCCCGTCCGGCTGCACCCACTCGCCCTCGATCCAGCCGATCAATCGCGGGACGCGGGCGTTGCCGGCCGTGGACAGGGCGCCGGGCACGACGACGTCCGGGTTGCGGCCCGGCTGCAGCACTCGGAAAATCTTGATCATCACGGGTTCGCCGGCCTCGTCGTCCCCGACGATGATCGACGTGTTGGACTGCTCGCCGGAGAGCACATGGGCGGCCCTGTTAGACCCAGTCGGGTCCATCAGATCCAATGGGGCCTCGCCGGCTCGCCGAACCCCCCGGACCCGGCTGCGCGGCGTCCCCGGAAAGGACATCGCCTCGTCCGGAGCGGCTACCAGCCGCATCCACTCGGCGACGAACACCGGATCGTGCGGTGCGTCGTACACCCACCGCGGACCGTCCGCCGTGCGCAGCTCTCCGACCAGGGCATGCGCCAGTTCCGGCACCGGCTCGGTGCGGTAGGTCAGGGGCACCTGGTAGGTGGCCGAACTGCTGCTGGTGACCGGGGTGGCCCGGTTCGAGGCGGAGCCGTCAGATTCCGGAACCGACCCGGCCGGCAGCGCGCTGACGATGTGCACCGCGATCCCGACCGGCGGTTCGACCGGCAGCCCGCTGTCGTCAGGGACGGCGAACGGAGTGACGGTCGGTGCGCTCAGGATGATCCGGCCGGCCGGGGCGAGGGTGACCCCACCCGGGCCGGCCGCAAACCACCGCTGGCGTGGTAACCAGCTGGCCAGCAGGCCGGCGACATCGTGGGCGCCGGTCACTGGCTCAGTCATGGTTTGGGTCCTCCGGTGGGGCCGCCCGATACGGTCAACCAATAGAAGTCCCGGGAGCCCATCGTCAGCGACAACTGACCATCGGCCGGGACGGCGTCAAAACCGCTTCCGCCGAAGATATCCGTGATTTCACATCCCGCCCACTCAGGCAGCCGCAGGCGAGTACCCTGTGCGGTCCGTGACAGGTTGTTGACGCAGAGGATAACTTCGCCTCGGACACCGTTGTCTGGATCGGGCTCGAGCACTCGCATAAATGCCAGCACGGCCGGGTTGTCCGCCTCTACCGGCAGGTAGGCGCCCATTCCGAAGGCTGGGTGCTCCCGCCGGGTCTGCAGCATCGAGCGCACCCAGTTCAGCAGCGAACTGGACGTCGCGAGCTGGGACTCCACGTTGACCGCGGCGTAGTGGTACTGCAGCGACTGCACGGCCGGCAGGTAGAGCTTGCCGGGATCGGCGGTGGAGAACCCGGCGTTGCGGTCCGGCGTCCACTGCATCGGGGTCCGGACCGCGTCGCGGTCCGGCAGCCAGATGTTGTCACCCATCCCGATCTCGTCGCCGTAGTACAGCGTCGGGCTGCCCGGCAGCGACAGCAGCAGCACGTTCGCCAGCTCGATCTCGGCCCGGGGGCCGTCGAGCAAGGTGGACAACCGGCGGCGGATGCCGATGTTGGCCCGCATCCGCGGGTCCGGGGCGTACCAGCCGTACATCGCCGCGCGTTCCTCGGTGGTCACCATTTCGAGGGTCAACTCGTCGTGGTTACGCAGGAACGTGCCCCACTGGCCGTGCGAGGGGATCTCCGGGGTCTCGGCCAGGATGTCGATGATCGGCTTGGCCCGCTCCTCGCGCAGCGAGTAGTACAGCCGCGGCATCACCGGGAAGTGGAAGCACATGTGGCACTCCGGCTCCTCCTCGGTGCCGAAGTAGGCGACCACGTCCTTGGGCCACTGGTTGGCCTCGGCGAGCAGCACGCAGCCGGGGTACTCCTGGTCCATCGTGGCCCGCAGCCGGCGCAGGAAGGCATGGGTCTGCGGCAGGTTCTCGCAGTTGGTGCCCTCCTCTTCGAAGAGGTACGGCACGGCGTCCAGGCGGAATCCGTCGATCCCCATGTCCATCCAGAACCGGACGACGTCGAGGATCGCCTCCTGCACCGCCGGGTTCTCGAAGTTCAGGTCCGGCTGGTGACCGAAGAACCGGTGCCAGAAGAACTGGCGGCGGACCGGGTCGAAGGTCCAGTTGCTGGTCTCGGTGTCGACGAAGATGATCCGGGCGTCCCGGTACTGCTCATCGTCGTCGCTCCAGACGTAGAAATCGCCGTACGGCCCCTCCGGGTCGCTGCGGCTGGCCTGGAACCACGGGTGCGCGTCGCTGGTGTGGTTGATCACCAGGTCGGTGATCACCCGCAGCCCGCGAGCATGCGCCTGGGCGACGAATTCCTGGAAGTCCGGCAGCGTGCCGAATTCCGGGAGCACCGCGCAGTAATCGCTGATGTCGTAGCCACCGTCGCGCAGTGGCGAGGCGTAGAACGGCGGCAGCCACAGGCAATCCACGCCGAGCGACTGGATGTAATCGAGCTTGCCGATCAGCCCGGTGAAGTCTCCCGACCCCGACCCGTTCGAATCTGCGAACGCCCGTACCAGCACCTCGTAGAAGACCGCCTTGCGGTACCACTGCGGGTCGTGCTGCAGCCCGGGATGAGAAGTCATCCCTACATTTGACCTGGGCAACTCAAAGCCTCCTGACGTGGAGGACGTGGGCGGGATGGAAAAAGGGATCGAGACGAACGAAGTTGTGTTCCTGCCACTGGAAGGTCGTTCCAGTCAGCAGATCTTCAACAACGAACCCGTCGAACCAGTCCAGGCCCAGTTCGGGCATGTTCAGGTGCAGCCAGGTCTCCCGAGGGCCGTGCGGATCGAGATTGACCACGATAAGGAGCACGTCCTCGGGCTCATTAGCTGCCGACCCCGACTCCAGGCGCCGGGAATAGCAGATGACCTGCTCGTCGTCGGTGCGATGGAACACGGTATTGCGTAAGCGTTGCAGAGCGCGATGTTCGCGCCTGATCTCATTGAGCCGCGTGATGTACGGCGCGATCGAGAGTTCCTCGTTAACGCCGCCTGGTTCGTAACTGCTCCAGTCCCGGGGCCGGTACTGGAACTTCTCGCTCTCGTTGTACTCCTCGCTGCCGCCGCGAACGGCGGTGTGCTCGCACAGCTCGTAGCCGGAGTACATGCCCCAACTCGGCGAGAGCGTGCTTGCCAGGACCGCGCGCAACTTGAACGCCGCCGGCCCCCCGTACTGAAGGAACTCGTGCAAGATGTCCGGGGTGTTAGGCCAGAAGTTCGGCGTCATGTACGCCGCACTTGAGCCCGAAAGCTCGGTGACGTACTCGGTGAGCTCTTCCTTCGTCGTCCGCCAGGTGAAATAGGTGTAGGACTGCTGGAAACCGACCTTGGCAAGGGTATGCATCATCTGCGGGCGGGTGAAGGCCTCGGCCAGGAAAATGATGTCCGGGTACTGGGCGTTCACCCGGGAGATCAGCCACTCCCAGAACGAGACCGGCTTGGTGTGCGGGTTGTCCACCCGGAACACGGTGATCCCGTGAGCGATCCAGTGCAGGACGACGCGCAGCACCTCGGCGGCCAGCCCGGCCGGGTCGTTGTCGAAGTTCAGCGGATAGATGTCCTGGTACTTCTTCGGCGGGTTCTCGGCGTACGCGATCGTGCCGTCGGCCCGGGTGGTGAACCACTCCGGGTGTTCGCGAGCCCACGGGTGGTCCGGTGCGCACTGCAGGGCCAGGTCGAGAGCGACCTCCAGCCCCTGCTCTGCGGCTGCGGCGACGAAATGATCGAGGTCCTCGATCGTGCCCAGGTCGGGGTGCACCGCGTCGTGCCCGCCCTCGTCGGAGCCGATCGCCCAGGTGGAGCCGGGATCGTCGTCCTTCGGGGTCAGGGTGTTGTTCGGGCCCTTGCGGTTGACTCGCCCGACCGGGTGGATCGGCGGCAGGTAAACGATGTCGAAGCCCATCCCGGCAACCGCCGGTAGCCGTGCTTCGGCCTGCCGCAGGGTGCCGGACACCCAACGGCCGTTCTCGTCCACGTGGGCGCCTTCAGACCGGGGGAACAGCTCGTACCAGGAGCTGACGAGCGCACGCTCGCGGCGCACCTCGAGCCGGATCGGTTCGGACGGCGAAACCAGTTCCCGCAACGGGCGCTCGGTCAGGGCGCCGCGCACCTGGATCGACATCCCGGCAGCAAGTCGCTCCTCGACGGTCATGTCGGAGTCGCGTAGTGCCGCGGCGGCGAAGGTGAGGTTTCGGGCCGGCTTCTTGCGCGGGTTGGTCTCCACCACCGCCCGCTCCAGTAGCCGGGCGCCCTCCTCGAGCATCAGTTCGACGTCGACTCCGGCTTCGATCTTGATCGCGGCGTCGTGCTCCCACGTGCCGTACGGGTCGCCCCAGCCTTCGACCAGATACGTCCACGCACCGACTCGGTCCGGGACCAGGGTGGCGTGATAGATGTCCAGGCCGGGGGCACCGGGGGTCATCCGAACCTCGGAATGCCGGTTGCCTTCGGGGTCGATCAGGACGGCGGTGGCGGCCACCGCGTCGTGACCCTCGCGGAAGACCACGGCGCTGATCGGCACCTCTTCACCGGGGATCGCCTTGGTCGGCCAGCGTCCGCCGTCCACCTGTGGAGTGACCTCGAGAACCGGGATCCGGCCCACCCCGGGCCGGCCGCGAGACAGCGAGTCGGCGGGCGGAGTGCCCTCGGCGCCGTACGGCGAGGTCTCGAACGGTTTGCTCTTTGACAGCTCGGCTTGCTGGGTCTGGTGGGTTTCGGAGACGTCGGCGTCCACCGGTTTGGATTCCTCGACGGTCGGTGCCGGACCGCCGGTCGGGCCGACCTCGATCGGCTGGGAACCGCTGTCCAAGCCGCTTGCGGGCTCGGTGGCAGTCCGATTTCTCGGCGGGTACCCAGCCGTTTCGGTGCGCAATGCGGGCCGCTGCTCGGGGGGCACTGTTACCTCGTGACGCTCGTCCATACTCCAGCCTCGTCCAGGGCGGGGGATTCCCGCATGTTCACGTTCCATGTTCACGCCTGCGTGAGGCCTTGCCAGCGGATCCTCGTCGGCCGATCACCCACCGACGACCGGCCGCCCTCCGGCTGGATCTCCGGGAGGCGCGAGACGACGAGGTGGCATGGGCAACGTCTCCGTTTGCTCGGAGCGGTGCCTTGATCGAACCAGACTGTAGTTTCGCGGTGATAACCGCTGTGCACCAAACGTATCGGCAGACACCGCCTGAAACTTCTTGCGACTTCCGCAAGTCCTTGGCAAAGACAGCGTGTGTTGCCCGACACGCTGCCGTAGGGTGCGCACCGTGAGAGCTATTCGCCGTTTTACGGTCCGCACCGTGTTGCCCCAGCCGATCGCTGCGCTCGCCGAGCTCGCGAGCAATCTTCGCTGGTCCTGGCATCCACCCACGCTCGAGCTGTTCGCGTCGCTCTCCCCGGAACGCTGGGAGGCCGCCCGGCGCGACCCGATCGCGCTCCTCGGCGCCTTTTCGCCGGAAGAACTGGACGCTTTCGCCGCTGATGCGCAGTTTGTCGCCCGGGTTGAGGCCGCCGCAGCGGATCTGCACGCCTACCTGACCGAGCCGCGCTGGTACCAGTCGCTGGCCAGTCCCGAGGCGCCGACGCCGGAAGCGATCGCCTACTTCTCGCCCGAGTTCGGGATCACCGCCGTCCTGCCGCAGTACTCCGGCGGTCTCGGGATCCTGGCCGGCGACCACCTCAAGTCGGCCAGTGACCTCGGCGTACCGATCATTGGAGTCGGGCTGCTCTACCAGTACGGCTACTTCAAGCAGTCGCTGACCCGCGACGGCTGGCAGCACGAGGACTACCCGGTGCTGGACCCGAACGAGCTGCCGATCTCGTTGCTGCGCGAAGCCGACGGCACCCCGGCCATCGTCACCGTGGATCTGCCCGGCGGCCGATCGCTCACCGCGCACGTCTGGAAGGCGCAGGTCGGGCGGGTGCCGCTGCTGATGCTGGACTCCACCTACGAGGGCAACGACGAGGTCGCCCGGGCGGTCACCGACCGGTTGTACGGCGGGACGTCGGAGCACCGGCTGCACCAGGAGATGCTGCTCGGGATCGGCGGCGTCCGTGCTCTTCGGCTGTGGGCGCGGCTGACCAACGGTCCGCGGCCGGAGGTCTACCACACCAATGAAGGCCATGCCGGGTTCCTCAGCCTGGAGCGGATCCGGGAGCTGATCGGCGCCGGGTTGAGCTTCGACGAGGCGCTGGAGACCGTCCGGTCTGCCACCGTATTCACCACGCATACCCCGGTTCCGGCTGGAATCGACCGATTCGGCCGGGATTTGATCGTGTCCCACTTCGGTGGCGACAGCGCGCTGGCCGGGCTGCCGGTGGAGCGGGTGCTGGCGCTCGGCGCGGAGAGTTACCCGGGCGGCGATCCCACCGTGTTCAACATGGCGATCATGGGGCTGCGGCTGGCAGCGCGCGCGAACGGCGTCTCCCAGCTGCACGGCGAGGTCAGCCGGGAGATGTTCGAAGGGCTCTGGCCGGGATTCGACGCCCCGGAGATCCCGATCACCTCGATCACCAACGGGGTGCACGCGCCGACCTGGGTCGACCACCGGATGATCGACCTGGCCGAGAAGTACATCGGGCCGCAGATCACTCAGGAGGCCAAGGCCTGGGAGGAGATCGACAAGGTCCCGGCGGACGAGCTGTGGGCGGTGCGTCGGCAGCTGCGCTCGGATCTGGTGGACGACGCCCGCCGTCGGGTTCGCGCCTCGTGGATCAAGCGTGGCGCCAGCCGGGCCGAGCTGGGCTGGGTGGACGACATCCTGGATCCGGATGTGCTGACCATCGGCTTCGCCCGGCGAGTCCCGACGTACAAGCGACTCACCTTGATGCTGCGTGACCCGAACCGGCTGAAGGCGCTGCTGCTGCACCCGACTCGGCCGATCCAGCTGGTGATCGCGGGTAAGTCGCACCCGGCCGACGAGACCGGCAAGCGACTGATTCAGCAGATGGTTCAGTTCGCCGACGACCCGGCGGTCCGGGCCCGGATCGTCTTCCTGCCCAACTACGACATCGCGATGGCGCAGACCCTGTACCCCGGTTGTGACGTCTGGCTGAACAACCCGCTACGCCCGTTCGAGGCCTGCGGCACGTCCGGGATGAAGTCGGCGCTGAACGGCGGGCTGAACCTCTCGATCCTGGACGGCTGGTGGGACGAGTGGTACGACGGCGAGAACGGCTGGGCGATCCCGACCGCGGACGGCGTCGAGAACCCTGATCATCGCGACGACCTGGAAGCGGCCGCCCTCTACGAACTGCTGGAGAACGAGGTAGCGCCACGGTTCTACGGCCGGGACGACGACGGGCTGCCGCAGCGCTGGCTGGAGATGGTGCGGCACACCTTCTCCTCGCTCGGGCCCAAGGTGCTGGCCTCGCGGATGGTCGCGGACTACGTCCGGCAGCTCTACGTGCCGGCCGCCGGATCCGGCCGGATCACCACGCCGGACGTCGCCCACGAGCTGGCGGAGTTCAAGACCCGGGTCCGCTCGCACTGGGCCGGCGTCCGGGTGGAGCACGTGGACTCGTCCGGAGTCAGCGACTCACCGCAGGTCGGTGACGAGCTGCAGGTCCGCGCGGTGGTCTCGCTGGACGGGCTGGCCCCGACCGATGTCCAGGTGCAGGTCGTGCACGGCCGGGTCTCGCCGGCCGACACGATCACCGACTCGGTGGTGCAGCCGCTGCAGTTCGTCGCGGCCGCCGGCGCTGCCGACGGCCATGGGGAGGGCAGGTACGTCTTCGAGGGCACCCTCAAGTTGCGGCGAACCGGTCCATTTGGATATACGGTCCGGATCCTGCCAAGTCATGATGGGCTGGTGGCCCCGGCCGAACTCGGCTTGGTCACCAACGCGTGACGGGCTGAACCGAAGGAGCATGGATCGTGGAGTCACCAGGGCGACTGCTGAGCCGAAGCCGGTTGTTACTAGCCGGTGTGGCGGTGCTTTTAGTGGCAGTCGCCCTGTACGCCCTGATCGTGCTGATCCCGGGGCTCGGCGATGACGGCGATCAGGCCGGTACTCCGGCCTCGGCCAGCACGGCCACCGCCACCCCGGCGGTCAGCTCCGCCGGGTTGGCCGGTTCGATCGCCGTCCTGGCCCATCAAGGCGGCTGGGAGGACGGCTACCCGCTGGAGACGCTGCCCGCGCTCGTGGCAGCCGCCGAGTCCGGGGCAACCGTCGAAACCGACGTGCACTGGACGTCGGACGGGGTGGCGATCCTGGTCCACGACGAGCGGACGACCGCAGCGAGCGAGGCCGGCCCGGACCATCCGATGGTGTGTCAGGGCGGCCCGTACACGGTGTCGAAGACGAGCTGGGACGTGCTGCGGACGCGCTGCCGGACCCTGGCTTCGGCGTCCAAAGACGGTCGCACTTACGCGATTCCCACGCTGAACGCGGCGCTGAAGAAGATCGCCGCGATTCCGGATGCCCAGATCGTCGTGGAGATGAAGCCGGAGCATCCCAGCGACGCCCAGATCCGTGAGTACCTGGCCACGATCGCGAAGTACAAGCTGGCCGGGCGCACCATCAGTTCCTCGTTCTACCCGGACGCGCTGGCCAAGATCAAGGCGCTGGCCGCACAGGACCAGCTGCCGCTGCGCTTCCTGCTGATGATGCGACCGATCGCGGGCCAGAACCTGCCGACCCCCGATGAGCTGAGTGACCAGGGCCTGTGGGGCGTTGCACTGCGCACGGATATCGTCACCCGCAGCAATATTTCCAGTCTGCACGCGAAGAAGCTCGCGGTGGTGGTGTGGACGGCCAACACCGTTGAGCAGTGGAACGCTGCCAAGCAGGCCGAGGCCGATCTCGTGCTGACCGACAAACCGAACGCCTACCGCGCTTGGCTTCCCTAGAGCTTCCCTAGAGCTGCCTCAGGGCTTCCCTAGGGAAGCCCTGAGGCTTTGCTGAGGGTCTAGCGCTGCCGCTCGCCGAGCCGCTCGCCCGGGAGGCGCTGGGACCGCAAGGCTTCGGCCACCCAAGCGCTTTCGGCTGGCTGAGCCTGCAGGGAGGGCACTGACTGAAGCTGGGTCACGTGGTACTCCTCGCGCAGCTGCGGCACGTTGTATTCCTCGCGCACCTGCGGAACGCTGTACTCCTCGCGTGGCGGAGGGGCGTTGTACTCCTCGCGCCGTCCATAGTTTTCCGCGCCGGAGTACCCGCTGGGGAGAACGGCGTCCAGCGGATTCTCGACCCGGATTCCGAGGTACCCGTAGATGCCGGTCAGCAAGCGCTGGACGTCGGCTCGGGGGCGCACCACCAGCCGGACGAACTGGCTGGTGATACCCAGCTTGTTGCCGCACTCGCGAACCAGTACCCCATGCTGGGAGAGCAGGTAATCGCGCAGCAGCCCGCCGTCCGCGCCGGGGGGCAGCTTCACCAGGATGAAGTTGCCCTGGGAGGGATAGACCGTCATCCCGGGTACCTGGTGCAGTTCGGCGGTCATCTCGTACCGGTCCCGGGCCAGCAACTGCAGGCTGATCCGGTAACTGTCGAGATGGTCGCGAAGCATGAAGACGACTGCCTCGGCGAGCGAATTCAAGTTCCACTTCGGCAGGAAACGCCGGAGGTCGTGGACCAGCGCCGGGTTTCCGATCACGTAGCCGAATCTGATCCCGTGCAGGCCGAAATTCTTGCCCAGGCTTTTGAGGACGAGAACGTTGGAGCGCAACATCGCATCCGGGCCGACCGAGGCCACGCTCTCGTCATCGACGAAATCGATGAACGACTCGTCGACAATGACCAGGTCGAGGTCGCTGAGGGAATCCATCAGCCGGATCACCTCGCGGTGCGGCAGCGAGCCGCCGTCCGGGTTGTTCGGGTTGCAGATCACCGCCACCCGAGTGCCCCGGGACCGGATGAACCGGATGTACTCGTCGACGTCCAGGGCAAAGCCGGTTTCCTCGTGCAGCTTGAACATGTCCACCCGCTTGCCGGTTTCCAGCGGCTGGTCCGTCCAGCGGCCGAAGGTGGGCACCGGGATGGCCACGCTCTCCTTGATCATCAAATGATCGATCCAGGTAATTAATTCGGTCGAGCCGTTCGCCATCACGATGGTCTGTGGCGGTAGGCCGAGCACGCTGGCCAATTGTCCGGCAATGGTGTTTGAATCGCTGGGATAATATTTGAGAATTGATTCAAGTCGAGAGGAGAGCTGGCTGAACATGTCGGGCGTGGGGAAATATGGATTGCAGGGAATGCAGAAATCGGCGACGTCCGCGGCGTCTTCCATGCCGCGAGTAAGAGTGGCAAAAGAGGGGCTGTGATTTCCCTGTCGGAACATTCCCAGATCCATTGAATGCTTCAACTACTTTCTCCATCCAATCGCGAACCCCTGGCTATCCATGTCAGATGTGTGCAGCCCTCGGCCCCCGCCGCGATTCCGATCGTCACCCAGCGTGTATTTCCTCCTAGCTTCAACAATCCGATCCTTTCTCGTGCTCGCCGCACTCGTTCACAGCCCACTGCCCGCCTTCGGGTTTCGCCCTCTGTACGCGCGAATCGGCCACATGGATCAATTGGTCCCGAAGTGATTTCATGACACGGCTCGATGCCATCGCGCTGGCTCGTGCTATGAGCCGGGAGATACTGTCTGATTTCGCAACGTATGGTCCGCAACAGCTGATGAGCGCCCAGTGGGTGCCGAAGGAGCGCACGTGCCGAACGAGCAGGTGCCGTTGGCGGCACTACTGGGCCAGGGTCCGGCCCGATCGGCGCGCAGTCGACGTCCTTGGTTCCTGGCCGTCGCAGCGGTCGCGGTGATCACCGCCATCTCGACGGTCGTCGTCCTTTCTGATCGAGGCCAGGCGAGGGACCTGGCGCCGGTGGCCGCGCCCTCGCCCACGTCTCCGGTCGCTACCACCGCGGCGGGCGAAACCCCCAGCCCGAGCCCGACCGAGCGGCGCTCGCCCACCAAGGCAAAGCTCACCATCGACCGGGAGTTCATCGCCGCCGGCCCGAAGCCGTCGCTACCGTGGCCCAGTTCGGGGCAGGCCAAGGTCGAGATCGCCGGGGTCGGCGTGCTGGGGCGCTCTGGTTCCAGCCGGCCGGTCCCGATCGCCAGCATCACCAAGGTGATGACCGCGTACACGATCCTTCGCGACCATCCGCTCTCCGCCGGCCGGTCCGGGCCGACCATCACGGTCACCGACGCCGAGGCCGCCGCGTATCCGGAGCAGAAGGCGAGGGGCGAGTCGGTGGTAGCGGTCGCCGCCGGGGAGAAACTCACCGAGCGGGAGGCGCTGCAGGGCCTGCTGATCGCCTCCGCCGGCAATATCGCCGAGATCCTGGCCCGCTGGGACGCCGGGAGCGAAGCGGCCTTCGTCCGGAGAATGAACAGCAACGCCCAACGCCTGGGAATGTCCTCCACGCACTATGCCGACGCCTCGGGGCTGTCCGCCGGATCCGTGAGCACGGTCTCTGACCTGCTCAAACTGGCGCCGGCGGCGATGGCCCAGCCGACGCTTGCCGAGTTGGTCGGCACGTCCAGTGCGGACATCCCGCTGAACGAGCAGATCAAGAACCCGAACTCGCTGCTCGGGCTGCACGGGGTGATCGGAATCAAGACCGGCACCACCACGGCCGCCGGTGGCTGCTTGCTGTTCGCTGCGCACCGCCGCGTCGACGGTCACACCATGACGATCTACGGTGCCGTTCTGGGTATCTCCGGAAGCCGCAGCACTATCCACAGCAACGCGCGGGACGCCGGGGACGCCCTGGTCGTCGGGGCCGGCGATCAACTCCATCGGATCGCCCTGATCCGGACCGGCCAGACGGTCGCCACGCTGGTCGATCGCAAAGGTGTGCCGGTGCGGCTCACGGTGGCGAAGGGGGTGAGCGTGACCGGGTGGTCCGGTCAGAAGTTCCGGTTCGCCCTGCCGACGACGCGCTCGACCGGCCGGGCGCCGACCAAGCTCACCGTGTACACCCCGACGAAGACGTTCACCGTCCGCTTGGTGAAGCAGTAGCCCCAAGGCGGCTGCGCTGGTCGGTCGAAATGGCCGCGGCCCTTCCGCGAAGATCGCCAGCCCTGCCCGCAAGCAGTGCCTTCCACGGCACGAAAGCGGGCGCAACTGCCGATTACCCAGGGGTTGACCGGCTTCCCATGGTCGGCCGGCCCGTGAGCGTCTTGATCAACGTGAGTTTGGTACTGCGCCACCAGTACCAAACTCACGTTGATCTAGTCACCGTCACTGTTCCGTCGTCGAGAGCCGGCCTGGCCGAAGAGATCACCTCGGTCACCGACCTCAGCCACCGACCCGGCCATCCGGCTGCGCGCGTCAGCCGAAGATCGAGGCCACCCATTCCGGGTGGTCGATGAACGGGTTGCGGTTGTGCTGGTAGCTATCGAAGATCACCTGGTTGCGGCGCTTCTCGAAGGTGTCCGGGGGGTCCTGGGTGTTCCACTGCCGCAGCACCGAGAGCCGGCCGATGTACGGGTTGGTGCCGTTGCTGACCGAGTCGTTGGGCTCCAGGTTGGGCCAGCCGTCGTCGCCTTCGTATCGGATCGCCATGTAGAAGATCATCCGGGCGACGTCGCCCTTGACCGCGTTGCGCGGTTCCCACGAGTCCGAGTCGGTGTAGTTACCGGGGGCTTCGCTGGACGCGGTGCCACCGTTGTCGAAGTCCTTGTTACCGCGATCGGAGTTGACCGTGACGTCTTCCGGCCGCAGATGGTGGACGTCGGTGCCCGGCCCGGTGGCGGTGCCGAAGTCGCCGTGTGACTTGGCCCAGACGTGCTCGCGGTTCCAGTCGTTGGCGTCCCCGCCGTTGAGCGTCTTGGACCGGGAGATCCCGCTGTACAGCAAGATCACGTTGGCGGAGTTGTTCGGATCCTGGTCGGTCACCTTCAGCGCATCCCAGACCTGGTCGTAGGTCAGCTTGGTGACGCCGGTGGAGATGATCTGGTGCAGCGCCGTCCGGAGGCTGTTGCCGCTCTTGCCGAGGGCGCTGCTGTAGTAGGAGTCGGTCGCGCTGCTTCCGGTCGGGCTTGGGGCGGCGGTCGTGGTGGTCGTCGCGGTCGGGGTTGCGGTCGAACCGGCGGGCGCGAACGCGGTCGCCGACTTCAGGCCCGCGTGCGAGAAGTACGCGGTCAGCAACCCGGTCACGTCGATCTGGCTACCGAGCAGGCCAGGGTTCGACTGCAGCCCGTAACTGGCCCGGAAGGCACTCGGGATCTGCACGTACAGCATCGACGAAGTGCTGGTCGTACTGGCGCTGTCCGCCAGGGCGAGCGCGGTGTCGGCCGTGTACCCGGACCTGATCACGGTGCTGGTGGCAGTCGGCTGGCCGACGATGTAACCGCGGACGGTGACGGAGGCGCTGGCCTCCTGCTGAGCGATCGCCTGGGCCACCGTGAGCGTGGTGGTGGCGACCCTCTGCAGGCTCCCGATCCGCGGGGTGCCGAGCGGCGTGTGCTGCGGCGGTGCTGCCGGAGACTGGAGAACCAGCACCCCAAGCAGGGCAGGGACGAGGAAAGCGATCGCACGACGCGATGCTTTGGCAACGTGCATGGGCGCACTCCGATACTGGTTCTGTAACCGGTTCAGGTGCCGAAATTTCGGCGTTCGGCCGACCATAGGGTTGTTCGGTTACAAACGGGGGATTCGCCGTGAAATTTTTCTCGTCCGGGCCACCAACTGCTGAACGAGCTGCCGTGGACGTCAACGCGCCACTCACCACACACTCGCGCTGCTCGGGGAGCAGCTGACCGAGCTCGGCCTGACTCCCGCCGAGCTCAACGTGCTCGCCTTGCGGATGGGCAGCCGCGAACCGTCTCGGAACTGGCTGACGACGTCGGCAGCAAGCCGACGACGATGACGAGCGTCCTGGATCGGCTGGCCCGTCGGGAGCTGATCACCCGCCGGGAGCATCCGACCAACCGGCGCAGCGTCGTGATCCGCCTGACCGCTCCCGGGGCGGCTGCCGCCGAGGCCGTCCGGATCGCTGTCGCCGAACCGGAAAGCACATTACTGGAAAGGATTTCGTCAGCTCAGCTGGCCGGACTGCGAGCTGGGCTGGAGCAACTCGGCGGGCGGTCGGGATGAGCGATCAGCCGCCGTCCAGCACGGCGAGGACTTCGCCGAGGAACTCGATCGAGGCCTGGGTGATCGGATCCACGACGAGTTGCAGGTGGGTGGCACCGGCCTGGGCCATCGCGTCGAGGTGGCCGGCGATGTCGGCGGCCGAGCCGGTCACCGGCTGGACCGGCGCGTTGTAGGTCTCGCCCATCAGCCGACCGGCGCCGCCGGGCAGGCTGATCAGAACCGCCGCGGTGGCGACGACCTCGCCCGGTGCCCGACCGGCCTGCACGATCGCTGCGTCAACCCGCTCGCGGACGGCGACAAACCCTTCCGGGGTGTTTCCGTAGTCACTCCACCAGACGTTCCAGGCGTCGACATGCGGCAAGCCGATCCGCAGCATTCGTGGGCCGATCGAGCCGAGCATCAGCGGTGGACCGCCCGGCCGCGACGGCGCCGGGTCAAGCGTGCAGTCCGCCACCTGGTAGTAGCTGCCGGTGAAGTCGATTCGATGCTCGCGCAGCAGCGTGCGGATGATGGTGAACGCCTCTTCGAACCGCGAGACCCGATTGTCGTACGGGAACCCGAAGGCCTGGTACTCGCGCTCGTTCCAGCCCGCACCGAGACCCACGATCAGCCGTCCGCCCGAGATGGCGTCTACCGTGGCTGCCATCTTGGCCAGCATCGCCGGGGCATGGAAGCTGGTCGAGGCGACGAGCGGGCCCAGCTCAACCCGTTCGGTGGCGGCGGCGAGAGCGGCCAGCGAGGTCCAGGCCTCCCACGGGCCGCGAGTCTCACCGTCGGGCAATTCGTACAGCAGGTGATCGCCGACCCAGAGCGAATCGAACCCCACCGCCTCCGCGGTTCTGGCCATCGAGAGCAGCTCGGGCCATCCGACGGGTCGTTCGATCTCGGGCAGTTGAACTCCGATGCGGCATCGACGAGGCATCCGGGAACTGTATCCGGCGGGCAATGGCGACGCTACGGCAGATGACATTCTGGTGAATGTTGCACCAGATTTCACACCAGCCCCTCGCGAATCGCATTCCCGCTTCTATTCGGCGCGATTGTTATATTTTCAGGTTTTCGATCAGTGGCGCCGTGATCGCGGCGGACAAGTTCTTTCCGGAATCATGGATTTGATGGAGCAGGCATGGCTACTCCGGGTGTGAGCCTGGCAGGGGTCGTCCGAGTCGTGGGGGTTTCGGTCGCGGCAGTCACGATGACGTTGCCGTTGATCATTTCTGGTGGTGCAGCGAGCAGCAGCCGGCCGCCGGGTACCGGGGCAACCGCCTCCCGGCCGGTCGTCATCGTCGCCCAGCAGGGCCGCGAGTCGGCAACTCGGGCAAGGGTTTCCGAGCTGGGCGGCGAACTGACCCGAGATCTGCCACTGATTAACGGGTTTGCCGCCCGGATTCCGAAAAGCGCGGTTGCCGCCTTGGCGGCCGGCGGGATGGTTCGATCGATCACGCCGGACACCGAGGTGCGGGTCAGCTCGCTGGCCCGCAGCCCACTGGCGACGGATCCAGCGACGGAACCCACCTCGGTGTATCCGCGGGCGTTGCGCGCCGATCAGGTCTGGCAGGCGGGAAACCGCGGACAGGGCGTGACCGTGGCGGTGATCGATACCGGCGTCACGTCGAGCCCGGATCTGGCCGGCCGAATGGTCAGCGTCAGCGACGGGTTGCTCAGCCCGAGCACACCGTGCAAGAACCTCTCCGGCGAGAGCTCGTGCAATGACAGTTACGGGCACGGCTCCTTCGTCGGTGGGGTGATCGCCGGCGACGGAACCGGCAGTGGCGGGCAGTATTCCGGAGTCGCCCCCGGCGCGAAGCTGCTTTCGGTGAAGGTGGCCGGAGCCAGCGGAGCCACCGACGTGAGCAACGTCCTGGCGGCGATCCAATGGGTGGTGAGCTACCGCAGCAAGTACAACATTCGGGTGCTGAACCTGTCGCTGTCCACCGACTCGACGCAGAGCTACCTGAGCGACCCGTTCAATTACGCGGTGGAGCGCGCCTGGGACGCGGGGATCGCGGTCGTCGTCTCGGCCAGCAACCGCGGGCCCGCGCCGCAGACCATCTCCAAGCCGGCCGACGACCCCCTGGTCATCACGGTCGGCGCGAGCGATGACCGAGGAACCGCCGGGATCGGCGATGACGAGTTGCCCGACTTCAGCGCGCGCGGCACGACCCTGCCGGACGGCCTGGCCAAACCGGATGTGGTGGCACCCGGCAGCCATCTGATGTCGCTGCGATCGGTCGGCAGCACAATTGACCAGGCCTTCCCGGCATCCAACAGCGGGGCCTATCACCGCGGCAGCGGGACCTCTTTCGCGGCTGCGGCCACGTCCGGCGTGGTGGCGCTGATGCTGAGCCGGCATCCCGAACTGCAGCCGAACCAGGTGAAGTACGCGCTGATGCAGACGGCCAGGACACTGCCGGCCAGCTCGGATCCGAGTGTCGTCGGTGCCGGGGCGGTGGATGCCAGTGCCGCGACCCTGTCCCCGCCGGCCGGAGCCGCGAACCAGGGCGTGATCCGCGGTACCGGCACCGGTCTGCTGCAGGCCAGCCGCGGTCACGTCAGTGTCGAGACCACGACCCTGCCCAACACGGTGGTGAACGGTCAGCTCACCGCTCAGCTGGTGCTCTGGGACCCGCTCGGCTACCTGATCGGCTGGACGCCGGTGAGCTGGACGGTGTCTACCTGGGCGGTGACGCCGCTGCGCCCGGTGCGCTGGGACCCCGACGATTGGTCGGGTCGCAACTGGGGTGGCCGCAACTGGGGCGGCGGCGACTGGCAAGGATCGACCTGGGAGGGGGAGCCCGTCAACCGCGACTACGGACAGCCGACCGATGGTGCGCTGTGGTTCGGTGCATGGGGTTAACGACCCGCCGCTACGGTGTCTGGCTCTGGATCGTCGTCCTGGCGGGCACCGCGATCAGCACCGGAATCATCGCCCAGCAGGTCACCGCCGGCTCCCCGCGGCCGGCCGTCGACCTGCGGGAATGGGCCCTGATCGGGCTTGCCCTGGTGGTTGCCGGTTGCTTGCGAGTTGAGGTCCGCCACCGCGGCGAGATCGAGTCGTTCGATGTGTTCGAGGTCGCGCTGGCTCCGGCGATCTGTTTCCTGCCGGGCGAGCACGTCGTCCTGCTGGCGGCCGTGGCCAAAGCGGTCTCCCAGCTGGTCCTGCGAATGCCGCTGATCAAGCTCGGTTTCAACGTTGCGCAGTGGGCGGCGTGCGCGGGTTGTGGCGCCCTGACCTTCGCCGCCCTGACCGGGGCCGGTCACCCGCAGTTCGCACTGCTGGTGGGGATGGTGGTGGTGGCCGGGACGAACCTGGCCGCCGTCATCGGCCTGTTCGGCATGCTGGACGGCGGCGCGGCGGTCCGGCAATTGCTGCGTCCACAGGCGCTGCAGTGGAGCGCCACGGTGGCGGTGTTGACTACCACGACCGGACTGGGGATCACCGCGGCGGCGGTCGGTCACTCGACGGCGCTGCTGTTCGTCGTCGCCCTGCCGGTGCTGCTGCATCTGGCCGGTCGCGGCTACCCACTGGCCCGCGCCGACCTGGACCGAATTCGTCGCCTGCAGGCCGGAACCCGGGCGCTGTCCGCAGTGCACGACGTCCGGCTCGAGGCGACGCCGTTCCTGACCGAACTGGCTCACAGCTGCCAGGCCCTAGGCGCTGAACTGGCCCTGCGTCGCCACGACGGTGAGGGCTTCGACGCCTACCGGTACCGGGCTGCCAGCCGGCAGGAATCGGTGAGCCCGGCGGCCGAGGCGAGCCTCACCAAGATCGTTCTCGCTGAGCCGCTGCCGCTGCATGCTGTCGGACAGACCGGTCCGGCGGCGCGCTGGCCGAACGCGCTGCGGGCCCTCCGCCGGCGATGGCCTCGGGGCGGGTTGAGGAATGTCTCCGCCGGCATCGACCGGCCGGTTGTCGTGGCTGCCTTGCGGACCGCGGGATGGCGAGACTGCCTGGCGGTTTCGGTGTGGATCGACGGCAGGGAAGCCGGAATGCTGGCCGTGTACGACCGCAGCGGATTCGCCGACCTCGATGAGGCGGACGTGGCGATCATGGAGGCGTTCAGCCGGGAAGTGGCCGCCGCACTACAGCGAGCCGCCCTGGTGGACGAGATCGTCGGGGCCCGGCAGGACGCCGCCCGGATCGTTGAGAACAGCAACGACGGCATCGTCACGATCGCCGAAGACGGCTCGGTGCTGACCTGGAACACCGCCTTCGCGGCGCTGACCGGCTATGCCAAGGACCAGGTCCTGGGGCCGGGCGGGCTCAGCCTGCTGGACGCCCGAGACGCCGGCCATGAACCGGTGCGGCTGGCGGACTGGGCCGCCGGCACCGCGTCGACGAAATCGATGCCGGATGAGGTGAGCGTGCGTGCCGTGGGCGGCGGACGCCGATGGCTGTCCTGCTCCTACGCCCGCATCATTCACGACGATGGCGAGGGCGACCTGCTCGTGGTGATCGCCCGGGACGTCACCGATCTTCGCCGACAGCGTGCCCTGATCACCGGGCAGAGCCATGTGATGGAGCTGATTGCCTCCGGTGAGCCGCTGGGCACCAGCCTGAACGCGGTGGCGGATCTGGTCTGCCACCAGCTGGAGTACTCGGCGGCGATCCTGCTCACCGACCGCGGCGAGCTGTCCGGGTTGCACGTGGTGGCGCAGGCCGAGATGGCGACCCGGGACGGTCAGAGCCCGCCCAGGTTGCCCTCCGAGGCCGAGGTGACCGAACAGGTCACCGCCAACTTGGTGGATCTTCAAGCGCTGGCTGCCGGGATCCCGGCCACGGTGGATCGGTCGGCGAACTCGTACTGGGCGCTGCCGATGTTCGATGCCCAGGAGCGGGTGGAAGGCGTGATCGTGGCGCTCTCGCCGACTCCGGCCGAGCCCGACGTCCACACGCTTCAGGTACTGCGGACGGCGGTCCGGCTGACCGAGGTGGCTGTCGATCGGGACGCCGCGCGAACCCGATTGACGCATCAGGCCTCGCACGACCCGCTGACCGGGCTGCCCAATCGAACGGTGTTCCTGGACCGCTGCGAGCAGGCGTTGCACACCGCGGCCCGATTCGAGGAACTGGCCGTCGTCCTCTTCGTCGATCTGGACCGGTTCAAAGTGATCAACGACAGCCTGGGGCATGATGCCGGAGACCGGTTACTGGTCGCGGTGGCCAAACGGCTGCGGCTGGCGGTTCGCCCGACCGACACCATCGCCCGGTTCGGCGGCGATGAGTTCACCATCCTCTGCGAGCGGCTGCAGACTCCGGACGACGCCCGGATCCTCGCCGAGCGGGTGCTCGACTTGTTCGCCACCCCGTTTCGGGTGGGTGGTCGCGAAGTCTTCGGGACGGCGAGCGTCGGGATCGCCCTGGGGTGTGCGCCGCAACGTGCCGAAGAACTTGTGCAGGACGCCGACGCGGCGATGTACCGGGCGAAAGCCCAGGGCGGAAACCGGTTCGACTTCTTCGATGAGGCACTGCGGCGGGAGTCCCAGCAGCGACTGGCGGACTATGCCGCGTTGCGGCGGGCCGTTGAAGGCCACGAGTTCGAAGTGCACTACCAACCGACCATCGCGCTGGCCGACGGATTCCCGATCGGGATGGAAGCGCTCGCCCGGTGGCGGCATCCGCGGCGCGGGCTGCTGCACCCGGACTCCTTCATTGATCTCGCCGAAGAAACCGGGCTGATCGTGCCGATGGGCCGGCAGATCCTGACCACCGTGCTGCAGGAGATGCCGTTGCCGCAGCCGGGCCAACGACCGCTGCGCGTCAGCGTCAACCTTTCGGCCAGGCAACTGACCGAACCTGATCTCGCGGCGATGGTGCAGGATGCGATCGAGGTCGCGGACGTGTCGCCGGCTCGATTGGCCTTCGAGATCACCGAGAGCGTGCTGCTCACCGATTCCACGGCGATGCAATCGGTGATCGGGCAGTTGAAGGAGATCGGCGTCGACCTGTCCCTGGACGACTTCGGGACCGGCCACTCATCAATGGATTACCTGAAGTTCCTGCCGGTCGATGAGCTGAAGATCGAGCGCCGGTTCGTCGCCGGGTTGCTCAGCGATCGTCGCGACCGGGCGATCGTCTCGGCCATCATTCACCTGGCGCATGATCTGGGGCTGCGAGTCGTGGCTGAGGGCATCGAAACCGCCGAACAGGCCGAACTGCTAGGTGATCTCGGCTGCGACATCGGCCAGGGCTATTACTTTGCCCGGCCAGGACCGATGCCGGGAAAGTACTGGGGCCGGGCAATCGGGGTGTGACGTCCGACCGCCTGGCTCAAGGCCCGCCCGATCACCGCAGCCGCCCGACACGGTCACCGTCGCAGGTTTGGCGTGGGTCACGCCAGCACGCGTAAGTAGCACGGCAATCGATTACAGGGCGGTCGAACCCGGGTTATGCGTGCCCGGGTGACCGCTGCCAGGCCACTCGGGGACTGTGCACCCCTCGACGAACTTACGAATTGGCCCATTCAGGGCACAATCTGTGTGCCGGGGTAGGGATCGAAAATGCCTGGGGTGGAGCCTTTTTCGTGGCTGATCTGGGGCTCTGGTGCGAGCGACAGCACGGAGCCCGGGCACCCCTGCGCCGAGGAGGGGACCCCGAAGCTGATTTGGCTCGGGAGGCGCAGGGATGCCCGGGAACTTGGTCGCCGGAGCTGGGTGGCTACGGCTGGTTTGTCGGGAACGCACTCGGGAACGTGGTGGGCATGTTGGTCGGCCGGCCGGGCAGTTTGCCGGTCGGCTTGGCTGCCGGCTTTCCGGGCTGGTTCGTGGGCTTGGCGGTCGGGCGGTCGCCGGGCTTGTCGGTCGAGTGCGGCCGCCCGGTGGCGCCGTGGAGCACCAATGCGCAGAAGGCTGGGATATGACTGGGTCCGCCGGCTGCCTCGGACAAGGCCCGCCGGGCTTTCGACTTCGGCCCCAGGCCACCCTTGTCAAAGGCGTTGCACCAGCCCCGGGCTGCGGCTCCGGTGGGCTTCGGCCCAGGGGTGCCCTTGATCGCGGTCGGCTTCGGTGTTGCGGACAAAGTTGGGCGGGCCGTCGGCCGGTCAGAGTCTGGGCTGGAGGAAGGACTGACATGGGCAGCGGGAGCTCCGACGCTCTGGTGAGCGACGTCTTGCAATGCGGCTGGCAAGGAGCCGGTGTAAGCAGCGGCTGCGGTGCCGGCAACGGTCACCAGAGCACAACCGGCAACGAGGGTCTTGGTGGCCAGGAGCGTGGCGAGCATGGATTTCCTCCGGGATTGGGGTGGGGCGATCCGGAGTGTCTGGGCAGCGGCGAATGCCGCCAGGTAGTCCTCGCGTCCCGCGAGCTCTGACGGGACAGCGGGGGAGCGCAGCGCGGTGAACAGGATGGCCAGGGCCCGTTCATCGTCGTCACCGGGGGTGGCCCGGTCGGCAAGCAGCCGTTCGACCAGGTACAGGTCGATTGGCTGCTCGGCTGCTGGGGGTGTGGTCTCAGACATCTCGACGGCTCAACGCCTCTCCTTCGGATTGCGTTACATCCGGCTCGGCCGGGCCGCTTTGGGCCGGCCTGGTCAACTGCCCGGCCAGGGTCCGCAGGCCACGATGCACGGCAACCCGAACGGCACCGGGGCTGCGCCCGACGATCTCAGCGACCTGAGCGACGTCGAGACCGATGATCACGCGGAGCGCGATCATCTCGGCTTGACTTGGTGGCAGCGTGCTCACCAGTCGCAGCGCGGCGTGGGTGGACAGCCGTTCCAGGACGACGTCTGCGGTGTCCGACTCGGACCTATTGGTTTCGGAGGTCAGGTCCGGGCTGAGGATCTCCGGACGGCGACCGGCTCGTCGACCCAGATCGCGGGCGTGATTACGAGCGATGACCACCAGCCAGCCTCGGAATCCGTGCTCGTCGCCATGAAAAGTGTTCAGGCCGTGGATCGCTCTGACCCAGGCCTCCGAGGCGATGTCCTCGGCGGACTGCCCGTAGAGCACGCGCAGATACCGAACCAGCATCGGGTGCGTCGAGCGCCAAAGGAGTTCAAAGGCCTGCTGATCCCCACCTACGGCCGCTTCCAGGACGCTGGGAAACCGGTCGCCTAGCTCGGTCACATACACCTCTCCACCGGCCCCGAACGGTCGAATAGGTAGTGACTAGACAGGTAGGTGATTGATGTTGTCAATTCGCCGAATATGCCGAGGGAGGGCTTAAAACGGGCCTGTAACGGAAAGCCGTCCTTCGGCGTTTGTCATGCCCAGGAAGCCCTCGAGGAGTGAAAAGGCCGGCTCAAGCGGTGATGCGCAGCGTGTGCCGGCCGGCCGTGGTCGACACGCTCACCTCGGTGCCCCGGCTGGTCTCGACCACCCGGTAGTCGCGTACCCGTCGCCCATCCAGCTCAACGGTGGTGGGCCGAGCGCCGTCCGGGAGGGTATGGCCGACGATGACCGTGCGGGTCACCGCCCGGGGGACGTCGACCCTCGTCAGGTAGCGATCGGCGACCGCAGTGGCCAGGACGTCGGCGGAGCGGGCACCGAGCCGGATTCCCTTGCCCTGCACCAGGCGTTGGGTGGGCGGCAGCTGGGGGACGAACGCGACCCGCCCCCGGCCCAGATCGGGTCGCACCCCGAGCCACTGATGGATCACCGGCCAGGCGGTCCCGTAATGCCCCCAGGCCTGCATGAACATGGAGCGACACGTCCAGCAGCGATCGATGTTCGCGCCTTGGTCCGGGGAGGCGAAGATCTCCGGCATCGCGCCGGGCTGTTCGTCCGGCGTCCCGCCGGTGGCCGGCTGGGCGAACATGGTCTCGGCCAGCGCGTGGGTGTACCGCTGCTGCTGGGTCGGACCGAGGCGGCCGTAGTTACCTTCGCCCACCGCCTGGATCGAGGTGGTCAAGCCGAAAGTGACTAGCTCGCCCGCGCCGTTGGTGCCGCCGCCGCAACCGGTATGGAAAAGCCCGAGATTGAACGGACGACGGCCGCTGTAGCAGTCGGTTTCCCGGCCGGCCAGCGCCGCAGCGGCATGGTCGGCCGGGGCCAGTGCCGAGACCGCCTGCCCAGCAGCCGGCAGCCCTCTGCGTGCCGGTAGCTCGGCCTCCATCGGTGTCTGCCCGATCCAGTGCTTCTGGACGGACTGCTGGTTGTCCGGACCGGTCAGGGAATCGGCGTACTGCTGGGCCGTTTCGTCCCACCAGGTGTCGTCAAATCTGCGGTGCAGCTGCTCGGCCAGGTGTTTTGCCCAGGCGTACGTGGCTCGGTCGTGCTTCGAGCGGGCCAGGTCGGCGAGGTCCTCCAAGCCGCGGATGAAATAGACGGTATTGTCCAGCTTTTCCGGCCCCAGTCCGGTGCGCTCGACGTTACCCAGCCCTTCCGGCCAGCCGTCCCGATCGGCGTCGAGCCTGCGCTCGACGTATCGCAGGTTGCGGACGGCGAAGTCGTACATCTCGTCGCGGAAGCGATTGTCTCCGCTCCACCGCCAGAGCAGGGCCACCGCGCTCGGGAATTTGACGGTTTCGTCGGTATTGAAGTCGTAGGCCGTGCTGCCGTCATCATTCAGTCCGCGCGAGTCGTGGCCGAAATAGCTGCTGCCGTCCGGTACCACTTCGTGAACCACCACGCCCGAGGCCGAATTGGGCTCAGGGCCCGGATTCAGCAGCGTGGAGATATCGCGAAGCGCGCGCAGGTGATCCTTGATCGCCTCGAACTGCCCGACCGAGACCGCGGCGAAGCCGGTGTACTCGGCGTCGGTGCCGAAGATCCAGGGATAGTCCGGGAATCCGGCACCGATCCAGGTCGCCTTCGGTACCGAGCCGACCGCAGGCGGAAACTGCGTGCCCTGATCGGTCCAGCGGATCTGGAGATCCTCCGCGCTCTGGGTGAGATCGGCGAGGTTCTGCTTTCCCCACTCGATCGCATTCTGCACCAGCGGGTCGCCGGGCAGCCAGAGCTGGGACCGTTGAGCCAGTCGCTCCCGGGTCCGGATCTTCGCCGCGAGCTGGGCATCCGGGTTAGCCAGCAGTCGGCTCAACTCCTGCTGGGCCGGGGCCAGGCCACGGTCCGAACCCGCCACGGCGAGCCACACCGTGGTGGAGCCGGTCGCGGGCAAGGCCAGCGAGTAGGTCAGCCGGCCGCCGGTTCCCCGGCCGAACGGGCCGTCGTCACACTCAGCCGGCCGGGGAGTGGCAGGAGCGCCCGGTTCCTCACCGGTACAGCGCCGGCCCGGCTGCGGACCCCAGAACCGTTCACCGATCTCGCCGGACTCCGGCGTCAAAGCGGTGCCGACGACCGCTGCGTAATGATGCTCGACGCCGCCCGGAAGCGTGCCGTCGTCGGTGAACACCAGACGCCGTCCGTCGTAACGGCCCCGATCGGCGAGGTTGTCCTTGGCGTTCGGGGTGACGCCGGTGAAGCCCCACGGGTACTGCCCGAGCAACTCCGAGTGCGCGTCGACGGTGAGCCGCACCGTGCGGGCCGCGCCGGGGTTGCTGATGGTGAGACCGAAAAGCGTGCCCCGGCGGCCGTCCGGGGTGACGTCGGTGCGTTCCAACCGCAGGCCCGCGGTCGAGGGCAAGCGGTAGCGGGTGTAGCCCCAGCCGCTGGAGAACCCGGTAGCCGGCCCGACCCACTGGTTGTCCAACCCGAACCAGACGCCGTCGAGGAGTTTCAGCGGCGGCGTCCAGACCCCGCCCATCTCACCGGTGATGTGCCAGCCGTTGGCGTAGAACCGGCCGTCCTGGAAGCCGATTGCGTACGCTCGGGTGCCGGCGGCCACCTCACGGCGGTCGGACAGCCGGCTCTCGACCGACAGCTCCGGCGAGCTCGCAGACCTGTCCCGATCCCCAGCGCCGCCACGGCTCGCGTCGGCCAGCGCTGATCCCGCTGCCGTCGTACCGAGGACGACGACCAGCGCCAGGGTGGTCAGCAGCCGACGAGACATCACCGTCCCCAACGAGACCGGTCTGAACAGCGGTTTATCGCGGTTTGCGAAAAATACCCCGGCAGTCAGAGCCCGGCAACCGTAGACAGGGGGTGACTCAACTGCGCGACCTCAGGGTCAGCACCAGGCGCAGTACCAGGCTCTCGGCCCCGCTGGCTTGGTCCCCGCTGGCTTGGTCCCCGCTGGCTTGGTCGCCCCCCAAACTTCTGCGGTGATCATGCACGGATACCCGGTTTGAGGTGGCAACCGTGCATGATCGCGGTCGAGAACCGGGCAACCGTGCATGATCGCGGTCCTGAGGTGGGCAACCGTGCATGATCGCGGTCGAGAACCGGGCAACCGTGCATGATCGCGGCAGATGGTTGGACAGCTGGGCGACTTGGACAGCTGGGCGGATTGGTTAGTGCGAGTTGGTCAGCAAGGTCAGCGCCTTGATCTTGGTTCGCTGCGGATCAGTGCGTCGTGGCCTGGAACCAGATCGTCTTCAACTGGGTCCATTGATCGAACGCGCCGAGCGATTTCTCCTTGCCCCCGAAGCCGGACTGGCGGAAGCCGCCGAACGGCACGGTCAGGTCGCCTTCGCTGTAACAGTTGACCGAGACGGTCCCGGCGCGGATCGCCCGGGTCATCCGGTGCGCGCAGTCGATGTCCTTCGTCCACAGCGAGGCGGCCAGGCCGTACTCGGTGTCGTTGGCCTGCCGGACGGCGTCCTGCTCATCGGTGAAGGTGGAGATGGTCACCACCGGGCCGAAGATCTCCGTGGTCTGAATCTCGGAACCGGCGCTGACGCCGGTCACCACGGTCGGCGGGTAGAAGAAGCCCCCGCTGTCGGCGAGCACCTGCTCGCCGCCGGTGAGGATCTGCGCGCCGCCCTCCCGGGCCCGGGCCACGATCCCGGCGACGCGCTCCAGCGCCGTCCGGTTGATCAGTGGACCGATTCGAGTCGCCGGGTCGGCCGGGTCGCCGACGCTCAGCTCGGCGACCTGGGCCACGATCTGCTCGGTCACCGCGGCAGCGATGCTCTCGTGCACCAGGATTCGGGAACCGGCCGAGCAGTTCTCGCCCATCGTCAGGAACGCGGCTTCGATGATGTTGTCGATCAGCGACGTTCCGTAGGCCAGGCTGTCCGGCATCAGGATCTGCGGGCTCTTCCCACCCATCTCCAGCGATACCCGCTTGAAGTTGCTCTCGGCCGCAGCCGCCAGGACGCGGCGCCCGGTAGCCGTGGAACCGGTGAAGGACAGCGCGCCCACTCCCGGATGGGCGGCCAGCGCCGCCCCGGCCTGCGGGCCGGTGCCGGGCAGCACGCTCAGCACGCCGGCCGGTACCCCGGCCTCCTCGGCGAGGCGGGCCAGGTGCAGGGTGGACAGCGCGGTCGCATCGGCCGGCTTGAGCAGCAAGCTGTTTCCGGCGGCCAGCGCCGGTCCGAGCTTCCAGGCCGCCATCGCCAACGGGTAGTTCCAGGGCAGGATGGCGGCGACCACACCGACCGGTTCGCGCAGCGTGAACCCGAACTGCGACGGACCGGTCGCGCTGACCTCGGTGTAGATCTTGTCGGCGGCTTCGGCGAACCAGCGCACCGATTCGATGGCGGACGGCACGTCGCCGTCCCGGCATTCGGTGATCGGCTTACCGGCCTGGCGGCTGTCCAGCCCGGCCAGAACCTCGGCGTCCCGGGCCATCAGATCGGCGAGCCGGAGCAGCACCTCGGCCCGCTCCCGGGGGCTTCGCTGCGACCAGGTGCCCTCGGCAAAGGCCTGTTCCGCACCCGACACCGCTCGGTCGACGTCCGTTTCGTCGCAGGACGGCACCTGCGTGAGCACCGAGCCATCTGCCGGGTTGACGCTGACCAGGGGAGTGCCACCGGTATCCGCCGTCCACTTGCCGCAGATCAGCGCCTCGGGTTGGGCAATAGCATCGGTCATGAGGAAAGCTCCAGGTGTCCATCGATGTTGACCACGTCACCGCGTTCGATGAGCTGCTTGAGATACGCCTGGTGACCCTTTTCGCCCTTGCCCTCGAACAGCGGCAACAGGAAGAACAAGAGATTCGGCATGGCCATCACCAGCCGCACGAGATACGACTCGCGCGGCTTGGGGTAAGCCTCCAGCCGCGGTCGATCCAGCAGGCTCATCATCGTATTCGCGACGTCCGCGGCGCTTTGTGGCGGATCCTGGAATTGCAGCAGGTTGCCGCCGTCGATCGCTTCCTGCCGAAGCATTCTGGTGTCGGTGGCCGAGGGGAGCACGGAACCGACCTGGATGCCCTCGGCGCGCAGGTCCAGCGCGATGGACAGCATCGCCCCGCGCAGACCGAATTTCGACGAGCAGTAGATCGGGGTTTCGGCCTGCGGAAAGATTCCGGCCAAGGACACCGTGGTGATGACCCGGGGATCATAGGACTTGCGCAGTAGCCGCAGCCCCAGCCGGGTGACGTAGAGCGGCGACAAGGTGTTGACCAGGATCTCCCGGTCCATCGACGCCAGGCTGCGGTCGGCGAACCGCTCGCTGCTGGTCATCCCGGCGTTGTTGACCAGGACGTCGATCCGCTCGAAACGCAACTCGATCTCGTCCATCATGGCCTGGATCTGGACCGGGTCGGTGAGATCGGCACAGATCGGCAGGTGTGCCGGAACGGCGGCGGGCAGGTCATCGACCAGGGCTTTGGCCCGGGCGTCGTCCAGGTCGACGATGACCAGGCTGGCCCCTCGCCGGGCGGCCTGGCGGGCGAACTCGCTGCCGATCCCGCCGGCCCCGCCGGTCACCACAATGACCTTGCCGGCGTAGTCGAAAGCCTTGCGTCCGCGAGCGGTTCGGATCTCCTGCAGCACCTCGCGGATCACGAGGTCACCGTCTGGGACTCGGTTTCGGGCAGGCTGTCCGGCGCCGAGGCCGGCACTGAAGTCGGCACTGAGGTCGGCACCGAGGCCGGCGCCGAGACCGCTGAGGCCGGAACCTGACCGGTCACACCGGGGGCCGGCTCAACCCGCGTCTGCCAGCCCAACCGGGTGACGATCGAGTCGCGGTACTTGATCAGGGCGTGCGCATCGACGTAGCCCTTATGCCGGGGGGAGCGGTCGAACCTGATCCCGCCGCTGAGGTCGGGCCGGTCGGTGGCGACCAGGGCGGCGAATTGGCGGGCTCGCTCGGGGTTGTGGTCCTGATCGTCGAGATAGTTGGCGATCATCTGTCCGAAGGCATCGAAGTGCACGTACGCGCCGCTGTTGGTCTCGGTGAAGCCGACCCCGAACAATCCCTCGTGCTCGCGGGAGAAGCAGGTCAGGTACAGGTCCGGGTGCTGGTCGTTACCGAAGTACTCCCGGGCGTAGGGAACGCTGTGCAGGTAGCCGGTGGCGTAGATGATGAGGTCGAAGTCCTCGCTGCTGCCGTCGACGAAGGTGACGGTGGAGCCTTCGGTGGTCTGGATACCCGGCTTGGGCGTGACGTCACCGTGCTGCAGGCTCAGGAACAGGTTGCTGTTCAGCACCGGATGGGTTTCGAACAGCTTGTGATCCGGGCGCTGCAGGCCGAGCCGTTCGGGCTTGCCGTAGATCAGGTTGAGCAACGTGCCGAACACCCGCTGTTCCAGCCGCCGGGGCAACGACGGGCCGTTCTCGGCGAACACGTCGGCCGGAACGCCGAAGATGTGCTTGGGAATGAACCAGTAACCACGGCGCATGCTGATCACCGCGCGCTCGGCAACCCGGCCGGCGTCCACCACGATGTCGCACGCGGAGTTTCCGCCACCGACGACGAGTACCCGCTTGCCGCGAACCTGGTCCAGGTCCCGATAGCTGAGGCTGTGCATCACCTCACCGGTGAAGCTGCCCGGGGTGGCCGGCAGGTTCGGGATCCACTGCGCTCCGGAACAGCACACCACCGACCGGTACCGGGTCTGCACGCCGTCGGAACGGGTGACGAGCCAGCTGCCGTCCGCGGACTTGGTCACCGACTCGACCGAGACCCCGAACTCGATGCTCTCGTTCAGCCCGTAGGCGGCCGCGAAGTCCCGCAGGTACGAGAGCACCTGACGGTGCGAGGGGTAGTCGGGAAAGCTCTCGCTCATCGGGAATTCGGAGAACCCGGAGAGGGTCTTGCTGGAGATGAAGTGCGCGGCCTCGTACATCGGCGTGCCCGGCGCGTCGATGTCCCACAGGCCGCCGACGCCGGTGTTTCGCTCCAGCTGGTCATAATCCAGACCGCGAGCTCGCAGTGCCCGTGCGGTGGCCAGACCGGCCGGCCCGGCACCGATCACGCAGATCGCCGAGCTGCGATCGATGATCGCCGCTGGGCCGGCCGGCTGGTCGGTGGGGTCGAGCTGCGCTGCGGAGTCACTCATGGGTCACGCTCCTTGGGAGGTAAGGTCGGCCGTTTCCTTCGGCGCGGGGTTCGACTCGGGGACCGCAGTGCGGTACGAGTCCTCGCTCAGATCGGGCCATTCGAAGCGGTCACGCAACGAGGCCAGGTACGCCTGATAGGTGCGAGCCTCGACATAGGTGGCATGCCGAGGGCTGTCGACATAGCGGATCCCGCCGCGCAGGTCGGGATGGTCGTCCTGCTTGAGCGCGCGGAGTTGTTCTCGATGAACTCCGGTCTCGCGGGCCCGCAGGTCCATCACGACCAACTGGGCCATCTCGTCGAAGCGCCGGTAGGCGGCGTCGGCGAACTCGATGAAACCGAGCACGTAGAGGCTGTCGTGCTCGCGGGAGAACACGTTCAGATAGAGCTGCGGATGGCCGTGCTCCCAGGTCAGCAGGCCGGCGTCGAGGAACGGCAACTGGTACTCGTACCCGGTGGCCAGCAGCACGGTGTCGACCTCGGCTTCGGACCCGTCGGCGAACACCGCTGCGGTGGCGGTCAGGCCGACCAGATCCGGCTTGGCGATCAGGTCACCATGCGCCAAGTGATGCAGCACCTGGGTGTTCATGATCGGGTGACTGGCGAGCAGGTCGTGGTCCGGCTTCGGCAGCCCCAGCCGGGTGAGGTCGCCGACCATCAGGTCGATCATCTCGTTCAGGTCGCCGGAGAGGCTGACCCCCCGCGGCGGCTCCAGGATTCCGGTCAGGACGGCGTCAGTGGGCAGCCCGAAGACGTGCTTGGGGATGTAGCGGTAACCCCGGCGCACCGAGAAGTACGCGGTGTCGGCATGCCGAGCGGCGTCGCTCGCGATGTCGGTGCCGGAGTTGCCTCCACCGACGATCAGAACTCGTTGGCCACGCAGTTCGCTGCCGTCGCCGAAGGAGACCGAGTGCCGGACCGTGCCGGTGAACTGCTCCCGACCTGGCACGTCGGGAATGCGGGGGTGCCAGGTCACACCCGGCGCCGCGATCAGACCGTCGTACGTCTTTCGCTCCCCGGTGGAGAGCGTCACTTCCCAGCGATCCTCGGGCAGCGGCACGGCAGAGCTCACCGACACGCCCAGGGTCACCCGGTCGTAAAGCCCGTACTGGCGGGCGAAACCGCGGATGTAGTCGCGAATCTGCCGCCAGTTCGGGTAGTCCGGGTAGTCGGCGGGCATCGGGTGACCGTAGAAGCCGCTGGTGTACTTGGAACTGATGAAGTGCGCGCTCTCGTACATCGGGCTGCCGGGACTGTCGCGATCCCAGATGCCGCCGACGTCGGTGTGCCGTTCGTACCAGTCGAAGGGCACCCCCTCGGCGATCAGTGCCCGCGCCATGATCAGGCCGAACGGCCCGGCGCCCACCAGGCAGTACCGGCGGGTGTAGAGCGGCGCCTCGGTGCTGGCTGCGGTGCGGCGACGCAGTTCGGAGCCGGCCAGACCGGCATAGATCGCGGGCCTGTCCCGGCGGAGCCGGAGCGCGACCACCACCCCGGCGACGACGGCGACCAGCAGCAGCGCCGGGACGGCGTTGACCAACGCGTTGCTGGACCCCGTCAGGGTGCTGTAGTGCAGTACCGCAAGCACGAAACCGGCGGTCAAGCCGACGAATCCGATGCTCGGCGCGATCACGCAGCGCCAGAGGTCACGGTCGGAACGGCGCCAGAAGAACACCACCACGGCCAGCGCCGTCACTGCCTGCAGAAGGATGATCCCCAGGGTGCCGAGCCCGACGAAGCTGGTGGCGAAGACGGTGTACGGGTCGGCCCCGCTCACCGCCATGATCAGCGTAGTGATCGCGGTCAGCGCGCTGATCGTCAGGCTGCCCAGGTGCGGGCTCTGGTGCTGGGCGTGGTAGCTACCTAGCCGCCTCGGCACCACCTGTTCGCGGCCGAGCGCGAACAGGTACCGGCTGGCGGCGTTGTGCAGGGCCAGCACCGAGGCCAGCACGCTCGTGCAGAACAGCACCGCGGCGAGGTCGTGGAGCACGATCCCGCCGTTGGCCTGGATCAGGTTGAAGACCAGCTCGCCCAGCTGCTCCTTGGCCAAGGCTGGGGCATTTGCGCCGCCGGCCGCACCGATGATGATCCAGGTGGTCAGGACGTAGAAGACGCCGATGGAGGTCAGCGCGATGTAGGTGGCCCGGGGGATGCTGCGCTCGGGATCCTTGGTCTCTTCCCCGTACAGCGCTGCGGATTCGAAGCCGACAAAGCTGGTGAAGGCGAACATCAGGGCGATCCCGATCGACCCGGAAAATGTCTGCTCGGTAGTGAAGGACACCGCAGGCAGCGCTTGCGCGCCGTGCTTGCCGATCACCGCGAGGTCGAAGACGATCAGGATGCCGAACTCGGCGACCATCAGGGTGCCGAGCACCTTGGCGGAGACATCGGCGGAGCGGTATCCCAGCCAGGCCACCAGGACGATGGCGATCGCGCTGTAGAGGTACCAGGGCAGATCGATCCCGGTTTCCAGCAGGACGATATTGGTGAAATACCCGAAGGCGCCGATCAGCCCGCAGGCCAGCCCGGCATAGGACAGGACAGCCACGTAGGCGCCGCCGACCCCGGCCGGTTTGCCCAGCGCCCGCGAAATGTAGGTGTAGAAGGCGCCGGTGTTCACCACGCGCCGGCTCATCGCGGCATAGCCCACCGAAAAGCAGAGCAGGACGACGGAGGCGATCAGATAGGCCACCGGTAGCCCGGCGCCGTTGCCGACGATCAGTCCCAACGGCACGTTGCCGACCATCGCGGCCATCGGGGCGGCTGCGGCGATCACCAGGAAAACCACTCGACCGGTGCTCAGCGTGCGTCGCCGCTCGATCGGCTCGGCCCGCTCGGGAGCGGAGTTCGCTGGTGCAGCGTGGATGGTGTCGACCATGTGTCGCCCCTCAGTGATAACGCGCTGCCCCCTGAATTTCCCAAAGGATGCCCTGGCCACTCGTCTTGGTCAAGTGGCCAGTTCAGTTGACCAGGTCAACGGCGAGCGATCTGTTAGCGTCGTATTCATGGCAACGGAACGCTCCCCGAAGCGTCGGCCTGACGACGGCCGCCGGGCTCAGTTGATTGAGGCCGCCACCCGGGTGGTGGCCACGGACGGCGTAGCGGCGGCGACCACCCGGCGAATCGCCGAGGAGGCCGGCGTCCCGCACGGCCTGGTGCACTACTGGTTCTCCGGGAAAGACGAGCTGCTCGAAGAGGTCGTGCAGAACATGCTTCGCCGCCTCGAAGAGGCGGTAGCCGACCCGGTGCCCAGCCCGCCGACGAATGATCTGGATGACCTGACCCAGCGCTTCCGGTCGGCCTTCGCGGTGGTCGAGGCCGATGACAGTGGCCGCCAGATCGCTCTCTACGAACTGACCACCTGGTCGCTGCGCTCGCGCAAGTTCCGCGACGTGGCGCGGGCGCAATATGCGGCCTACCGGGCCAGCGCCGAGGTGATGGTGCAGCCGTGGCAGGCCGAGCACCTGGCCGGGATGCCGGTTTCGACGGAGATCTTCGCCCAGTTCATCGCCACCTTGTTCGACGGCGTCAACCTCGCCTGGCTGGCCGACCCCGAAGGAACCAAACCCGACGAGATCTTCGCTTTCGTCGCCGCCCTGCTGTCCCAGTTCGCAGCCGCCGCCACCGACGGCTCAGCCCAGCTGGGGGACCAGCAGGCCGAGCACGAGATCGCGGGGGAGCCCGTGGGTGTCTTGGAGGAAGAGCAGGTCGTCCTCGGTCAGTCGCCCGTGACGTAGCCGTTGCCGGACCGCGGCGCGGCCGCGCTGCAGCAGGTCCCGGAATCGGGCCTCTTCCTGCAGCATTTCGTCGTGCCAGCCGGAAAGCGGCGCGTCGCGAGGAAACTCGAAGTGGTACCGGGTGAGCTCGAGCAGGTCCGGCGGCAGGCGTTCCAAGGTGCTGTCGGCATTCACCTCCCACAAGATGCTCAGGGCCCGGCGGAGCAGCCGGCGCAGCACGTACCCGCGACCCTTGTTCGACGGCAGGACGCCGTCTCCGAGCAGGACCAGGCCGGCCCGCAGGTGATCCACGACGATGCGCCGGCTGCGCTGCGGCAAGGGCCACAGCGTCGAGGTGTGCCGGATCCACGGTTCCAGCAAGTCCGTTTCGTACACCGAGGTTCGCCCCTGCAGCACCATGGTGATCCGCTCCAGACCCATGCCGGTGTCCACGTTCTGCCGGACCAGGGGTTGCAGGGAACCGTCCTGGTGCCGCAGATAGCGCATCGAGACGTGGTTCCAGACCTCGACCCACCGGTCGTCGGTGCCCGGCGTGCCGAGCGGAGCGCCGGACCCGGTCCACAGGAAGATCTCCGAGTCGGGGCCGCACGGGCCGGTCGGTCCGTTCGACCACCAGTTGTCCTCGACGGTCAGCTCGACCGGGACCTGGAGATCGTTCCAGACCTGGAGAGATTCTCGATCGAGCCCGACCTGACGGTTGCCTCCGAAAACGGTGACGTACATCCGAGCCGGATCGACGCCGAGCCCGTCCCGCAGTAGTTCGTAGCCCCAGCTAAGGCTTTGGTCGTGCGGGTAGTTCCCCAACGACCAGCTGCCCAACATCTGGAAGACGGTCAAGTGGGTGCAGTCTCCTACCTCCTCCAGGTCGGTGGTGCGCAAACATCGCTGGACGTTGACCAGCCGCTCGCCCTGAGGGTGTGGATCTCCGGCCAAGTATCTGGTCAGAGAATGCATTCCGGAGGTGGTGAACAGCACGCTGTCGCCTTGAGGTGGAAGCAGGGAACTGTCGACGATCCGGCGGTGGCCGCGTTCGGAGTAGAAATCGGTGAAGACGGAGCGGATCTGCGATGAATCCATGGTGGCTGTCCTTGTCCGAGGGGTAGCACGGACGTCCCGGACGACAGCTCTCGGCGGTCCCGATCGCGCTCGGCGACAGGCATCGGTGCGGAGACCGTCGCCGGTCGGCCGATGCTGAAGGGGTTTGGTCAGATGGTTCGGGTCAGCAGGAGGCGACAGCCGGCGAGCACGTAGCTCGAGCCGCCGCCGCGATCTGCTGGGTCATCATGGCCGATACTCTGCCCGCTTTGAGCGCGGTTTGGCAACGGACTTTATCCGCGGGTGCCGTCGCCATCGAGCAAGGGCTTTCGCCCGATTCGATAGTGCAGCACCAGGAACGGCATCCCGAAGACCCAGAATGCGTGCTCCGCGCGCAGTTCGCCGTCGGCGAGGAACACGTCGAGCTGTTCCGCGAAGCCGTGCACGGCCAGCGCGGTCAGCTCCTGAGTTTGCGGGTCGACGTAGGTGAGGTAGTGACCCGTCTGATCGCTGTCACTTCGGCTGGTGAGCGTCAGCCCACCCCCGGATCGGGCCCGCGGCAGCAGCGTCGCGGTGAAACTGGCTTGCGGCAAAGGAAAGCCGACGCTGACGTAGCCGCGATCGGCCTGGCGGTAGGTGGTGTAGACGCCGACGTAGATCGGCTCGTCATCATCGGCGAACGACCGGATCCAGCCACGTACCGCCGGCTGCGACTGGCCCGGCATGGTGATCGTGTCGATCCGGCCACGGATGCCGCGCAGCGCCTCGCGCTGATTCATCGGCAGGCTGGCCTGACCCAGCGGGCGAGCGACGAGCGTGCGGTAGAGCAGGTATCCCGGTCGTACCCAGGCCCGCCACTGCGGGACGATGTCGAGGGTGAAGCGAGAGGTGTGCTGGTAGAACTCCCGGACCAACGGGTGCACGGTGGCCGGGTCGAACTGCGGGCCGGCAAGTTCGGTCAACGACCCGAGGATGCCGACGTCCGGTGCATCGGCCACGTACTCGCCGTCCATCTCGGCGGCCAGAGCCCGGATGTACCCGGTTCCGACGTACTGCGACGTGGCGACCCGGGGGACGACGAACGGCAACTCTTCGGCCGACACCTGCTCGGCGAGCAGGCTGACCTGAGCCTCCCGGAACACCAGGGCGGATAGAACCCGGTAGGTCAGCACCGTACTGGCAGCGATGATTGATGCCGGAACGGCTTGCCCCGCAGTTGTTTTCCGCGCAAAGGCACGACCGATGGCGAGGCCGACCAGCGGTCCGAGCGCCACTTTCTGCGGCCGCAGGCCAAGGCTTCCGGCAGCCGTGCCGGCCAGCCCGGCGACGGCGACCGGGCCCGCGCCGCTGCGGCCGGCCACCCAGCCGAGGGGTGCCGCAAGGGCGGCGCTGGCGGCGATCCGGCTCCACAGCGCCGGAATCTCGCCCGGCCGCTGCCGGGCCTGGGCGGCCGCATCGATTGCCCCCAGCGCAACGCCGCCGACCAGGGCGCCCGCGGCTGCCGCTGACCGACCTCGATGCCCCACCAGCGCGGCGCCGGCCAACGCACCCAGCAACCCCGCGTAGCCGGCGGATTCGATCGGCCTCGGGGAACCCTGCCTAGTCACCGCCCAAACCTATAGTTTGGGCGGGGAGCTACCGGTCATCGCTGCGAAGACGACGATGTTGTCCCGGTAATGGCCGCGCAGGGCGTCGAAACTTCCGCCGCAGGTCACCAGGCGGAGCTCGGCGCCGGGGCGGGGCCCGTACACCACTGCCGTCGGGAAGTTCTTCTTCGGGTACCGGGCGGTAGATCGGACGACGAAGCGCACCGTGCTGCCGTCCGCACGACCGACCGAGATCCGGTCTCCGGGCCGAAGTTCCCGAAGCCGGTAGAACACCGCCGGACCGTCCCGAGCCGAATCGACGTGGCCGAGGATCACCGCCGGCCCGGGTTCGCCGGGCGTGGCGAGGTTCTTGTACCAGCCGGCCGGGGCGTCCGGCTCCAACGGCGGAACCTCAACCGTGCCGTCCGATTCCAGGCCCAGCGACATCAGGGAGGTGTGGACGCCGATCGCCGGAATGTTCAGGGTGCGCGGAAGCGAGCGCCGCAGCGGCTGAACCTTCGCCGGGGCGCTGGGATTCGGCTTGGTCGGCCTGCGGGTCTGGACGGGATCGGCTCGCGCCGGGGCGGGGTTTCTCGTCATCGCGGTCGCCGAGGCTGCCGGAGCGGCCGGCATCGCCCCCATCATGATCAGGGCGATCCCGAGGCCGGCCAGGATGGCCGAGGCCAGGGTGAGGACCAGAACCTCGGACTCCGGATCCCAGTAGGCCCGCCAGTTGACGATCGGTCGCGGCGCCGTCACCACGCACGCCGCCACCGCCGGCGGGTGAACAGCCCCAACCCGACCGAGGCCAGCAGGAGGAGGCTGCCGGTCAGCACCATGCTCAGATCGGGCGCCCCGGCTGCACTGCCACCACCGGTGTTCGGTGCCGACCGGGGCGGCACCGCTGAGCGGGTCGCCGTGCTCCTCGGCTGCGCCGTCCCGTTGCCAGCCGTCCCATTGCCGGCTGTCCCGTTGCCGGTCGTCCCGTTGCCGGTCGTTCCGTTGCTGGAGGTTCCGGCGCTGGTGGTCGCCGCGCTGGTGGTCTTGCCGCCGGCGGTCCCGGCGCTGGTCGGCGTGCTGCCGGTGGTCGCCGCGCCCGCGCCCTGGGTTGCGGTCCGGTACGGCGAGGTCGCGGTCCGGGTCGCCGTTCCGCCGCCCGAACCGGCCCCCGTTCGGGTCGCGGTGGAACTCGGCGCACCCGTTGCGGTGACGGACGCGGCGTCCGTCGGGGACGCCGTCCCGTTGCCGTCATCCACCTGCGCCAGGCAATACGCGAGCACCAGGAGAAGGACCAGGATGAGCAGGATGACGACGACGAACCGCCAGATCCGCAGCGGGACGCTCGGACGGTGGGCCGGGGGTTCTGGGCTATGGGCCAATGGTCTCGCTTTCTCCGTCGGTCTGGCTCGATGAGACGCCGCTCCAGGGTGGAGACAAGTGAAACCTCAGGGCAGCGGGGTGAGCCGGAGCACCGGCAGCTGACGGTCGGTCTTGGTCAGGTAATCCTTGAAGCGAGGCGCCTTGTCGGTGACCAGTTCCCAGGCTCGGTCCCGCGCTTCGCCTTCCAGCTGCTCGACCTGAACCTGATGCTTGGTGCCGCCGACCTCCGCCCAGACGTCATCGGGATGCGCCACGATGTTGTGATACCAGGCGGGATGCGTGACGGCCCCGCCAGCCGAGGCCACGATGATCCAGTTGTCACCGTCGTCGAATCGGGCCACCGGGTGGGTTCGACGTTGCCCGGAGCGGGCTCCGAGGGTGCTCAGGTACAGCAGGTTCATCCCGCTGAACTTGTCCCCACTGCGACGATGGATCCACGTCATCAGCGGCATGATGGTCTTGGCGACGATGCGCGGCGGGGTGCCTCCGCCGCGGGTGCCTGAGGGCAGCTTCTGAATTGGCATTACACAACCCCTTCAGCCGGGCCGAGCAAATCCCAGCGATTGCCAGCAATGTCGAGGAACACGACAACCTGACCATATGCCTCGGCCCGTGGGCTGGTCACGAACTTGACGCCACGATCGGTCATCCGCTGGTAGGCGGCGGCGAAGTCGTCGACCCGGAGAAAGAACCCGACTCGCCCGGCCACCTGGTTTCCGATCACCGGAGTTTGCTCCTCGCCGTCGGCGCGGGCGAGCAGCAGGCCGGTCTGGGCCCCGGGTGGCCGGACGACGACCCATCGCTTCGGGCGCCCGTCATTCGTCAGGGCAGGCGAATCCTCCGCGAGGTCGAAGCCGAGCACATCGACAAAGAACTCGATGGCTTGGTCGTAGTCATCGACGACGAGAGCAACAAGGTCAATCCGCATTAGGCCAGGATAGGCGCAGGCTTAAGTTCGGCTTGAGTTGCGGAGACAGGAAAAGGGTTAGATGCCTCTTCCTGGCCGTTTGCGCAGCGCCGAGTTCATCGGCGCTCCGGGATGCGGATGCGGTGCGGTTGCCGGATAGTCCGAATAGGCCGGGCTGGCGATCACATACATCACCGCCTGGTTGTAGCCGGAGAACATCACATCAAGGACGCCCGGTAGGCGCTTTGCGGATTGGCGAGCCACATCGACCTGGTCGAGATCGCCGTCCAGGAACACGACAACGACTTGCCGACCGTCCCGAGGAGTCGGCATCTGTGCGGCATGAAGAACGACCACCCCGCATTTACGCAGGTGCGCCGTCACGTCTTCGACCGCCAGCGGACTTGGTGGCGGGGTAGCCGGGCCGGTGCGGGAAGTGAGTTGGGCCAGGGCCAGATCGGCCTGCCAGTGTGCGGTCGTTCGTCTGTTGGACATCGTCACCTTTCCACGGGCTTCTACGACCAGCCTTATCAGGAGCGCCGGAGATCAAATGCTCGCGGTCACTTCTGGTACGGATGGGGAAGCGTTACGGCTTTGTCATCAGGCAAATTTCTTGCTTAGTTTTTCCAGCGGCCTTTTCAGGCATCGGCGATCGCAACCGGCCATCGGCGCGGATCAGCGTGGCGGGATCTTGTCCTTTGAGACGGCGTTCTCCAGATCGTCCACGAACGCATCCGGGTTGCGAGTGCGGATGTAGGTCGCGACCGCGTTGTAGAAGCCCTCTTGGAACCGTGGACTCATGGCTTCGCCGTGGGCGACGGACAGCAGCACCGGCAGGGTCCACAGGCTCTTCGAGGAGTCGCGCTGGTAGGTCGGTAGCGCCGAGACGTTCACGTTTCGGACCACCGGAACCGATCCCTTGGCCCGGCTGAAGGCGAGTTGGGTCGCCGGCTGGTTGATGCCGCCCAGGAAGGCGAGCGCGTTCTTGGCGTTCTGGGCCGCCGTTGCGGCGACGAAGACATCGACCACCGCGAGGAAGCTGCTCTCGGTGCCGGGGAAGGCGGTGGCGCCGAAGGCTGCGCCCTCGCGCGCACCGGCGGCGAGCAACTCCCCGTAGGCCGAGTCGTTCATGGACTCGAACGCACAGCCGCCGGTGGCCAGCTTCTTTGTCGCCTGGTCCCAGGTCAGAGCGTGGGCACCGGGGTCGGTATAGCTGAGCAGATCACCGAAGCGGGTCAAGGCGGTAGTGATCCGCCGGCCGCGCCAGTCCAGCTTGTCGTCGGCCATGGCCTGCCAGCCATCGATCCCGATCGTGCTCAGCAGGGTGTTCTCGAAGAGTTCGACGGTGGTGAACGGATCCGCGCCACCCAGGCAGAGCGGTACCGCACCGGCGGCCTTGACCTTCTTCAGGTCATCGAGGAAGGCGGTCAGCGAGTAGTTTCCGGACGGCGGTGTGACACCGGCCTTGCGCAGTACGTCCCGGTTGAACCAGAGCACGTTGCTGCGGTGCGCACCCGTCGGCACCCCGTACGGTTTGCCGTCGCGCAGGAGGGACCGCAGGATTGTCGGCTGCATCGTCGTCCGCAGCTCACCCGCGGTGAAGACGGAGGTGAGATCCCGGATCGAGCCGCGCTCGGCGTACCCCTGCACGGACTTGCCGGCGAACGTCTGCCAGACGTCCGGTGGGTCACCCTTCTGCAGCCGCTTCGCCAGCGCCACGATCGCCTTGGACCCGGCGCCTCCGGCGACCGCACCATTGATCGGGACGACGTTCGGGTCGGCCTGGCCGAACGCGGTGAACAGAGTGCCGAGCGCGGCTGCCTCGGATCCCGAGGTCCACCAGGACACGACCTCCAGCCGATCGGTACTCTTCGTGGCGCTCGTCGGAGTCTGACCGCCGCAGGCACTGACCGCCACCGCGAGGATCACCGCCACCGAGACCGCCCAGGTCAGCCGGGTCGTTCGGGTCGGCCGGGTCGTTCGGGTCGGCCGGGTCGCTCGGGTCGCGCCGGGCCGGCCGGTCATGGCTGGCTCCCGGTGGCGTTCGGTTCGGCCCGCAAGTCGTAGAGGGCGTAGAGCCCGACGACGGCGAAGCAGACGGCGGGGACGATGAAGGAGATCGCCGGGCTGGTTGCGTCCACGAGGACGCCCTGCACCAGCGGCATGATCGCGCCACCCACGATCGCCATCACCAGGCCGGCGGCGCCGAACTTGGTCGCCGGGCCGAGACCCTTGAGGGCGACGCCGTAGATCGTCGGGAACATCAGGGACAGGCAGAAAGACAGCGCGACCACGGCGATGACTCCGGCGCGATTCGGGCTGGACATCGCGAATCCGCAGAGCAGTACCGCGAGGAAGGCGAGAGCGGCGAGCACCTTCGTCGCCCGGATCCGGCCGATCACCCAGGTCATCACGAACCGCGACACGAGGAAGACCACCAAGCTGATGGTCAGGTAGAAGCCCCCGCGTTCCAGGCTGCCACCGAGCGCCTGCTGCACGTAAAGGATCATGAAGGTCCAGGTGCACACCTGTGCCGCGACGTTGGAGAACTGGGCGACGACGCCGAAGCGATAGCGCCGGTTGCGCCAGAGCACCCGGAACAGCTCGCCGGTGCCACCCTCCAACGGGCCGGCATCGGGGAACTCCTCGATGATCGGTGGCGCCTTCTGGATGGCGATCACGGTGGCGATCAGGATCAGCACGCAGGCCAGACCGAGGTACGGGCCCATCACCGCGCCCAGCTCACCGGCCCGGATCGTGTGCAGCTCGCTCGGGGTCAAGGAGGCAATGTCCACCGGATCTGAGAGCTTGGGCAGGATCAAGGTGGAGGCGAGGACCACGCCGATGATGGTGCCCAGGGGATTGAACGACTGGGCGAGGTTCAGCCGGCGGGTGGCCGTCTCCTCCGGTCCGAGCGACATCACGTACGGGTTCGCGGACGTCTCCAGGATCGAGCAGCCGGCCGCCATCGCGAACAAGGCCACCAGGAACGCCTCGTAGGTCATGATCTTGCTCGCCGGGTAGAAGGCGAACGCGCCGATCGCCGCCAGACCGAGACCGGTCAGGACGCCGGCCTTGTAACCGAAGCGCTGGTTGATGAAGGCGGCCGGCAGCGCCAGCAGGAAGTACGCGCCGAAGTAGGCCAGCTGCACCAGCGACGCCTGGAAGGTGCTCATGTCGAAGATCCGCTTGAAGCCCGCCACCATCGGGGTGGTCAGGTCCTGAGCCACGCCCCAGGCGGTGAAACAGCTGATCAGCGCCAGGAAGAGGAAGAACATCCCGCGGCCCAGAAGCGGCGGCTTATTCACCGGCTCCGGGTCCTCGGCGACGGCGGTTCGAGCGATGCTGGTCATCGGGCCTCCTCCGAGGCCTGTGGGCCACCTCGGCTCCCAGCATGCGGTCCCGATGCGTCGATGTCGATCGCAGCTGTTGCTGAGCGGAATCGGACGCCGGTCAGCAGCGCGGCAGGGCGGCCGGCCGATCGTTGAGGATGCGTTGGAAGAGGATGGCGTCCGACCAGGCCCCGTTGATGTGCAGGTAGCGCGGGGCGAACCCGAACTTCTCGAAGCCGTTCTTCGCCAGTACCCCCTGCGATGCCACGTTCGACGGCATGGTGCTGGCGGAAAGCCGGTGCAGATCGAGTTCCTGGTCGGCGAGCTTGCAGAGGGCGGCGACGGTGGCGCTGGCCAGGCCCTGCCGCAACGCGTCGGCGGCCACCCAGTAACCCAGGCTCGCGGTGCACGCCGCGCCCCGGACGATGGTGTTCAGCATCGCGGTCCCGAGGATCTCGCCGTCCCGCACTATCGCGGTGCCCAGCACGGCGCCCGCCTGCTGCTGTTGCAGGAGAGACTCCAGGCGCCGCTGCTGGCCGTCCAGCGTCCAGAAGGCCTCCGGCCGGAGCGGGTCGTAGCGCTGCAGATGCTCTCGGTTACGCAGGTACGCGTCGAGCAGAGCCGGTGCGTCACCGATTTCCTGGGCGCGAAGAACTGCCCCACCGGGCAGGATCACGGGTAGGGCCATGGTCAAAGGCTAGCCCGGAACTGAGTACGTGGTGTTCACGCTGATCTGCACCTTTTGTCGGGGTTAAGCCGGCCGAATTCACCATCCGAACCGGTGCCGAATAGGGCCGGCGCCGGGGAGGCCGCCGCAGGACTCGGCGGAAGTCCGGATCAGGCGCCGATTGGGCCATCGTCGGAGGTTCGGCCGAGTCCTACGGCGTTCCATGGGGCGTGCCGAGGGGGAGTGGCATGATCACGGGGGACCATTGGCGAGCCTCAGAGGGCGCGGTACAAGTGCAGCGAATCTGGCGGGAGTGAGACCCGGCTGCGGGGGGCGAGCAGGCGCTGCCGTTTCGCGGGCGGCCGGGATTCGGAGCTGTTCCAGAGCAACTCGTACCCGGTGATCGACGGTGCGATCGGCAGCACGATGTCCGCCCGGTAGGCAGCACCGGCGATCACCATCAGCAGCGAGCCGCTCCCGTCCGGGTCCGGCGGCGCGGCAGTGCCGAGCGCCGGATCGGCGAACAGCACCTGGAGCATCCGCAATCCGCCGTCCTCCCAGTGCCGCGGCGTCATCTCGGTACCGTCCGGCGCGAACCAGGTGAGGTCCTTGATCCCGCCGATCAGCCCTTCCGGCGGGCGTCCGGCGAAGAACCGGTCCGAACCGAGTGCGGGAAAACGCCGGCGCAGCGAGATCAGGTAGCGGGTGGTGGCCAGCAGATCTTCCTGCCAGGGCTGCAATTGCCAATCCAGCCAAGAGATTTCGTTGTCCTGGCTGTACGGGTTGTTGTTTCCACGCTGGCTGCGGCCGAATTCGTCACCGGCCACCAGCATCGGCACCCCGGCAGAGAACAGCAGGGTGCCGAGCAGGTTGCGGATCGTCCGCCGTCGTCCGGCCAGGATCCCCGCGTCGTTCGTCGGGCCCTCCGGCCCGTGATTCCAGCTCCGGTTGTTGTCCGTGCCGTCCCGGTTGTCCTCGCCGTTGTCCAGGTTGTGCTTGGAGTTGTAGGCGGTCAGGTCGGCGAGCGTGAAACCGTCGTGCGCGGTGACGAAATTGATCGAGGCCAGCGGGCCGCGGTCGACGGCGAAGGTGTCCACCGAGCCGGCGATCCGGGTGCCCAGGTCGCGCAGCCCGCCGGAAGTCTCACCGGCGGCCGCGCGAGCCGCACCGGAGAGCCAGAAGTCCCGCACGTCGTCCCGGAACCGGTCGTTCCACTCGCTGAAGGGCGCCGGGAACTGGCCGGTTCGCCAGCCGTCCGGGCCGACGTCCCATGGCTCGGCGATCAGTTTGACACCGGCCAGCACCGGATCGGCGCGCATCGCGACCAGCATCGGGTGATCGGGGTGGAACTCGTTGCGGCCCCGGGCCAGGGTGGGGGCAAGATCAAAGCGGAAGCCATCGACGTCCATCGCCTCGACCCAGTACCGGAGCGAGTCCAGAACCAGCTGCACCACCCGGAAATGGGTGGCGTCCAGGCTGTTACCGCAGCCGGTGAAGTCGATGTCGCGCCCGTCGTTGTCCAGCCGGTAGTAGGTGGCGGCGTCCAGCCCGCGGAACGACAGCATCGGTCCGGACGTCCCGCTCTCGGCGGTGTGGTTGTAGACCACGTCCAGCAGTACTTCCAAGCCGGCCGCATGCAGTGCCTGGACCATGGCATGGAACTCGGTGACGGCGTCGGCCGCGTCGTCGGCGGCCGCATAGGGCAGGTGCGGGGCGAAGAAGCCCAGGGTGCTGTACCCCCAGTAGTTCGACAGCCCGCGCCGAGCCAGGTGTGTCTCCGGAACCGAGGCATGTACCGGCAGCAGCTCGACGGCGGTGATCCCGAGGCCGGTCAGATACTCGATGGTCACCGGGTGACCGAGGCCGGCATAGGTTCCGCGCAGGTGTTCGGGCAGGTCCGGCAGCCGGCGAGTGAGCCCGCGCAGGTGTGCCTCGTAGATCACGGTGTCCGCCCACGGCGTCCGGGGCCGGGTCGAGCCACCGTCACGCCGGTCGAAGAGCTGGGGTCGGTCCGGGACAACGATGCCATGGGCCGCGTACGGCATCGAGTCCCGCGAATCCGGCACTCGGGGATTGCCTTGCAGGTTCTCGTCCACCGGATGGCCGAACAGTTCCGGGCGCAATCCCGATGGTGGGACGACGGCCCGAGCGTACGGATCCAGCAGCAGTTTGGCCGGGTTGTGCCGCAGACCGCGCCGCGGGTTCCACTCCCCGTGCACCCGCAGGCCGTAGCGCTGACCGGCACCGATCCCGGCGAGGAAACCATGCCAGACGCCATGTGTCTGGTGCGGCAAGTCGACCCGGCGTTCGGCCCAGCCGCCGTCCGGCCGGGGATCGAGAAGGCAGAACTCGACCCGATCGGCATGCGCGGCCAGCACCGCCACCTCGATGCCACCTTCACGAAGGTGAACGCCGAGCGGGTGGGGATGCGACGGCGCGACCATCCAGGCAGTCTGCCGCATCGGATCTCCGCTGGTTCAGCAACCCCACCCACGGTCGACGGGCGAGGCCAAGAATCGGAACGATAGGTTTGGGGGATGACCGATCCGACTGCTCTCCCGTCGTTCCCACCGCCGCCGGACGAGCACCCGCTGCGTGGCCGCGTGCTCGACGCGCTGATCGACGAGTCGATGCAACCGAGCATCGATGAGGACGGCGATGTCGCGATCCGGATGCAGGAGCAGATGCTCTTCGTGCGCTGCCTGGACACCGCGCCGCCGATGATGCGGGTCTTCGGCCAGTGGCTGCTGGATGATTCCCTGGCCGGCGACGAGCTGACGCGGCTGCGTGCCGCGAATGCCGTCACCGGGGCGCTGAACCTGGTCAAGGTCACCGTGCACGCCGATCGGCTGGCCGTGGCCGTCGACCTGGTCGTGGGCGATGGGATGGACCTGCGCCCGCTGCTGACCGCCACCCTGGAGGCTGTGCTCGGTTCCGTCCGGACCTGGCACGAGACCGTCACCCAGTTGCTGGAAGGCAACGAATGAGCAGGTACTCGGGGGCTTCCCGGGTGGCCACGCGAGCGAATCGGAGAACAGCGTGAGCGAGTCCGTCAGCCTCGAGGTGGAGGCCGGGATCGGAACCATCCGGCTCGCCCGGCCACCGATGAACGTCCTGGACATCGAGCTGCAGGAAGGCATCCGGGCCGCGGCCGAGCAGGCCGCGGAACGCCGTGACGTCGCCGCCGTGATCGTCTACGGCGGCGAGAAGGTGTTCGCCGCGGGCGCCGACATCAAGCAGATGCAGGCGATGTCGTACACCGACATGGTGGATCGCTCGGCCGCCCTGCAGTCGGCGCTGACCGCCGTCGCCCAGATCCCCAAGCCGACGGTCGCCGCGATCACCGGATACGCCCTCGGTGGCGGCTGCGAGCTGGCGCTGTGCTGTGACTTCCGGGTCGCCGGCGACAACGCCAAGCTCGGCCAGCCGGAGATCCTGCTCGGCGTCATTCCCGGGGCCGGTGGCACCCAGCGGCTGGCCCGGCTGATCGGCCCGGCCCGCGCCAAGGATTTGATCTACACCGGCCGGTTCGTCGGCAGCGCCGAGGCGCTCTCGATCGGCCTGGTCGACGAGGTGGTCCCGGCCGACGAGGTGTTCGCCGCGGCTCGCCGCCGGGTCGAGCGTTATGTCGGTGGCCCGGCCTACGCTTTGCGCGCGGCCAAGGAGGCCATTGATCGCGGGGTGGAGACCGACCTGACCACCGGCCTGGAGATCGAGCGGATGCTGTTCGCCGGTCTGTTCGCCACCCGCGATCGAGAGATCGGAATGTCGTCGTTCGTGGCCGAAGGGCCGGGCAAGGCTCAGTTCGAGGGGCGTTGATGAGCGAGAGCGAGCAGCCGAAACCGGCCGCGAAGAAGCCAGCCGTGAAGAAGGCGCCGGCGAAGCGGGCAACGGCGAAGAGTGCCGACGCGAAGCCGACCACTCCCCGGGCTCCGGCCCAGCGGCGGGCGGTCTCCGAACCGGAGCCGAAGGTCGCGCCGGAGTCGGTGGTCACGCCCGAGCCGGTTTTTGCGCCGGTCGCTGCGGTCGCGCCGGTGGCTGTCCCCGAGTCGGTGGCGCCCGGTCCGGCGTCCGAAGCGGACGTGCAGCGGGCCTGGAACGACAATGCGCTCGCCCAGGTGCTCTATCACGACTGGGAAGCCGGCACCTATGACGAGAAGTGGTCGATCTCCTTCGATGACCGCTGCATCACCTACTCCCGAGATCGGTTCAGCTCGCTGGTCGGCTCCGAGGTGCTGCGCACTGAACAGTGGCCGTACCGTCGATCGCTGGAGATCGGCGCCGGTACCGGCTTCTTCTCGCTGAACTTGAAGCAGGCCGGGGTGCTCGACGAGGTGCACGTCAGTGATGTCTCGGCCGGGATGGTCGAAAGTGCCCAGCGCAATGCCCGCGGGCTGGGTTTCGAGGTCGAGGGCGCGGTCGCCGCGGCCGAGAACCTGCCGTACGAGGATGGCACCTTCGACCTGGTCATCGGGCATGCGGTGATCCATCACATCCCGGACGTCGAGTCTGCCTTGCGGGAGGTGCTGCGGGTGCTGCGTCCTGGCGGCCGGTTCGTGATCGCGGGCGAGCCGACCCGGATCGGTGATTGGTACGCGCGCCGGCTCGGTCGGGTGACCTGGAAGCTGACCACCGCCGTCACCCAGTTGCCGCAGTTTCAGGAGAAGTGGGCCAAAAGCCAGGAGGAGCTGGACGCGTCGTCACGCGCCGCGGCCCTGGAGGCGATCGTCGACCTGCATACCTTCGTCCCGGAGGAGTTGGCCGCGATGGCCGAGCGGGCCGGCGCGGTCGAGATCCACACCCAGACCGAGGAACTGCTGGCCGCGATGCTCGGCTGGCCGGTACGTACCTTCGAGGCGGCGGTGAACCCGAAGGCGCTCGGCTGGGGCTGGGCGATGTTCGCCTACAAGTCCTGGCAGCGGCTGTCGGCGGTGGACCGGGTGCTGGCCCGAGCGCTGCCGCAGTCGGTGTTCTACAACGTCGGAATCACCGGAACCAAGCCGGTGCGCCCCTGAGTTCCGGACGCCTTCGCGCCCGAAGTGTGTCCGTCGGATGACCCACCGCCTGGGTCATTCCACGGACACACTTCGCCGGGCACCCGCCCCAAACTGGTGGTGATCATGCACGGTTGCCCCCCAACCGGGTGGCGGTACTGATTCTCGGTTCAGGAGCGGGTTGCGGCTGCCGAACTTCCGAGGATGAACCAGCGACCCGCCTTCGATGCTGGTGGCTCGCGGAACGAACCGCCTGCCAGCTCCGAGTCCCAGCAGAAGATCGAGACACCAGCCACGCTCGCGTCCTTCGACAAGCTGTTGTCCTCGGCCGACCCGGAACCCGACGCCAGTCAGCCGGTCGACTCGGTGGACGGCCGGATCCCAGACCTGGTGCTGCGTCAGTGGAGTGATGCGCTGGCGGCGGCCGGGCTGTATGCCGAGGCGCTCGCGGCACACCCGGCGGTGGAGCGGGTGGACCTGGTACGCCGGGCCGAGCTCGCCGTCCTGGCCGGGGATCATCGCGCCGCGCTCTCCTTGCTGGCCGAGCTGCGGGATGCCCGGACGCCGCGCAGCGCTCCACTGAACCTGCCTGGTCAGGGCCGGCAAGCCGAGGCGCAGGCGAGTAGCCCTTGGCTGGCATTGCTCACCTACTGTGCCCGAGTGCTGGCCGGAGAGCCTGGACTGCTGCCCGACGTCCTGACCGCCGCCCGGCAGATGCAGACCTCGGCCGGGGTGGCCTGGGTGGTGGCGCTGGCCGCGGTGGCTGCCGGCGACCTGGCTCAGGCCGCACCGGCCGCCACCGCGGCTCGGGCCGGTGGCTGCCGGGACCTGCGGATCGTGGTGATCTCGGCTGCGGATCGAGCGGTGGACGGCGATGACTGGGCGTCGATCGAGCTGATCCGCAGCGCCCAGGGGGTCGCTCTGCCGGACGAGGATCCGGCCGGGCTGGTGGTCGATCTGCTGGAAAGCGCGGGATTGACGGACGTCGCCCAGCGGCTGTCCGCGCGAGCCGCCACCGATGTCTCGCTGTCGCCGCCCGCGCGGGCTGCCTGGCAGGCCGCCGCCCGCCGGGTCGGCGCCGGGCGCAAACAGCTCTGGCGCCGGTCGATGACCTCGGCCGGAAGCATGCTGACTCGCCGCCGGGAGCAGACCGAGCAACGCCGGCAGGAGGCGTCCCTCGCCGATCTCACCTGCCGGTGCTACGGATCCACGGGCTGGATCGGGGACAGCCGGATGTTCTACGTCTCCCGGCACCTGAATGAGGTGCTCCCGGCGCCGGTGGCCGGGCTGCCGGCCCGCCTGATCCGGTGCCGGGCGACCAAGCTCACCTTTCTGGACTTTCCCGAGCGCCAGCTCACGCTGCCGGTGGTCTCCGGCCTGAGCGCGGACGTCAGAACGCTCGCCGCGGAGTCGCCCGCCGACCCGGCAGCACGACCGACGCCAGGGATGGGGGTCAGCCTCGGGATGCGGCTGCCCGGATGAGGCCCGATACCGGATCTACCGGGGGGTTTAGTCTGGCCCGATGTGGCAGGCCTGGAGACACCGGTGGCGTGCGGGGCGCGATCCCCGGCAAGCCCGTTACCTCACGCTGGCGAGTTTGCGGTGGATGGTCCGGCATCGGGCCTACACGCCCTGGCATCTGATCCGTTACTGGCGGTTACTGATGCTGCGGCTGCGCCGCCCGGACGTCGTCCTGGAAGGCATGGTGTTTCTCGGCCGGAAGGTGACGTTGCATGCTCGGCCCGGCTACGGCCGGCTCTTCATCGGGCGTTGGGTGCACCTCGGTGACCTGACCCGGCTGCGAGCGCACGAAGGCACCCTACGGGTCGGCGACAAGGTGGTGATCGGCAGCGACAGCACCGTGAACTGCTATCTCGACGTGGAGATCGGTGCCGCGGCGCTGATCTCGGACTGGGTCTACGTCTGCGACTTCGACCACTCGATGGGCGACATCACGGTGCCGATCAAAGACCAGGGCATCGCCAAGACGCCGGTCCGGATCGGGCCCGGTTGCTGGCTCGGGGTGAAGTCCAGCGTGCTGCGCGGCACGGTGATCGGCGAGGGCAGCGTGCTGGCAGCCCACGCGGTGGCCCGCGGGATCTACCCAGAACTGTCGATCATCGTTGGCGTGCCGGGCCGGGCGATCCGGGACCGGGCCGCCCGGTACGCGGAGGGCGCCCCAGAGCGTCAGGCCCTGGCCGACATGGCCCGGAAGAACGCCGAGGCCGCCCGGCAGGTCAGTTCCTGATCACCCGGCGGTGAGGGCGGTGCCGATCAGGCCGATCGGTGGGGCACCGAGTTCGAGCAGGGCGGTGTGCAGGCGGGGCAGGGAGAATCCGGTACCCCACTGCTCCCGGGCTTGCTCGCGCAGGTCCAGAATCGCGAACTTGCCCTGGGTGTAGCGGCCGTAGCCGATGTCGAAGGTGCCGCGCTGGGCCTCGGAGCGGGCCGCGCTGCCGCCGAGGAAGGCATCGTGACGGAACCGCTCCGTCGCGTCGTCCACGGTCAGGGCGCCGGTATGCAACCCGATCGAGCAGACCAGCCGGGTGACCCGGACCAGTGCCTCCAAGCACATGCCGATCACGTAGCGCGGGTCCTCGGCGCGAAAACCCTGCTCGATCACCATTTCCTCGGCGTAGTGCGCCCAGCCCTCGGTGAAGGTGCCGCCGATCAGCTGGCGGCGCACCGGTGAGCTGAGCCGGCGCAGCGAGCGGGAGTGCGCGTAGTGCCCGGGTGCCACCTCGTGCACGGTGATCGCCGGCAGCGAGGTGCGGCTGAAGACGGCCAGCCACTCCGAGACCTCGTCGGCCGGCCAGTCCGGATCCGGCGGCGTGACGTGGTACCAGCTCGGGGCATCCGGCTCTTCCGGCCCGGCCCAGGACATCATCGCCATCGCCCAGCGGCGGGACTCGGGCGCCGGCCCGACCAGGCACTCGCCGTCCGTCCAGGGCACCAGGTGATGTTCCCGGGTGAAGGCCAGCACCTCCGCGGTGACCGCGCGGGCCTCCTCGATGACCCCCTCGATGCTCGGATGGTCGGCCAGCAAACCGGCCACCACCTCGGTGGTCGGCAACTCCGGGTGCAACTGGGCGGCGGCTTGCGCGAGCAGGGTCAGCAGTCGGTTGCGCTCGTCGTCGGCCCGATCGGCCAGCCGATCCAGGTCGATCTCGGTGGCTTCGAAGGCGCCCAAGGAGCGGGCCAGGACGTCGGCACCGACCGCGCAGTCCGGGTCTCCGCTGACGGCCACCGCTTCGAGGTGCGCCACCAGTCGGGCGTGCGCCGTCCTGGCCGCGTCGATCACGTCGGGTGCGGCCGGTGGTACCGGCCCGTCCAGGGCAGCGGCCAGCCCGTTGACGGCGGGCAGCAGCGCCTGGGCCACCGGGGCGGGGACAGCGTCCAGGGTGGTGACGGCGACGTCGATGGCGGCCGGCCAGTTGGCGACGTGCTCGGCGCGGGCCGCCACCCGCGCCGCTTCCGGCGCGTATTCCCGGTCGTAGCAGGCCAGATCGAGGCCGGCCAGGTGCAGCAAGGGGTCTCGGCGGTGGGCCTGGTAATCGCCGAAGTACCAGCGCAAGCCGTCCTCGAAGGCGCCCAGATGGGCGTCGTCCTGCCGTTGGTCACCCTCGGCCACCGACCCGGCCGGATCTCCGTTCCGCCGGTGGTGCGGGCGCACCGGCCGAACGGGGCCGCCGAGCGCGGCCAGCCCGCTGCGCACCGCCGCTTCGGACAGGTCCTGAATCACACCGTCATAGCTGTGCACCCCGGCGCCTTCTCGGACGTCGGCGATCATCAGTTCACGGACGGCGTGGAGCCGGCGATCGAGGGAGGTCACGGGGCAATACTTACCATTTCCGCCAGGTCGACAACGGCGTCCGGCTCTGGATTCGCCTCGGTGTAGACGGCGGTCGTGCCGGCCGCGACGTCCGCCCAGGTCACCGAGCGGACGGCGGCCGTGCCGGCCTGCGCCATTCGCCGGCCCCGACTCGGATGGGCGGCCAGCAGCGTGATCGTGTCCCGAAGCCCGTGCACGTCGCCGACGTCCATCAGGACCCCGGTGACGCCGTCCTGCACGGTTTCGACCAGCCCGCCGACCCGGGTGGCGACCACTGTCGCACCGGCCGCCTGCGCCTCCCGGGCGACCAGGCCGGAGGGCTCGTACCGGCTCGGCACCACGACCATGTCGGCCGCCGCGTACAGCGCGGCCAGGTCCCGGCGGGCCAGCCAGCCCGGCAGCGCCAGCAGATCGGTGACACCGAGGTCGGCCGCCAGTTCGACCAGTTGCGGGGTGTAGGAACCTCGACCGGCCAGCACGAACCGGAGCTGCGGGTGCGCTCGGTGCAGGTCCGGCAGCGCCCGGAGCACGGTCGAGAAGCCTTTCTCCCACTCGATCCGCCCGGCCGCGGCGATCAGCAGACCGCTCTCCTCGGGCAGCCAGTGCCGGCGGGCGGCCCGGATGGCGGCCGGCCCGGTTCGCCACGCGGTGGCGTCCACGGCGTTCGGCACCACCCGGACTCGTTGCGGGTCGGCGCCGCGGATCTCGCAGACCACGGTCCGCATCGCCGCCGAGCAGACGATCACCGCGGCCGCGGCGGCGACGGACTCCCGCTCCAGGGCGTGCACGGCGGCCGGGACGCCGTGATCCACCTCGGGGTGGACGTCGCCGTGCCGCCGTCCGTACTCGGTGGCGTGCACGGTGAGTACCAGCCGGGCGCCGATCGTGGCCGCCACCGTGCGGGCTGCCCGGGAGCCGATCCAGTCGTGCGCGTGCACCACCGTGGGCAGCGGGGCACCGAGCGCGGCCAGTTCCTCGAGGTGGGTCAGCGCGGCGAGGGCCATCGCGTCGTCCAGTTCGTGGGCGGCGCCGTGCAGATCGGTCCACGGGGTCCGGGGCAGCGGGCGGCGGGCCCGCAGCACCAGCACATCGCGTCGCAGGCGGCGGCCGATCGGTACCCGCCGGGTCGGGTCGGTGACGTCTTCCGCGGCCGTGACCACCGTGACGGACCAGCCCTCTCGGTGCTGAGCGCGGGTGAGTTCCTCGGCGTGCCGGCCCAGCCCGCCGTAGATCACCGGCGGGAATTCCCACACGAGGTGCAGAACGCCGCCTGCCCCGGTCTGCGTCACGGCTTTGATCATCCCTTACCGGGTCGAAGGGACAGCGAGCGGGCGTCGAGCCGGGCGAACGGGGTACCGGGGCCGGTCACCTCTCGGGCGGCGACCAAGGCTTGACCCGAACCCCGACCGTGCGCATCGGCGACCCAGTGCACGGCGTCTCGATGGCCCAAGGCCCGCCGCCAGGCGTAATCCGCAGCCTGCCCGCGGCTGATCGCGAACGCCCAGTCGCCGGACAGGTGCAGCAGCGTCTCGCGAACCAGTTGGTCCAGGTCCGGGCGCCGTCCGAGCTGAGCGCCGGAGGACAGTTCGGCGTCCAGCACGGCGAGAAGTCGCTTCTGTACGGCGGCCCCGTCGGCGACCAGCGGGCTCACCGCCTCACCGGCCCAGAGCCGGAAATCCTTTCCAGCGCCCCAGGTTCCGGCGGGGGGTAGGAAATCGCCGGGGCTGTGGTCCGGATCGACCAGCCCGGATTCCCGGGCCGTGGCCAAGGTGGCCACCCGGATCCCGGCGGTCGGCAGCAGCCGGAGCACCCGGTCCAAGAACGCCGGGCCTTCATGCCACCAGTGCCCGAACAGTTCGGTGTCGTAGGCCGCGACCACTAGGCCGGGCCGGCCGTCGCGGGCGGCGATCTCCTGCAGTCGGCCTCGGACGGCGCCGACGAAATCCTGCGCGTCTCGTTCGATCGCGGCCGCCGCATCCGGCGCCGACCAGGGCTGCTTGTCCGGGTCCGGGCCGGTGACCCGCCAGAGCCGGAAACCGGACTCCGGGTCGACGGCGTGGAAATCGCGGTAGTCCCGGCCCCCCGGATAGCCGTCTCGGGAGGACCAGATCCGGTTGGTGACGACGAGATCCCGGCCGAAGGCGACGACGTCGGTGTCGCCGAGCCGGTATCCGGCCGCGGTGGACCGGCCCGCCGCGGCCAGTGTTGCCTCGTCCATCACCAGGTGACTGACGCCGGTCGCCGCGTAGGTCTGCTCCAGGCCAGGGCTCCAGCCGCATTCGGGGGCCCAAATCCCGGCCGGTTCCCGACCGAGCCGGGTCCGGGCGTCGTCCAGGCCGGTGGCCAGCGCGATCTGTGCGACCCGTGGGTCGAGCAGCGGCAGTACCGGGTGCGTGGCCGGACCACCGAGCAGTTCGATCACCCCGGCGTCGGCCAGTTCCCGCCAGCGCGGCGAACCGCCGTGCCGCCAGCCCGCCGCCACCTCGGCCAGGGCGGTGGAGGCAGCCTGGAACTCGATAGTGGCGATCGCCTGCGCGGACTTGTCACCCCGGGCGGCCAGGTGCTCGGCCCGCAGTCGCCAGTCGGCCAGCCAGGCGGTGAGTCCGGCCAGGCAGTACGGATCATCAAGTTGATCGGCCAGGATCGGGGTCAAGCCCAGGGTGAGCACGTCCCGGTGCCCCTCCGCGGCCAGCCGGTCCAGCATCCGGACCAGCGGCAGGTAGCTGCCGGCCCAGGCTTGATACAGCCATTCCTCGCCGACCGGCCACCGGCCGTGATGTGGCAACCAGGGCAAATGGGTATGCAGAACCAGGCTGAAGGTGCCGAGAGGCTCGCTCATGAGACCGCCCGGTGCGCTAAAACCACAAGATCGAGGACGTCGTCCACACTCTCGTCGTCCCTGATCAATGGGCCGATCGTGAAGTCGGCCGCGGTCACGGACCGGACCAGGTCACCGACCGCGGCGGGCCATTGATCTGGGGACGTCGCGAGCTGGGCGGTGATCGGATCCTGGCCGTACTCGGCCTGCCAGGCCAGCAGTCGCGGCCCGTGCCGGACCCCGAGCAGGTCGGTCACCGTGAGTTGCTGGGCAATCAGGTCGCGGAGCTCCTCGGCGTCGAACTCACGGAAGTGGAACGGGTTGGGCGGGTTCTCCAGGCGGCCGAGCCCGGGGGAGAAGGTCACCCGGTTCGGCGTGCTGACCACCAACAAGCCGCCCGGCCGCAGCACCCGGACCGATTCGGCGAGGAACTCCGCCGGCGTCCAGAGGTGCTCGATCACCTGCAGGCAGGAGATTGCCGAGGTGCTGCCGTCGGCCAGCGGCAGGGCGGCCAGGTTGGTTCGCACCGCCCGGCCGCTGACGTCGTCCGGGTAGGTGTGCTCGGCATGCGCGAGCGACTCCGCGTCGTAGTCGAGGGCGACCACTCGCTCCGCCCCGGCCAGGTGCAGAAGCCGGACGCCGTATCCCTCGCCGCTGCCGGCCTCCAGCACGACTCCCGGCTGACCGGCCGCGATCAGCGGAGCCAGCGCCAGGTAGGCGGCCTCATGCCGGCGAAACCAGTAGTTTTCGTGCCACAGCGTCGGCACCGTGCGCTCACCGACGAGCTGCTCGAGCTCCACGGTTTGCCTGCTGGTGGGGGCGGTCACGGGAAGCGGCACGGGCCGATCCTTCCAGTCGCAGCGACGTTGGTGGCGGCCGAAACCTCCGGACCGGTCGAGCTTGGGTAGGTAACGCCCGGTGAGGGAGGTCACAGATGGTATTGCTCAACCAAGAATACCTGCCGGTAACGTGAGCCAGGACTCCCCTGTCGTCGAGGGAACTCGACCCGAGGGTGAGACGCTGAGCAGAGACATCAGAACAACCGAATCGAGTCGAGAGGCGCTCATGAATATCGTGGTCTGCGTCAAGTACGTGCCCGACGCACAGGCTGACCGCCGGTTCAGCTCGGCGGACAACACCACCGACCGCAACGGCGTCGACGGCCTGCTTTCCGAGCTCGACGAGTACGCCGTGGAAGCGGCGCTCACGCTGGCCGAGGCCTCGGACGGCAAGGTCACGGTACTGACCGTCGGCCCCGACCAGGCGACCGACGCCGTGCGCAAGTCCCTGCAGATGGGCGCGCACGAGGCGGTGCACGTCGTGGACGACGCGATTCACGGCTCGGACTCGCTCGCGACGTCCAAAGTGCTCGCCGCGGCGATCGGCAAGCTGGAGTACGACATCGTCCTGACCGGGATGGCCTCCACTGACGGCACGATGAGCGTGGTCCCGGCGATGCTCGCCGAGCGGCTGGGCCTGCCCCAGGTCACCTTCGCCAGCGAACTGACGGTAGAGAACGGCGTGGCCCGGATTCGCCGGGACGGCGACACCAGCACCGAGATCATCGAGGCGTCGCTGCCGGCCCTGATCAGCGTGACCGATCAGATCAACGAGCCGCGCTACCCCTCCTTCAAGGGGATCATGGCCGCGAAGAAGAAGCCGCTGCAGACCTGGTCCCTGGCCGACCTCGGGCTTTCCGCCGATGAGGTGGGCCTGTCCGCCGCCTGGTCCACCGTCGAAGAGATCACCGCCCGCCCGCCGCGGCAGGCCGGTCAGATCATCACCGATGAGGGTGAGGGCGGGACGAAGCTGGTTGAGTACCTGGCCGCCGCCAAGCTCGTCTGATCCCGCCCGCCTAAACGAACTGACTGCCCGCAAGGGAAGGACTGACAATGTCGCAGGTTCTCGTGCTCGTCGATCACATCGACGGTGCCGTGCGCAAGACCACCCTGGAACTGCTGGCGCTCGCGCAGCGGCTCGGGGAGCCCGCCGCCGTCTTCATCGGCCAGGGTTTCGAGAACGCGGCCGGCTCGCTGGCCGAGTACGGCGCGAAGGTGGCTTACCAGATCGAAGGCGAGGGGGTGGAGGACTACCTGGTCGCCCCGAAGGCCGAGGCCCTGGCTCAGGTCGTGTCGCAGGCCGGGGATCTGGCCGCGGTGCTGATCCCGAGCTCCGCCGAGGGCAAGGAGATCGCCGCTCGGCTGGCCATCAAGATCGGCTCCGGGTTGATCACCGACGCGGTTGACGTCGAGGCTTCCGACGCCGGCCCGGTGACCACCCAGTCGGCGTTCGCCGCCGGGTTCTCCGTTCGCTCCCGGGTTACCACCGGCGTCCCGGTCATCACGGTCAAGCCAAATTCGGCTGCTCCCCAGGCTGTTTCGGATGCACCTTCGACTCCCGAGGTAATCACCGTCGCGGTCACGATCTCGGATCTGGCCAAGACGGCGAAGATCGTCGAGCGTCGGCCGAAGGAGAAGAGCGGTCGTCCGGACCTGTCCGAGGCCGCGATCGTGGTCTCCGGCGGGCGTGGGACGAACGGTGACTTCGGCCCGGTCGAGGCGTTCGCGGACGCCGTCGGGGCTGCCGTCGGGGCGTCCCGCGCGGCGGTGGACGCCGGCTGGTACCCGCACAGCAACCAGGTCGGCCAGACCGGCAAGCAGGTGTCCCCGCAGCTCTACGTCGCCAACGGGATCTCCGGCGCGATCCAGCACCGGGCCGGTATGCAGACCTCGAAGACGATCGTCGCGATCAACAAGGACGCCGAGGCGCCGATCTTCGAACTGGTGGACTTCGGTGTGGTGGGCGACCTGTTCAAGGTGCTGCCGCAGGCGACCGAGGAAGTCCTCAAGCGCAAGGGCTGAGTAAGGCAACGGTTGAGCGTGCATACACTCGAGGGGTGACGGCCTACCTCGACCACGCGGCGACCACGCCCATGCTGCCGCACGCCGTGGCGGCCATGGTCGCGGAGTTGTCGCAGGTCGGTAACGCCTCCTCGCTGCACACCTCCGGGCGCCGGGCTCGCCGGGTGGTCGAGGAGGCCCGCGAGCAGCTCGCTGCCGCCTTCGGTGCCGGCCCGAGTGAAGTGATCTTCACTGTGGGCGGCACCGAGGCGGACAACCTCGCCGTCAAAGGGCTGTACTGGGCCCGGCGGGCAGCCGACCCGAACCGTCGGCGGATCATCGCCGGGGCGATCGAGCATCACGCCGTCCTCGATCCGGTCGAATGGCTGGTCGAGCACGAGGGCGCCGAGGTGGTCTGGCTGCCGGTGGACGCCGCCGGCCGGATCGACCTGGTCTTCCTGGAGCAGGTGCTGGCCGCCGATTCCGCCTCGATCGCCCTGATCACGGTGATGTGGGCGAACAACGAGGTCGGCACGGTGCAGCCGATCGCCGAGGTGGTCGAGCTGGCGCATTGCTACCAGATCCCGGTGCACAGCGACGCGGTGCAGGCGGCAGGGCAGTTGCCGGTCGACTTCACCGCGGTCCAGGTGGACGCGCTGACCATCAGCGGGCACAAGCTCGGTGGGCCGGTGGGTTCCGGAGCGCTGCTGGCCCGGCGCGGACTCGATCTGGTGCCGCTGATCCACGGTGGCGGGCAGGAACGAGGCATCCGCTCCGGGACGCTGGATTCCGCAACGATCCGGGCCTTCGCGGTCGCCGCCGAGCATGCCGTGGCCGAGCGCCCGGAGCAGTCGCGGCGACTGGCCGCGCTGCGCGACGACCTGATCAGCGCCGTCCTCCGGGAAGTCCCGGACGCCGTGCTGCGCGGTGCTCCGACCGGGTCGCCGACTGGCTCGGGTTCGATGGAACGGCTGCCGGGTAACGCGCACTTCACCTTTCCCGGATGCGAGGGCGACTCGCTGCTCTACTTGCTGGACGCGCGCGGCGTCGAGTGCTCGACCGGTTCCGCGTGCCAGGCCGGGGTGCCGCAACCCAGCCACGTGCTGCTGGCCATGGGGGTGCCGGAGCCGGTGGCTCGAGGCGCGCTGCGGTTCTCGCTCGGGCACACCTCTACCGACGCCGACATCGCCGCCCTGGCCGCGGCGATCGGTCCGGCCGTCGGCCGGGCTCGCGGCGCCGGCCTGGCCGAATCCCAGTCAAAAATGATCAAGGAGGTCGCGCCGTGAAGGTGCTGGCGGCGATGAGTGGCGGGGTCGATTCGGCCGTGGCCGCGGCTCGAGTGGTGCAGGCTGGTCACGACGTGGTCGGCGTCCACCTGGCGCTCTCGCGGAACCCGACCACGCTGCGCGCCGGTGCCCGGGGCTGCTGCACGGTGGAGGACGCCGGGGACGCCCGTCGGGCCGCCGATGTGCTCGAAATCCCCTTCTACGTCTGGGATCTGGCCGAACGCTTCGAGCGAGACGTGATCGACGATTTCGTCGCCGAGTACGAGGCTGGGCGGACCCCGAACCCGTGCGTGCGCTGCAACGAGAAGATCAAGTTCTCGGCGTTGCTGGACAAGGCGGTGGCCCTGGGCTTCGATGCGGTCTGCACCGGCCACTATGCCCAGGTATTGCCCGGTCCGGACGGGCCGGAACTGCACCGGGCGGCGGATATCTCGAAGGATCAGTCCTACGTGCTGTCCGTGCTCAACCCGGAGCAGCTGTCCCGGGCGATCTTCCCGCTCGGCGACACCCCGAAGGACCTGGTCAGGGTGGAAGCCGCCGAGCGCGGTCTGCGGGTGGCAGCCAAGCCGGACAGCCACGACATCTGCTTCATCGCCGACGGTGATACCCAGGGCTGGTTGGCGAAGCGGCTCGGCGAGCGCCCCGGGCCGGTGGTCGACACGGACGGCGAGGTGCTGGGGTCGCACTCGGGCGCCTATGGCTTCACCGTCGGCCAGCGTCGCGGCTTGGCGATCGGCCGGCCGGCCGCGGACGGAAAGCCGCGCTACGTGCTCTCGATCGAGCCGGTCTCGAACACCGTCGTGGTCGGTGCCCTGGCCGACCTCGAGGTCAGCCGGATCACCGGTGGCCGGGTCGGGTGGTGCGCTCCGGTACCTGGGGTCGGCGACGTCGTCGGGGTGCAGGTGCGTGCGCACGGCGCCGAGGTGCCGGCCCGGGTCGTGATGGTCTCGCCGGCGTCGGTGGAGGTCGAGTTGGACGCCCCGGTCCGGGGGGTCGCCACCGGCCAGACCCTGACCCTCTACACCGGCACCCGGGTCCTGGGTGCGGCCACGATCACCGCCACCGCCTAGACGTTCCGCCGGTCGGCCCGCTTCCGGCTGGTTTCCGCCCCAAGATCGCCAGCTCTGCCCCTGGTCCCAGTTTCTGGCTCCAAGATCGCCAGTTCCGCCGGGTTGGGGTTCCGGCGCCAAGATCGCCAGCTCTGCCCGGTTCTGGGTCCGATTTGGGCGCGTTTCCGGGCACAGCTGCCGATCTTCAGCAGGGTCCTGGCGCCAGGGTCGCCAGCTTCGCCGGGTCGGGTTCCGGATCCAAGGTCGCCAGCTCCGCCGGGTCGGGATTCCGGCGCCAAGATCACCAGCTCCGCCGGATCAGGGCTCCGGATCCAAGATCGCCAGCTTCGCCTGGTTCTGGGCCCGATTTGGGCGCGTTTCCGGGCACAGTTGCCGATCTTCAGCAGGGTCCTGGCGGCAAGGTCGCCAGCTCCGCGGGGTCGGCGTTCCGGCGCCAAGATCGCCAGCTCTGCCCGGTTCTGGGCCGGATCTGGGTGCGTTTCCGGGCACGACTGCCGATCTTCAGCAGGGTCCCGGCGCCAGGGTCGCCAGCTCCACCGGTCGGGGTTCCGGCGCCAAGATCGCCAGCTCTGCCCGGTTCTGGGCCGGATCTGGGCGCGTTTCTGGGCACGACTGCCGATCTTCAGCAGGGTTCTGGCGGCAAGGTCGCCAGCTTCGCCGGGCCGGGGTTCCGGATCCAAGGTCGCCAGCTCCGCCGGGTCGGGATTCCGGCGCCAA
>DATINJ010000033.1:0-20653 GCA_035474375.1 Kineosporiaceae bacterium | reverse complement strand
GCGCACCGGGCCATCCTGCAACTCCACCCGTGGGTCTGCCACCAAGTTGTGGTACCAGACCGGGTGGGTCGGGGCGCCTCCCATGGAGGCGACCACGGCGTAGGAACCATCGTGCTCGACCCGCATCAGCGGGGACTTGCGGATCCTGCCGCTTTTCGCGCCAAGGGTGGTCAGGAGGACGACGGGCAGATCCCGCCGCACCGGGTCATCCGGACCGATCAGGCTTCCCAGCGTCGTTCCTCTTGTGCCACCGGAGCTTTCGTACAGCTCCACCTGGTCGGCAACTGCCTGCATAGGGTTCGGCTCGTAATCACCTTTGAGCGGCATCGTGCTACCTCCTTGGGATCGAAGACGCATTGGCTTCGGCCTGGTCTAGGGGTTTGGTCAGGCGTCGGCGTGGGCCAGGTTGCCGCCTAGTTCACAGGCCTTGACCTAGGCGGCCTCGGCGTCCTCAGGGCTGGTGATGTCGAGTTTGGTGGCCAGCAAGTTGTCCTGCGGCCCGCCGAGGGTCTTCTCGACCTCCTCGGGGCGCCGCCGGGTGGCCACGAGCTGGTGGCCGGCGGCAAGTGCTTCGCGGGCGATGTCCATGCCGAGACCGCGTCCGGCACCGGTGACGAGAATGACCTTGCTCATGAGAATTTCCTTTCAAGTACTGTGATCCGGCGCATTTTCATCGCGCCGTGGGCGGTGCACTCCTTAGAGAACCGGTCGCGAACCGAGGGAGGGAGTCACTGCTGAGGGGGTCACTGACAGGGACCCCCAGCCAGCGAGAGAAGCGCTCATAGAGTGGTGAATGGCAAGCAGAAGCGACCCAGGCAGCAATCGCGACATTCGCGGTGATCCCCGTGCCGAGATCCGAGAATTCCTCGGCACCCGACGCGCGAAGATCACCCCGGGCAGGCCGGGCTGCCTAATTACGGCGGAGACCGCCGCAGGGTCACCGGGTTACGCCGCGAGGAAGTCGCTCTGCTCGTGGGCATCTCCAGCGAGTACTACACCCGGCTGGAACGCGGCGATGCCACCGGCGCCTCCGAAAGCATCATCGAGGCCATCGCCCAGGCACTCCAACTCGACGAGGCCGAACGCATCCACCTGCTCGACCTGCTGCACGGTGCCGGTGCAACCCGACCTCCGAGCCAGGCTAACGTTCGCGAACTTCTCTCAACCTACTGGCCAGGTGGGCCGCCACCCACGACCACATTGAGTACACACCCACCAATGACGCCTAGTCGTCCGAGACACCCGACTAACCGCCCCGCACCACCTTGGTGTCAGGGCGCCTGAGTCTCGAGCGTGGTGTCCGTGACCGCTTCGCTGAGGTCGGCCCCGGCAAGCTGGGAACTGGTGAGGTCAGTCGTCCCAGGGAGCGGTCTCGTCCAGTTTCGCGTAGTACTTGGCCAGGTGGCTCTTGATCCGGTCGATGTCCTTCTCGGGCAGGTTCGCTCCACCGCGTGAGCCCTGCATGACGGCGGCGGCGGCGAACACGCCCCGTGGGACTGCGACCAATTGCCCGTCGATCACGTCGGCGATGAGCAGTTTATACGCGGTGAAGTTTTCCTTCTTGTCGCTGTCGTACCAGATGTGGGCGTCCCGGTACTTCTGGTTCGGCTCGTCCTGGGCATCAGCCCAGGCGCGCACTCGCTTTTCGGCGGCAGAGCCGTCCCATTCGCGATCGCGGTCGGCCAGGGGAAGATCCTGAAAGGACGTCACAGACACCGGAACTCCTCACAGACGTGATGGCGGATCGAATGAGGGTGATTAGCGATTCTGGCGGACCAGGCAGAACTCGTTGGCCGCAATCCAGGCGCTAGCCTCAGCTGAGGGCCTCGCGCAGGGCCGGCAGCAATTCTTTCTGGGCCGCCTCGAGGAAGGTCTGTTGCTGGTCGCCACCGATCTGAACCAGCGCGACATCGGTGAAACCGGCGTCCTTGAAAGGGGTCAACGCCTTCACAATCGCCTCGATGTCGGTGCCGCAGGGGATCTGGGCGGCGACGTCACCAGAGGTGACGAATTGGCTGGCGGCATCGAACCCGGCCGTCGATGGCAGCTCGGCGTTCACCTTCCAGCCGCCCGCGAACCAACGGAACTGCTCGTGCGCGCGGGCTTTCGCGGCTTCGACGTCGCTGTCCCAGGAGATCGGGAGCTGGCCGACCTTACGCGCCGGCGTACCGGCGCCGCTGGCCTTGTCCCAGGCCGGACCGAGCTCCGGGTCTGGTTCGACCGCGATCATCACCTCGGCCTTGGGCGCGAAAGCCGCGATCGACTGCGGACCGCTGACCGCGACCGCGAGCGGAACCCGGGTCGCTGGCAGGTCCCAGAGCTTGGCCGAGTCCACCCGGTAGTGGTGGCCCACATAGTTGACGTAGCCACCCTCGAAGAGGGCGCTGATGATGTCCAACGCCTCTTCCAGGCGTTCGTGGCGTTCGTTGGCCGCCGGCCAGCCCCGGCCAATCACGTGCTCGTTCAGGTTCTCCCCGGAGCCGAGGCCCAGGGTGAACCGGCCGTTGGTCAGCAGCCCGATCGTGGCCGCCTGATGAGCGACGACCACCGGGTGGTAGCGACCGGTGGGACAGGTCACGTAGGTCATCAGTTCGATCTGGTCGGTGGCCTGCGCCACCCCGCCCAGCACCGCCCAGGTATTCGGGCTGTGTCCCTGTTCATCCAGCCACGGACTGATGTGGTCGCTGATCACCGCGAGACCGAATCCCGCCTGCTCGGCTACGGCCGCGTCCCGGATCAACTGGGACGGGCCAGCCTGCTCACCCATCAGGGTGTATCCGATGTTCACCATGGGCCGAGATTGACACCGCCAGCCATGATCTGCATTTTGGAGCCGTCCCGCTGGGGCGGGACAGTCCGGAGCATGGTGTAGCGGGGGGCGCCCGAGTTGACGATCACCACCGACTGGATCCGGCGACACGCTGCTTCCGGCATGCCAGTCGTGAGGTCATCCGAATGATTCTCATCCCTGGACCAAGAAATCTATGGTCGCCAGACTAGACATCGTTGATCAGCTGGACTAAATTTTCCGTCGTTGAACAAGAGTCAGATGGCGTGGCAGGACGAACTGCACGCGCACGTGAAGGCACGGCGTAGCGAACGTAGGTCGGAACCCCAGGAACGGAGGGGCCCCCGGCCGAGAGCAAGACCTAACGAACACGGGTCGGAACCCCAGGAACGGAGGGGCCCCCGGCCAGGAGTTTGTCAGTGCGGTTGTCGCAGGTCTCGCAGCACGAAAGGAAAGGAACGTCTGATCGCCGCCAAGGCAGGGCGCTCACCTGCTGTGCGGTTACCGCAGTCCCATCAGATAGCGAGGTGGTCTCCGGTCACAATTACGCGATCCCTGCGCCGCCCTTTGCGCGGCAGTTACGCAGGTATGACGTACCGGCTTCACAGCTGGTAGACGATGTCCAATCCTGGCCCAGGGGCCCCGGTGCTACCACACCGGGGCCCCTTAACCCGTGTCCAGCACCATCTTTCAGTGCCCTGAATTTCGTTCCTTCACCCTTCGAGCACCCGGAGCGCGATGAGCAGTATCGACAACCTCGATGACGATCATTACCCCGCCTACACTATGGGCCGGGCGGCAGAGATGATCGGTGCCACCCCCGCCTTCTTGCGGAGCCTGGATGAGGCGAAACTCTTGATCCCCCAACGCTCCGAAGGCGGCCACCGCCGCTACACCCGCTACCAGCTACGGCTCGCCGCCCGAGTACGGGTGCTGCTTGACGAGGGCACCGCACTAGAGGCGGCCTGCCGCATCGTCATCCTCGAGGACCAACTCCAAGAAGCCCTACGCCTGAACGCACAACAACCTACCGAACAACCGTGAACAGCTGATTGACGAGGTCATCCCCTCTGCAACGTGTTGTTGAGTTGTTGCGCAGTCGTTCCCTTCGCTCAGGGTCGGGTCGTTCCAGGGTCAGGGGCCGGACTTCCCATTCGGGGATGGTCATCCCGCCACCTCGTCGAGGAAGCTTCTCGACCGCGTCGAGATCGCAGCTGAGCATTCCTTCAGATCGGCGCGCGGGTAGCCGAAGAAGCTAGCGTGAACGTGGCGCCCGGTCGCATGCGCAAGACCGTCACCGGCACCATCGTCGAGGTCGACGATCTTGTGCTGGGCGTGTTGGGTTTCACCCGCGAGGACATGCTCGGGCACCTGTCCACCGAGTTCCTTCATCCAGACGATCACGGACAGGCGTTCTCGTCCTGGGTACGCATGCTCGCCGACCCCGCGGTCCCCCGCACCATTCAAGTGCGTCACCGCAACGCCGCTCACCGGTGGCTCTGGATCGAAGCCACCAGTACCGTCGACGACGCGGATAGCGGCTCGGTGATCACCGAGCTGACGCTTATCGACCGGCCGCCCGACGACCGGACGTCGGTCAGCAGCAGCCTGTTCCGCCACCTCGCCGAGGCGCTTCCGTTCGGGCTCGCCCAGATCGACCGCGACCGGCGGATCGTTTTCAGCAATACCAAGCTCGACGACATCACCGGCCAGGCCCACGGCGACGATCTCAGCGATCGACTGGGCCAGGTACTGCCCGCCGAGCAGCCCGTACTGGACGAAGCGATCACGTCGGCACTGGCGGGCGACGACACCGAGATCGAGCTGTCGTTGACTCATCCGGTACGTGGAGAACGCCGCTTCGCGTTGATCATCAGCGCTCTGGCCGACCACTCCGGCTACGGCATGACCGGGGCTCTGCTATGCGTCACCGACATCACCGACACTGCGCAGCAACGGGCCGACATCATTCACCGCGCCGAGCACGACGGCCTGACCAAGTGCCTCAACCGCGCCGCAATCCTGGACGCACTGACCAACGCCATCGCCAAATGCACCACGGGGGTGGCTGTGATCTTCTTCGACCTCGACCACTTCAAGCACATCAACGACGTGTACGGCCACGCCGCCGGCGACCGCCTGCTCGTCACCGTCGGGGAACGGCTACGGAACAACAGCCGTGACGCCAGCGTCGGCCGGCTGGGCGGCGACGAGTTCCTCGTGATCGCCTGTGATGTGCCGACCGCCGAGCTGGCCGAAACCCTAGGCCGACGCTTGGCTCGGGCGGTGCGTCGGCCGGCAAACGTCGACGGCACGCCCATCCGACCGGCAGCCAGCGTCGGCGTCGCCTGGTCCGCCGATCCGACCGCCGACCCAGCCGCGTTGGTCGCCGGCGCCGACGCGGCGATGTATGAGGCGAAACGCCGCCGGAAGCCGCGCCCCGCAACTGATCGACAGACGTAACCCAAGGGTTGTCGCGCGCACTCCGCGCCTCCCCCGGCAGGCACGACGGGTCCGACTACGACCAGCCGGTGGAGAGCCCGGCCCCGCAGCTGTGTCTTCAGCACTGCTCCCGGAGTGCCATTCTGAGCGGATGCGGACAGGAAAGCTCGGCCGAGTAGCGGTGCGTGGACTCTGCGTAGTTCTGATGCTCGGCGGTACGGTCGCCGGGCTCAGCGGCCACGCCTCGGCGGCCGCGTGCGACCTGGAGAACCCGAGCAACCGCGGGGATATCGACGGCGACGGGATGGCAGATGTGGCGGTCGGGATGCCGGGGTACGCGGACGGCTCGGGTGCGGTGGACATTCGCCTCAGCGACTCGCCGTCGGTGCTGCTGCGGGCCAGTGACCTCGGTGCCGGTACCGGCGAGGGAGATGGGTTCGGTGCCGCGATCGCCGTGGCCGACCTCGACCGGGACGGGTGCGCCGACCTGGTCATCGGGGCTCCCGCCGAGGGGCAGGTGCATCTGGTCTTCGGTCGCCCCGGCGGGCTTGATACCAGCACGTCGATCACGTTGATGCACAACTCGTCCGACCTCGACTTCTTCGGCAGCTCGGTGGCGGTGGTGTCCCGCGAGGACGAGGTCCTCGAGCGGAGCGTGTGGGACATCTACGCGGGTGCCCCGCGAGCCACGGTGAACGGCCACAAACTAGCCGGTGAGGTGTTCCGCTACAGCCTCGAGCCCAATTCCGCCGGGCGGGTGACTGCCACGCTGCGCGAGGTGCGAAGCCAGGACTCCGCCGGGGTCCCCGGATCCTCCGAGGACGGCGACGGCTTCGGATCAGTGCTGGCGTCGGTCGGTCGAGGCGGGGTGCTGGTCAGTGCCCCGGACGAGAACGTCGGGTCGGCGCGCGATGCCGGCGCCGTCTGGTTCCTCCGGGTGAATGCCGACGGCGAGCCGATCACGTCACAGCGGTGGACGCAGGACAGCGTCGGAGTACCAGGCACCGCGGAGACCGGCGATCACTTCGGTGCCGCGCTCGGCTCCCGTCACCTCACGGCGGTAATCGGCGTCCCCGGCGAGGATTCCGGTTCACACCAGAACAGCGGGATGATCCAGACGCTCAGGCAGAAGTCGGTGATGGGAGCGTTCAGCATCGGCGAGGCGATGACTCAGGACACTGCCGGGGTGCCCGGGGTGGCCGAGACCGGTGACAGGTTCGGCGCCGCGGTCACGGTCGGGTTGGCCCTGCTCTGCCAGGAGTCGACCGATGTCGCGGTGGGGATTCCCGGCAAGGACCTCGGTACCCGGAAGGACGCCGGCGCGATCACGCTCATCGCCCTGGGCACGCCCGGCGCCTGCCCGTCCAAGGTCTTGCGTCAGGGGTCGGGCCTGGCCGGTGCCGCCGAGACCGGTGACCAGGTGGGGGCGGTGCTGGGGCTGACCCAGGGGACGCCGACGACTGACGCGGACGATGACCTGTACGCCGACCGGTTACTGATCGGCATCCCCAAGGAGGACATCGGAGCGGTCATCGACGCCGGCATGGTCCTGTCTTCCGGCGCTGGGCTGGTCTCGGACGGCGTCGCCCACACCTCGCTCACCTTCTCCAAGGGCTCCCTGCTCAGCAACAACTACGGAATGCGGCTCACTTCTCTGCTGAACTGAGACGGGGAGAAACACCCTCCGCAACGGTCCGGGAAGGTAATTCTGAGCAGCTGCGGACCGGAACGATCGACCGGGTAGTGGTGAGTGAGTTCTGCGCCTGAAGGGTGCAACTTTGAGGGTTCGGGCGCTGACCTGCGGTGATCCGAGAGACACTGGAGGACATGCTGGGACGGACGCTTGGCTTCTTGATCCGTCGGGCGGGTCATCAGTGTCCTGGGACTCGGTCCGGCACCGGATCACAAGGGTGTCGAGATCGCAGTCCTGCGCCATCAAATCGCGGTCTTGAGGCGTGAGGCGGCCTCGGTTCACTCCCAACGACTGGCTCATCCTGGCCACTCTGTCGCGAACTCCTCGGCCATTCCCGGGATCCAGATCACCGCGACATCTACACGACACTGTTCGCCGAAGTCGATACCGCAGCCGCTGAAGCGGTTGTCAACGACGGACGAATGTTGCACGCCAGAGGACGTTCGGAGACATAATTTGGACATTCCGACCCTGGGATATGTCTCTGAACTGCAACAGTGCTGGTGGGCCCCGGCCGGACTGGAACCGACGACACCCGCGGTGTAAACGCCTCACCGTCATGCTGGCGGCTCCCTTTGTGTGCCGTTCAGTCATATTTCACTGGTCAGCGATCTGCGCGGGTGTTGCTGTGTTCGCCCAATGACGGCTGCTGCCAAACCGTCTGTGCCCACTTAGCGCACGCCACAAGATCATTCTCCAGCGCTTGCTCTCTATGCATGACAGGCCAAACGGCTAGCATCAAGATCAGTTCGGCGTCAAAAGCCCGGGCCGTCTGGACAGCATTGAGCCCAAAGCACTCGCACACGCGACGCCCACGGGTTACCGCGACACCACTCCCCGCAGCCCCATCGAGCGGTCGTTCGAGTCCCGGCGGGGTTCCGTACTGCATGGGAAAGCTGCTAGCAGGACCGATATGTGGATAGCCTGGTCGTGATCACCGGTACGTTAGCCCTCCCTCGGCGTTCCCGAGGATGGTATCGATCAAGCTAACGAAGCCGGAGCATCGCCCGGAGCGGCGACACGCCCTAGGTCACCCGCACAACGACGCGACACTGGCACAGCGTCTTGGTGATTACCTCCAACCGGTGGGAACTCCTGCAGCTATCGACAATTAGACTTGGTTCTCATCCTTAAATCCGTCCAGGCCTTTGCGATCTGTCCGAATTACAAGATCCACCTTTGATAGCGATCTTGGGATTACCGCGTTTAACGCCGTTCCCGCCGATGTTCGTTGGTAAGCTTCAACTACCGGGGATGGGTGCCGAGGTCGCGAACGCACGCCAGGCCGGCAACACCGCTAATCGCACAATCCCTCCTCCCGATGGCTCGATGCATGCCACGGCAGGGAAGTACACTCGCCCTCGCCCTGCTGGAAGAGCCCTCATCCGGCCTCGTTATAGCTTCAACCCAGCGAGATCCCTATCGTCTACCAACCAGTCTCCGATAGCGGTAATCACAGAGGCCTGCCAGTACTGGGTTTTGGGATCCTTGTACTGTGGGTCGTCATGCACCGCCACGCCATGCTGCCCACCCTCAATAGGGACCAGCACCGACTTCGCCTTTAGCTGTTTAACGGCATACTCTGAGGAAGCGAATGGAATAAAGGTATCCTTGGTCCCGTGAAACACAAGCGTTGGTGTTTTCACGCTCGACAGGTGATCAATAGGGTTTAAGTAAAACATTTCGTTTATGAGCGGACGGTTTAGCATGAAGGTCGGCGAATGGGGAAGGACACCTTCTTCGTCCAGCCTCGCCGAGGCTTCTGGACTGATGCGATCCTCATTCCAGTAATTCTTCTCATCAATCAACCGCCGCTTATAGTTCAGTAGAGGATTGATGAGGATCAGCCGAGCGACCCTGTCTCCATAAACGCCGGCATAGTACAAACTCAATCCACCTCCGAAGCTGGCCCCTAAGAGATTCACACTTTCCGAGCCAACATTTTCACTTAGAAAGTCGTGCGCTGCTCGAATATCATTTACGATACCAGCGAGAGTTAACTGATCTGCTCTGCCGCCGCTTTGTCCATGCGCACGAAAATCAAAGCGAAGGCTAGCAATACCTCGCAGGCTCAATCCACGTGCCATGCGAGTAAAGAATCCACCTTCTTCGCGCGTCACGCCTCCGCCGTGAACTAACAGTAGAGCGTTGGCCAAATCGCCTTTTATCGTTGGAGTGACGAGCGTACCCTCAAGAAGAACACCGTCAAGGCTGTCGAATGTTACGACCATCTCTTCCATCTGAAACCCCTCCCTTAGGGTTTGGTCACTTGTTCCTCAAGAGCCATTACAAGCTCTTGAACAGAGCTACGTTTCATCCATGGCCTAAGGCGAATCGACGTGTTCTTGACTTCGCTGATGGTACGGCGAGATTGCGTGTGGATACCGATTTCCAGTGCCATCGCCGCTGCGCTCGCGGCAGCGTCCGGATCTCCGTCTGCTGCGAATGCAGCGCTGAGCAGGGCAGTAAAGTAACCTTGGTCGCGCACTGACAAGGTTTCTTTGCTTAGCATGCGGCCATAGATTTCGATTGCAGTACCTGGGATTCCGGCCTCCATAAAACAAATGGCTGACTGCAGGGCGAGCACCGTTGCGTTGTAATGGGCGCCAAAAGGGGAGCCTTGATTGTCGTCGCTAGTGGATCTAATCAAATTTAGCGCCTCGTCAAGCTTTTGTCGAAATAAATCTCCCTTGCGACTAAGCATCGCCTGACCCCTTGCTTGTTGTTGCAAGATTTCTGCCCGCAGTCGGGGTGGAAGGAGCGCTCCCTTCTCCTCCGCAGCGTCTGCCAGATTTAACATTCGACTTGCTTGGCGCAGATCCCACGCCGTTTGGCTCTTCTTTAACAGGATGTAGCCTTCCAATGCCGGATTTCCGGCTTCCTGGGCCCACTCCATTGCTCGGTCACGCCAATACTCTGAGGCGTAATAGACACCGGAATCTCGATAAAGCCAGCCGAGAAACTCGGCGGTTTCAGAGCCCAGCAAAAGGAACCCTTTGCGGGCGCGTGGTGTTGCTTCCTTTGCCAACTCGTCTATGGCACCTATCAACCCTAGGGTTGACGGCAGCGCTTCATGGGGCCCAAGCAAGCCATCTTTTCGCGCACATTCCGAAAGCGTCCGACGCAGTTGATCAACGTTCCCTAAATCTGCATTGACCCGAGCGTTCGTAAGGGCGGCAATGAGATGATTAAGTTCGTCCAACCGCAGGACAGGGAGCGCTGCTGCTGCTAACGCACCCTGCAGCATGAGCCGCCTTCGAATCTGTACCAATATGTGGCTTCCCTCCTCAACCGGGTAGACAAATGACGTGACTTCAGCCGACGAACGGCGTGGGCCGCCTAAGTCATCGAGATCGTTAAGGCTTCCCGAGGCAATACTTTCCGGCACAGTTTCGGCCGATGAGGCAACAAGACGTTCGAGGTCACCTCTAGTGTCAAGAACCAGATCGAGTCGTCTCGCACGCTCCAAAGACAAGGGTCGCTTACCGGATTCAATGCGCGACAGTTGACTTCTGTCGACAAACACTTTCTCTGACAACTGGGACTGAGTCATTTCTCGGCGTCTTCGCCAATAACGCAGTCTACCCGAAATTTCAAGGTCAGTCACGTCCTAATCTCCCACGGTAAAGGCAGATGGCACATTGTGTGCCACCTGTGCCATCTCCCGGTGGCACACCAGATCTCTTGTCCGAGGCGACCCTCTAGGCCTGACTGTAGTGAGTCCTGTCAGTGGCTTTAGGCGGGGCTGATCTCGAATACCACGGGAGGACAACATGGGCGACAACTTTCGAAAGAGCTCCTTTAGCGGTCCAACAGGCTGCGTCGAGGTGCTCTTCTTGCGTAACGGAGTGCGGGTCCGGGACTCGAAAGATCCAAGCGGGCCGGAGCTGTTCTTTACTAACCACGAGTGGGAGACCTTCCTGAAAGGCGTCGCCGCCGGCGAGTTCGAGATCCCGCACGCTGCTCCTGTGCTTGCAATGCAGGACCCGCCCCGCAGAGCGTGGGCCGCATTGCGCAGTAGCGCACGCTGGCAGGACAAATGATGAGGTGGAGCCATATGTTCAATTTGGCTGTGCCTAGGCGACGTCGTTCCTACCATCAGTCTCCGCATCCTTGGGGTCCTGCCTGTCCGCTGGCGACTCAGCTGCAGGGCTTTGCGGGTCGTCTTCCAAAAACACTCCCTCAGCTCGTCGTGTTGAGCGTTCGTAGCCGCGGGTTAGAGCTTGCACGAACCGCTTCTCGAAGTGACGCCTCAAGTGATCACTTGCGTGCTTCCAATAAAATGATCCCGCAGACGTGCTAAACATGTGTGCTGCCAGATCCTCTATCTCCGCCGCGCTAACGTGGCCGGTTATGAGACCCATACGTAGATACATTATGTACATGTTGATGTATACGTATCTGGACGCTAGTTCCCTGCGATTTTCAGGGACAATCTCAAGAGCCTGCAAAAGTTCGGGATCGCGCCAGAGTTCGCGCATCATCTCTAACTGCATCTGACGAACGGCTTGTTCAGCTATTACTGTATTCTGCCTGGATTGCAAATTCACGGTTACCACGACGCCGATGAGGGCAGCACTGGTTAGGACAGCACCAATGGAGCCATATGAATCTCCTACATTTCCTAGAAGAGGCCAGTTGAGGTCATAGCCCGCTACGACAGACGTAATGAGCGGGCCAATTGCCATTATCCCAATAATTAAACTAAACGCAACCAAGTAACCTGTCGATGTGCGGACACTTCGCACTGGGCAACTCCTTCGTGACGGTCGTCTTGATCTAACGTCCGGCGAGGGCGCATGGTGCCCCATGGGCTCGACCACGGGCTTCAGGGATCAACCACTCTGAACCGCCCTGAAGTGGTCGGAGACCTAGTTTAGTTGACGATCCGACCTGACTCATCTCGCTGTTTAGTGATCATTGGAGTCGGTGGATCAAGGTCGAGGCGGCCGGGGTGAGTCCGGAGTCGATGGTGAGTGGCTGGCGGTTGATCTCGATGGTGGCTGAGCGAGTTTCGCGCAGGATCTAGGCGATCTTCTTGATGTTGATCCCTGTGCGTTCTTGGAGGTCACGGGAGATAGCCAGGACAATCATGAGACATTCAGTGGTCGACGAATGATCAGGGAACAGCGATCTGAGAACGGGCAATTCACCAAACTAGACGTTACCGGTCTCGACCGGCGCAACTCCTGCATCTTTCCTCATCCCCTTGGTCTCCGACCACTACACCGTGTACGCCCTCGACCTACCAGGAATGGATTACTCCGAGATCGTGCCCGGAGCCTCCTACCGGGAGCCGCAGATGCGCACCGGCGTCGAACGGCTCCTCACCGAACTCGACCTGCACGACGTGACGCTGGTCGGGGAATCCCTAGTACGGCAGCGACACTTCGTGATCAGTCGCCGAGGGCTGCTCGGCGGGCGTAGCGGCTGATGCAGGCTCGGGCTTGGTGTTGTCGCTGCCAGTCTTCGTCGTTCGCGCTGTGAGAATGTGGGTCGGTGCAAACCTACCCGCGAGGTGAAGTCGTTCTGGTGCTGGACTGTGCCGACCTGGATCGGGCGGCGGATTTTTGGTCCACGGTGCTGGGCTATCGCCGGGCCGGGGTTGAGACAAGCGTGATCTATCTGAGCTTGGTCCCCGAAAACGGTCAGGGACCGGAGCTTCTCCTGCAGAAGGTGCCCGGGACGTCAAGCGAGAAGAACCGCGTTCACCTGGATCTGCGCACTCCGGATCTGATCGCCGAGGTGCAGCGCGTTGTCAACGCCGGGGCGACGCTAGTGACTCGCGACGCGATCGATGAAGGCGGCTGGCGGTGGCACATCTTGGCCGACCCGGACGGTAACGAGTTCTGCGTGCTGCAACCACCCGCATCCCATTGGAGTGACATCCGCCCGTCCGCAGCTGTCTAGAGCGTGGTGACGCTTCGCTATTTATGGTGCGTGTCGGTCCAAGAGAGTGAGCGGCCACCGCTCGAGGATCTTGGTTGTGTGGACGCAAGACGAGCGCGCGGTGGCCGCAGGTCATAGCGTTGATCCTTCTCGCTGGTTGGCGGGACTGGATGACCTTCTGGGCTGCGTGGCGCCCAGGATTGCCCGGGTGGAACCGCGACTTCGGTTGCGGCGCTTCATCCTTGGGATGATGGCCGGGCTGCCGAGGACGAACTGCTGGAGCCTGGCCGAACACGCCGGGGAAGCCTGCCCACGGGGAATGCAACGATTGTTGTCGTCGGCGTCCTGGGACGAGGAAGCGGTTCTGAACGATGTCCGGGACTGGGTCGTAACCCAGCTCGGTGAGCCTGGTGCGATTCTGGTAATTGATGAGACCGGTGATCTGAAGAAGGGCACCGCCACCGTCGGGGTGCAGCGGCAATACACCGGCACCGCGGGACGGATCGAGAACTCCCAGGTCGCGGTCTACCTCACCTACGCCTCGGACAAGGGCCACGCCCTGATCGGGCGGGCCCTGTACCTGCCGAAGGTCTGGACCGATGATCCCGAGCGGCTGGCCGCGGCCGGCGTCCCGGACGACGTCACCTTCGCGACCAAGCCTGCCCTGGCCCAGCACCTGGTCACCGAGGTGCTCACGGGCAGGGTTCCGGCGTCCTGGGCCAGCGGTGACGAGGTCTACGGCGGTGACTCCAAACTCCGCAAGCACCTGCGTCGCGCCGGGCTCGGCTACGTCCTCGCGATCGCGAAGAACCACCAGATCAGGACCGGGATCGGCAACCGCAAGGCCATTGACCTCGCCGTTCGCCTGCCGCAACGCTGCTGGCAGCAACTCTCGGCCGGGCGTGGATCCAAGGGTGAACGCTGGTACGACTGGGCCCTGGTCGACACCGTCGACGCCGCCGCCGACCCCACCCCCAGCGGCACCGGGCACCACTGGCTGCTGATCCGACGCAACCGCAGCACCGGCGAATACGCCTTCTACCGTGCCTACGCACCGACCCCGGTCCCGCTGTCCGCGCTGATCAAAGTCGCCGGCCGACGCTGGAGCATCGAAGAGTCCTTCGCCGCCAGCAGAGAACTGGCTGCCCTCGACGAGCACCAGGTCCGGACCTGGACATCCTGGCAACGCTGGACCGCCCTGGCGATCCTGGCCCACGCCTTCCTGTCCGTGATGGCCGCCACCGAACCACCCTCGGCCGATGGCGAGCAGGCCCTGATCCGGTTGACCCGCAACGAAATCCGTCGTCTTCTGGCCGCAGCGATCGCACCGGTCCACAGCATCGAACACGTCATCCACTGGTCGATCTGGCGCCGACAACACCAAGCCCGAGCCCGCATCAGCCACTACGCCCGACGAGCAGCCCTCGGCGACTGATCACGAAGTGTCGCTGCCGTACTAGGAGCGGTGCTCGCCCTGACCACCGCGGCCGACCTACCGCAGCGAGTCAAGCGCGTCGTCGCAGTGAACCCCTACGACTACCGCGACGGAATCGCCCGCTCCAGCCTTCTCGCCCGAATCGTGATCGGCAACGTCCTCACCCCGGGAATCGGCCCGATAGCCGCTCGAGTGGAACCCCACGCCGCCCTCAGCAAGATCCTCCAAGGCGGCCTCGTCGACAAGAGCGCCATGCGAGTCGACCCACTCCTGCAACTCGATGTCGTAGGCGCGACTGAACCGCTCCCGCCAGTCGGCCGGAACCGACCCAATCACCGAGGGGTGTGGGGATCTGACAGACGGTGAGCGTCGCGGGCTCCTGGAATGCCTGGGCGACGTCCCCAATCCTCGTGACCCGCGCGGCGTGCGATACCCACTGGCCAGCCTGCTGACGATCGCGGTGTGCGCGGTCATGGCCGGCGCCGTGACCCTTCGCCGCCATCTCGGACTGGATGGTAGACACGTCACCACCGCTCGTGCCGGTCTCGCCGACCGCGAGACCAAGCGTCCGATCGGAACCGACGACCAGTTCGAGATCGGCAGCCCTTCACCAACCTTGTTTACGGGATCATGTGGCTGTGCTTGCAACCCGTCCTGGAAACACCCCTGAGCAAACGAGTTCCGGTCTATGACGCAGGCATGCTCAGCTCTGGCTGGAGCCAGTTGGCATCCCGGCATTTGCTTGCTGTGCTGAAATATTCGCATCACCGTCGATCCAGACCACGCCTCATTCCTGCACCTTGCCGCTGGTGATCCGGGAGACGATCAGCGCGATCAAGATGATCGCCCCGTTCAGGGCCGCGATCCACTGCGCCGGAACACCCGCCAGGGTCAGTACATTCTGAATCATGTAGAGCAGCAGGATGCCGGTGAACGCGCCGAAAACCGTTCCCCGGCCGCCGTTCAGGCTGACGCCGCCGATGACCGCGGCGGCGAAGACGGTGAAGATGGCGCCGTTTCCCTGGGCTGCGGCGACCGAAGCCAGCCGACCCGACAGCATCAGACCGCCCAACGCCGCCAGGGTGCTTGCGACAATCAGCGCGCCCCACATCACCCGGTCAGTCCGGATCCCAGCGGCCCGGGCGGCGTCGACGTTGCCGCCGATGGCATAGAGCGCCCGGCCGAGTCGGGTATAGCCCAGCACGAGAATGCCTACTGCGAAAAGGAACAGGCAGAGATAGACCGAGACCGGAACCCCAAGCCACAGCGTCGTGCCGAGATAGAGCATCGAGCTGGGCAGGCCGAAGAACGTCTGCCCGCCGGAGATCCCGGTGAGCAGCCCGCGCAGCACGATCAGCATGCCGAGGGTGACGACGAAGCCGTTCAGCCGGAACCGCACGATCAGCAGGCCGTTCACAATCCCGATGACGAGGCCGACCAGCAGCGTCACCGGCACGCCCGTCCAGCCCGGTAGAGCGCCGAGGCCGTGCGTGACCCCGGACGGGACGATCAGCCAGGCCGCGACGCCGGGAGCCAGCCCGAAGGTGGACTCCAGGGACAGGTCCATCTTCCCGGCCACCAAGATCAGGGTCTGGGCGAGCACCAGAAGGCCGATCTCGGACATGGTCTGGAGGATGTTGATGACGTTGCTGGAGTTCAGGAAGACGGGGTTGACCAGGTAGCCGACGATCGCAATGGCGATGATGGCGGGCACCAGCGCCAGGTCGCGCAGCCGGGCCAGCAGCAGGCCACGCGCGGCCGGCGCCGTCGACGAATCCCGGGCGGTGCCCGTCGGGGGACGTACCTCGGTACTGCTCATTCCTCGATCCCTTCCATCGCGGCAATCAGTTCGTGATCGCTCCAGCCGGTACCGAACTCGCCGACGACACGGCCCTGGAACATGACGAGTACCCGGTCGCAGGTGCGCAGGTCGTCCAGTTCGTCGGAGGCCACCAGCACCGCAGACCCACCCTCCCGGACCCGGTCGACGACGTCCAGAAGCGTCTCCTTGGAGCGGACGTCGACCCCGGCCGTCGGCTGAATCAGGACCAGGAGCCGGGGCTCGTTGGCCAGTGCCCGCCCCATCACGACCTTCTGCTGGTTGCCCCCGGAGAGGGCGGCGACGTCCAGTTCCGGCCCAGGCGTCTTGATCACGAGGTCCCGGATCAGCCTGCGGGCAAGGTCGTTGCGGCGCCCGGGCCGGACGGTGCCGAAGCGGCCCAGCCGTTCCGGGACGGTCATGGTGATGTTCTCCGCGATCGACAGCCCTGGCACGAAACCCTGCTGGTGCCGGTCCTGCGGTACCAGGCCGACACCGGCCGAGAGTGCCGCCGGGACGCTGCCGGGCCGCAGCCGCCGGCCGTCCACGCTCACCGTGCCTGCGGTGGGACTGCGCAGCCCGACGAGGCTCTCGGCGATCTCGCGCTTGCCGCTGCCCCCGCCACCGGCGAGGCCGACCACCTCTCCGGAGCGGATCTCGAACGAGATCGGCTCCGCGGCGGCGAAGGTCCCCTCCGCAGCCGGCACCTGCAGCCCTTCGACCGAGAGCACGACCGGGCTGGACGACGGCAGCGGCGCCCGCGCCTCGCGCTGGATCAGCGCCACCGCGTCGCCCGTCATCGCGGCGACGACGTCGGCCGGGGCCATGCCGGAGACCGGCCCGGTGACGACGTGGCGTGCGTCCCGGAAGACGGTGACCTCATCGCAGATCCGGTAGATCTCCTCCAGATGATGGCTGATGTAGAGGAACGTGACGCCGCGCTCCTGCAACGAGCGCATCCGGTCGAACAGCCGGGTGATGGCGGGGCTGTCCAGCTGCGCGGTCGGCTCGTCCAGGATGATGAACCGCGCGTCGAACGACAGCGCCCGCGCGATCTCGACCAGCTGGCGCTGCTCTACGGTGAGATCGGAGGCCAGGGCGTCGACGCTGACATTCACCGACCAGGTCTCCAGCAGCTCCCGGGCCTGGCGGCGCAGCGCGGACCAGCTGATCAGTCGCCGGCCGAGACCGCCGCCGCGGCCGGCATGCCGGTTCAGGTAAAGGTTTTCGGCCACCGTGAGCTGCGGGATGATCGTGGACTTCTGGTACACGCAGGCAACCAGCGACCGCCAGGTGTCGCGGTCGGCCGGCGGCGGCGCGGGCTCTCCCTCGAAGCTGACGGTCCCGGCGTCCGGGGCCTGGAGGCCAGTCAGGATGCTGACCAGCGTGGACTTCCCGGCTCCGTTGCGGCCGACCAGGGCGTGGGTGCGCCGGGGCTGGACGACGATGCCGGCGTCGTCCAGCGCCACCGTGGTGCCGTACCGCTTGGTGATGCCGGCGGCCTCGACGAGTGGCCGCGCAGGCGGTGGGGCTGGGCTCGCTGTGGCCCGGGTCGCTTCGCTCATTGCCTGCTCCCTTCTGGTCGCCTGTCGGTCCGGCAGATCCGGCCGGTGCCGGTCACCGGGATGTCGTGGCCCACGCGACACCGCCCGCTCCCGGCAGGTTTCCAGGAGCGGGCCGGCGCTGAGCCTCAGCTGACGTTGTTGCCCCACAGCGACTTGTCGTCGCTCTTGATGCTCTTCACCTCGCCGTACGTGGCGCCGTCGGAGGTGACCAGCGGTGCGCTGAGCTGGTCCTCCAGCAGGCCCTTTCGGACCTCGATGATGGTGCTGTCATGGTCTGTCGGGCCGGGCTGGAAGGTCTTTCCGGCAATCGCCTGCTGCAGGTAGTAGAGGCCGTACTTGGCGTAGAGGTCGGCCGGCTGCGAGACGGTGGCGTCGATCTTGCCCGCGGCGATGTCCTTGAGCTCCTCGGGGATACCGTCATTGGAAACGATGAACACATGCTTCGGATCGCTCGGCGGCAACAGCACCTTCTTCTGCTTCAGCACTTGGAGGGTGCCGGCGAGGGCGAAGCTGGACTCCATGTACACGCCCCTGACGTCGGGGTTGGCCGACATCACCGTCTGCAGCTGCGAAGCGGCCAGCGCGCCGTCCCACTTCGACGGCTGGCCGAACACCTTGATTCCCGGGAAACTCTTCTTCATGCAGTCGTTGAACGCCTCGGTGCGGTCACGGCCGTTGATTGAGGCCACGTCGCCCTGCAGCATCACGACCTTGCCCTTGCCGTTGAGCTTGGTGCCGAGGAACTGGCAGGCCTTCTCGCCGTAGGCACGGTTGTCGGCGCGCACGACCATGAAGACGTTGCCGGTGTCAGGCCGGGTGTCGATGGTGACCACCGGGACCTTCTTCGCCTGCAGCTGAGCCAGTGTAGGAGCGACTGCCGCGGTGTCCTGCGGCGCCATCACGATGCCCTTAGCGCCCTGGCTGAGCAGGGTCTGCACGTTGGAGGCGAGCTTGGAGACGTCGTTCTCGGAGTTCGTCGTCTTCAAGTTCGTGATGCCGAGAGACTTGGCCTCCTGCGGCGTGTACCGGATGTAGGCGTTCCAGAAATCCGTGTCGGACCGGGGATAGTCCGAGCCGATGAGGGGCGACGCCTTCGCGCCCCCTGGGCCGGTGCTGCCACTGCCACCGCTGCTACCGCCGCAGGCGGCGAGCGCTGTCACGACGGCCAGGGTGGTTGCGGTCACGATCAATCTGCGCACGACGTTTCTCCTTCGTCGATCCGTCATTGGATGGCACTGATTGCTATCGAGCGGGAGGCGATTACGGCTGCTCGGCCGGTCCGGCCCAGGCCGGTCCGTCCGGGAAGGAGTAGTGGGCGATCGAGGCGGGCAGCAGCCGGGCGCCGGCCTGCAGCAGTTGCCGGCGCAACTGGCTGTCGCCGCTGAGGCTGCGGGCGAACCCACCGAGGTCGGCCGCGATGTCCTCCACCGTGCGGCCAATGACCAGCGGGGCCAGAGCTTTGATCGCATCCGAACCGTCGAGATGCCGGGAAGCGAACGTCGTGGGTCTCGAAGCCGGTGATCATCGACACGAGGCCTCCGAGGGCTCGTCGGGCTCGCCCGAACTCCCGGGCTCGATCGTCCAGTGCTCCGAGGTTTACAGTGATTCTGACCACATTCAAGGCTTTTGGTGTCACGAAAATGTAACAGCGCTCCGATGGTTGCGCGCGTTAAGCTGTGCTCCGCCTCTCGCGGAGAGCGCGGCCATCGGAGGTCTGATCGCTCCAGGGCGGCCGAAAGGTGTGAGAACGATGGCTCTTACCGATGATGCGATCGAGCGCATCCGCGAGCTGATCCGCTCCGGCCAGCTGCCTCCGGGGTCGCGGCTGCCGCCGGAGCAGAAACTCGCCGACCAGCTCGGCCTGTCCCGCAATTCGATGCGGGAGGCGGTGAAGGCCCTGCAACTGGTTCGCGTGCTCGACGCCCGCCCGGGCGACGGTACCTACGTGACCAGCCTGGCGCCGCACCTCCTGCTGGAGAACTTCGGCTCCGCCATCGATCTGCTGCGGGATGACACGCTGCTGGACGTCATGCAGATCCGGCTGATGCTGGAGCCGGCAGCCACCGCCAGCGCCGCGCTCAAGATCGACCGTGCCGGGCTGGAGCGACTCTCCGTGCTCTTGGACCGCATGCAGGCCACCGCCGACATCGCAGAGCAGACGGTGGGGCACGACATCGAGTTCCACCGCACCATCGTCGCCGCCATCGGAAACCCAACCCTCACCTCGGTACTCGACGGGCTCTCCGGCCGGACCGTGCGAGCCCGAGTCTGGCGCGCCATGATGGAGGCCGACGCGGCCGCCAATACCCAGGCCGAGCACCAGGCGATTTACGACGCGCTGGCTGCGGGCGATCCTGAACTGGCCCGCGCGGCAGCCCTCCTGCACGTGAACTCCTCGGCCCGGTGGCTGGAGCGCGTCGTCCGCACGGCCTGACGAACCCGCGGAAACGCGCTCCGCAGCGCACGCTGGGCCTGTGACCTACCGATGCCAACGCCGTCGGAACGGGGCAAGGACAAACACGCGCAGCAGTCGATCAGGGCGCATGAGTGCCGGAGGCGGTTCCAGTAGGGCGGCGACCCGTACGAACGCCAGCGCCAGCGCCACGTCCCGCTCGGCCGCGGCCAGCAACCGGCCCATGTAGGCGTTGACCAGCGCGACAGCCGCTGACCGGTCGCCCTTGACTCCCGGAAAGGCCAGGTCGCCGCCGGCGGCCACCATCCAGGGCTGATCGACCACCTTGGCCGCAGCCCGGAAGAACCGCTTGGCGTCAGGCTGCTCCCGACGCGCGCCGGCCCAGTTCAGCGTGTCACGCAACACCCGGGCCTCCAGCGCCGACACGCTCATCCCCTGCGCGTACGCCGGGTTGAAGCTGCACAGCGCGTCACCGAGGACGAGGAGGCCGGCCGGAAACCGGCTCATCCGTTCATAGCGTCGGCGGATGCTCTCGGGGAATCGGAAACTGGTCGCCGGGCCGACGGGTTCGGCGTCGCGCACCGCGGCGTAGATCTCCGGTACCGCCAG
>DATINJ010000032.1:0-10492 GCA_035474375.1 Kineosporiaceae bacterium | reverse complement strand
CCGCTTTGTGATGGGCACGCCGGCGCTGACGCGCCTCCCAAAGTGCATGATCACGGACCATAGGCGGGCAACCGTGCATGATCACGACGGTTTGGAAAGCCGAGCGAATTAGCCAGCAGCCGTTGTTCAGGCCCGCGTTGTTTTAGCCCGCGTTGTTTCACGCCAGCGCTGTTTCTACTGAAGGTGCCCATGACCCAGCCCACCCCGGACGAGATCGCGCTGGCGGCCGTCGAGCCGCTCCTGGCCGAGCACGCCGAGTTGGAGAGCCGCCTGGCCGATCCGGCAGTGCACGCGGACGCCGCGCTGGCCCGTCGGTTGGGACGCCGGTACGCCGAGCTCGGCGCCGTCCAACAGGGATATCAGGCATGGAAGGCCGCGCTGGACGACCTTCAGGCGGCGCGCGAGCTGGCCGCGGAGGAGCCCAGCTTTGCCGAGGAGATTCCCGCTCTGGAGGCGGAGCTGACCGCCACCCGGGATCGGCTCCATCGGCTGCTGGTGCCCCGCGACCCGGACGACGACCGCGACGTGATCTTGGAGATCAAGGCCGGCGAGGGTGGCGAGGAGTCCGCGCTGTTCGCCGGTGACCTGTTGCGGATGTATCTGCGCTATGCCGAGCGGCGCGGCTGGCGGACCGAGGTGCTGGAGGCCACCCCGAGCGATCTCGGCGGCTACAAGGACATTTCGGTCGCGGTGAAGACGAAGGGGTCGCCCGCTCCGGGGGACGGCGTGTATGCGCGGCTGAAGTACGAAGGCGGAGTCCACCGGGTGCAACGGGTTCCGGTGACGGAGTCGCAAGGCCGGATCCACACCTCGGCGGCCGGCGTCCTGGTGCTGCCTGAGCCGGACGAGACCGCCGAGGTGCCGATCGACCAAAATGACCTGCGGATCGATGTTTTCCGCTCGTCCGGGCCGGGTGGTCAGAGCGTGAACACCACCGACTCCGCGGTCCGGATCACCCACTTGCCCAGCGGGCTGGTGGTTTCCTGCCAGAACGAGAAATCTCAGTTGCAGAACAAGGAGTCGGCGATGCGGATCCTCCGCGCCCGGCTGCTGGCCCTGGCTCTGGAGACGGCTCAGGCCGAGGCGTCGCAGGCGCGACGTTCCCAGGTGCGCACGGTCGACCGGTCGGAGCGAATCCGCACGTACAACTACCCGGAAAACCGAATTGCTGATCACCGCACCGGTTTCAAGGCCTACAACCTCGACCATGTGCTGGAGGGTGAACTCGATCCGGTGATCCAATCCTGTGTCGAAACCGACGAAAACGCCCAGCTCGAAGCATTGCAGTCGACACCGTGACCCAGCTGAAGGATGCGTTGGCGCAGGCGCAGCGCCGACTCGTTGCGGCCGGGGTACCTTCGCCGGCTGCCGACGCGCATTTGCTGGCCGCGCACGCACTCGGGATCCAGCGCCGCGACCTGGCTCGCCGGGTGGTGTTGGGATATGTCCTTGAAACCGGTGAAATGGCCCGGTTGGAAGAACTGTTGGCGCAGCGGGCCGACCGGATCCCGCTGCAGCACCTGACCGGCGTCACCGGCTTTCGCAATCTTGAACTTGCCGTCGGGCCAGGGGTTTTCATTCCTCGCGCGGAAACCGAGCTGAGTGCCGGGTTGGCCATCGAGGTGGCCAGCCAGCTGGTTGCCGACGGTGTCGACCCGCTGGTTGTGGACCTGTGCACCGGTTCTGGAGCCATCGCGCTCTCGGTCGCCGACGAGGTGCCGCAGGCTCGGGTGGTCGCGGTCGAACTGGACCCGGACGCCGTCGCCTGGGCGGCGGAGAACGTGCGCCGGCTCGGTCTCGGTGACCGGGTGGACCTGCGCGCCGGGGACGCCGTCCGGGCCGACACCCATGTGCTGGCCGACCTGGTCGGAGCGGTGGACATCCTGGTCGCGAACCCGCCGTACATTCCGCCGGACGCCGAGCCGACCGAGCCCGAGGTGCGCGATCACGATCCGGCGCTGGCCCTCTACGGCGGTGGGGACGACGGTCTGGCCACCGCCCGCGGCGTGGTTGCGGCAGCGGCGCGACTGTTGCGTCCCGGCGGCCTGTTCGTGATGGAGCACGGCGACCAGCAGGGCCCGGGCACGCGGGCGCTGGTCTCCGGTTCCGGCTGGCGGGACGTCAGCACCCAACAAGACCTGGCCGGCCGGGACCGCGCGCTGGTCGCCCGCAAGGCTGATGAGTAGCCGGACTGATGAGTGCTGGGCCGATGAGTGCTGGGCTGATGAGTGCTGGGCTGATGAGTCGCTGTGACCGTGACACACTGTGCGAGGTGAGCGTTCGTCTCTACTTCACCCGCCGGAGTTCCCCCCGGTCCGGCGTCGGCTGCTGGTTTGAGCCGGAGTCGCACCGGTGAAGGCCTACGTGTTCGTGCTTCTGGTGGCGGCTCTGGTCACTTACCTCACCACCGGTGCCGCCCGGCGGCTGGCCCGCCGAATCGGGGCGATCACCCCGGTCCGCGAACGCGACGTGCACACTGTGCCGATTCCGCGGCTGGGCGGGGTGGCGATGTACCTCGGGATCGGCTTCGCGCTGCTGACCGCGAGCCAGATCCCGTTCTTCGATCCGATCTTCAAGAACCAAGCGGTGTACATCGTGCTGCTCTCGGCGGGTGCGGTGTGCCTGCTCGGGGTCTTCGACGACCTGTGGCAGCTTGACGCCGTCACCAAGCTCGCTGGTCAGGCCCTGGCTTCCGGGTTGATGGCCTGGCAGGGCATCCAGCTGGTGTCGTTGCCGATCTTCGGCACGTTCATCCCCTCGCAGGGCGTGCTGATCGTGCTCACCGTGGTCGCGATCGTGGTCACGATCAACGCGGTGAACTTCGTCGACGGCTTGGACGGGCTCGCGGCCGGGATCGTCGCGATCGCCGGTTCGGCATTCTTTGTCTACTCGTACTTGCTGACCAAAAGCAGCCAGGACCAGTACTCCTCGCTGGCCTCACTGATCGCCGCCGCGCTGGTCGGTGCCTGTGTCGGGTTCCTGCCACACAACTTCAACCCGGCCCGGATCTTCATGGGCGACAGCGGGTCGATGCTGATCGGCCTGCTGCTGGCCACCTGCACGATGGCGATCACCGGTCAGGTCCAGCCCTCGGTGCTGGCCGAGTCGAAAATCGCCCCGGCCTTCTTGCCGCTGTTGCTGCCGCTGGCCGTGCTGGCGCTGCCACTGATCGATCTGGGGCTGGCCGTAATCCGGCGCACTCGGGCCGGGAAGATGCCGTGGCAGCCGGACAAGATGCACTTGCACCACCGGATGCTCGGGCTCGGCCACAGCCATGCCCGGGCGGTGCTGATCCTGTACTTCTGGACGGCGACCGTGGGCTTCGGGGTGGCGATGTTCGCGCTGGTCCCCCCGAAGCCCGCGTTGCTGTTCGCCGGGCTCGCGATGGTCGCCGCGTTGTTGCTGACGATCGGGCCGTGGCGGGGCCGGCGGGCGACCGGCGTCCCGCAGCGCGCCGAACCGCAGAACGCCGAGCCGCAGAGTGCCGAACCGCAGAACGCCGAACCGCAGAGTGCCGAACCGCAGAGTGCGGATTCCGCCCCGCAAAGCTCTTCGACGCCGTCCGAGTCTTCAGTGCTGTCCGGGCTGTCCACGCCGGTCAAGCCCAGGGTCCCGGCCAGCGGGATGGCGGAAGTGCCGAATTCGGCCGAAACGCGGCCACGCGGGCTCGGCCTGACCGAGATCCAAGATGAAACCGAAATGAATTCCCGGATGAGGCGACCGTGACGGATCAGCCTTCTCCGGCCGCCGAGGGCACGACCAATCCAGTAGGCGCCCTGCTGGTGGGTTCGGCGGTCCCAGCGCTGCTGGCGGCGGCGGCACTGACCGCTGCCGCCGCCCTATTTGGTCTCAATCAGGTGACAAGTTCTCTGGTCGGTGCCGGGATGGCGCTGCTCGCCCTGGCCGTCGGGCCGTTGCTGCACCAGCTGTGTCGCAACGTCGATCCGACGATGGTGGTGGGAATCGTGGTGTGCGCGTACGGCACGATAATTGGCCTGCTCTGGATCGGTTTCTCGCTACTGAACGACACCGACTGGTTGGTGGGCGAATTCGCCGCTGCTGGGGTTTTCGTCGTCGCCGTCGGATGGGCGGTGGGCCACATGCGGGCCGCGGTAAAGCTCCGTCAGCCGCTCTACCAGCAGGATGAGTCGACCGCTGGGCGATGAGCGGGGGGGTGCCCACGGCACCCAGGAAGTTCGCTGATAGTGTCAAGACAGATGCATGACGAGTCGACCCTCCTGAGGGCACCCGCCATAGGTAGGCGTTGCCCTCCGAAGATCGTCATCGGTCACGGTACGTAACGCCCTAACCCGTCTACACCACTGCTTTAACGCAAGCGTTCTCGACTCATCGAGCCGGGGCCGCTACCCACTGACAACGACGCAGAGAGTCTGGGAGGAAGAGCGACAGTGAGCCTTATCGCCGCCGGTACGGAGAGCTTCGAGGCTCCCGGTATCGCGGACTTCTGGCAGCCGCTCGTCGGAGACGGTGCCTTCGCCCTGACCCGGTCGATGGTCGTCTTTGGAGTCACCGCAGTGGTGCTGAGCTTGGCGCTGGCCCGAGTCAGCGGCCGGCTCAAGCCGGTGCCCAGCAGGAGCCAGTTCGCTGTCGAGGGTGTCTACTCCTTCGTCCGGAACTCGCTCGGGCGCGACATTATCGGCACCAAGGACTTCAAGCCGTTCATTCCGCTGCTGTTCAGCTTGTTCACCGTGATCCTGGTGAACAACCTGTTCGGAGTCATTCCCTTCGTTCAGTTCCCGACCTTCAGCCGGCTCGGCTACGCGATCGCCCTGATGTCGGTGGTCTACGTCACCTATCACACGGTCGGAATCCGGCGCAAAGGCTTCATCGGCTGGCTGAAGAGCTTCGTCCCGTCCGGCCTGCCCGGGTGGATCGTCCCGCTGATGTTCGTGCTGGAGTTCGCCACCTTCGTCATCATCCGGCCCGCGACGCTCGCGCTGCGGTTGATGGGCAACATGCTCGCCGGTCACCTGCTGCTCCTGGTCTTCACCCTGGGTGGGGAGTACCTGCTGCTCCACAGCACCGTCATCAACAAAGCCCCCGGGGTTATGTCGTTCGGCATGACTCTCGTCATGTCGGCCTTCGAAATCCTGGTCGAGTTCCTGCAGGCCTACGTCTTCGTACTCCTCACCGCGGTCTACATCGCCGGTGCCGTCGCCGACGAGCACTGACACTCCCGAGCACTGACCCTCAGCGACGCAACCCGCGCCGCCGGAAAAGATAAAGAAGGGCCATAGAAATGACTGGCGACATTGCGATCCTGGCCTACGGTCTGGCAGCCATCGGACCTGGGATCGGCATCGGACTGATCTTCGCGGCTTACATCAATGGTGTAGCCCGTCAGCCCGAGGCCCGCGGCGTGCTGCAGACCATCGCCTTCACCGGCTTCGCCCTCGTCGAGGCACTCGCTCTGCTGGGCCTCGTCTTCGCGTTCCTCTTCAAGGGCCAGACAGGCTGACCTTCCGTTTCTGGATCAGAGCTGAGACGGAGAGAGGTGTGATGTGAGACAACTGCTGATTCTGGCAGCCGAGACTGAGCCACAGGCCCACGGCTGGGGCACCAAGGCGCCGATCATTCCCCACCCCGGTGAACTGATCATCGGCTTGATCTTCTTCGCGATCGTCTACTGGGCCGTGGCCAAGTACGTCGTCCCGCAGTTCGAGAAGATGTACGCCGAGCGGACCGCCGCGATCGAGGGCGGAATGGAAGCGGCCGAGCGGGCCCAGGAAGAAGCCGCTGCTGCGCTGGACGAGTACCGGACGCAGCTGGCCAGCGCTCGGGCCGAAGCTGGCAAGATCCGCGAGGACGCGCGCGCCCAGGGTGCGCAGATCATCGCGGAGATGCGCGAGCAGGCCCGGGCCGAAGCGGATCGGATCACCGCGGCCGCGTCGCAGCAGATCGCTGCGGAGCGGCAGCAGGCGATCGTTCAGCTCCGTACCGACGTCGGCGCCCTGGCGACCGATCTGGCTTCCCGGATCGTCGGGGAATCGCTGCAGGACTCGGCCCGGCAGAGCCGGGTTGTCGACCGCTTCCTGGACGAGCTCGAAGCGTCCGAGAGCGCGATCGCCGGCCGATCCTCGGGTCAGGCGTCCTGATGTTGGGTGCTAGCCGGGAGGCCCTAGCCGCGGCCCAGGAGCGCCTCGAGGTGCTGCTGGGCGCGGCGAGCGTCGACCCGACCCAGCTGGGCGACGACCTGTTCTCGGTCACCGCACTGCTGGCCGGCAACGCCGGTCTGCGTCGTGGGCTGACCGACCCGGCTCGCCCGGCCGATGCCAAGGCGGTCCTGGTTCAGCGGCTGCTGGCGGGCAAGGTTTCCGACCAGGCGCTGGACTTGCTGACCGGCGTCGTCCGTAGTCGTTGGTCCGATCCGTCCGACCTGGTCGAGGCGATCGAAGGCCTCGCGGTCACGGCCGAACTGTTCAGCGCCGAGCGGGCTCACCGGCTCGACGCGGTGGAGGACGAACTGTTCCGGTTCTCCCGCATGGTTGCTGCCGATGTCTCGCTGCGCGATGCCTTCGCGGTTCGCACCGTGGGCGCCGAGCGCAAGGCGGACCTGGTCCGCACACTGCTCGACGGCAAGGTGTCACCCGAGACGCTCCGGCTCGCCGTCCAGGCTGCCGTATCGCCCCGGGGGATGCGCACCGAGCAGGCCCTGGACCACTATCTCGAAGCGGCGGCCGCGCGCCGTCGTCAACTGGTCGCTGAGGTGGTCGCCGCCACCGTGTTGACCGAAGGCCAGCGGGCCAGGCTCAGCACTGCGCTGCGCCGGATCTACGGGCGAGACATCCGGATCAACCTGGACGTCGACCCCGAGGTGCTCGGCGGCCTGCGGATCCAGGTGGGTGGCGAACTGATCGACAGCACCGTGCTCAGCCGGTTGCACAGTGCCCGGCGGGCACTGGCCGGCTGACAGCGCGACAGGCTCAGCACGAAGTACGGCACGACAATGAAAAGTAAGAGCATAAACCGAGAGAACGACGACCCGACGCCCGGCTCACGCCGGATCACGACGAGAGAGCAGGGATTCCAGATGGCGGAGCTTACGATCCGTCCGGAGGAGATCCGGGACGCACTGGACGCCTTCGTGCAGTCCTACGACCCGGAAGCGGCCTCCCGCGAAGAAGTCGGCATCGTATCCGAGGCGAGCGACGGTATCGCCCGGGTCGAGGGCCTGCCGAGTGTGATGGCCAACGAACTGCTGCGCTTCGAGGACGGCACCCTGGGCCTGGCCCTGAACCTCGACGTCCGGGAGATCGGCGTCGTCGTCCTCGGTGAGTTCAGCGGCCTCGAGGAGGGGCAGGAGGTCAAGCGGACCGGCGAGGTGCTCTCGGTTCCGGTTGGCGACAACTTCCTCGGCCGGGTCGTGGACCCGCTCGGTACCCCGATCGACGGCCTTGGTGACATCGAGGCCGAGGGCCGGCGCGCGCTCGAGCTGCAGGCCCCCGGCGTGATGGCGCGTAAGTCGGTGCACGAGCCGATGCAGACCGGGATCAAGGCGATCGACTCGCTGACCCCGATCGGCCGCGGTCAGCGACAGCTGATCATCGGTGACCGGCAGACCGGCAAGACCGCGATCGCGATCGACACGATCATCAACCAGAAGGACAACTGGGCCAGCGGCGACCCGGACAAGCAGGTCCGCTGCATCTACGTGGCGATCGGTCAGAAGGGTTCGACCATCGCGGGTATCCGCGGTGCGCTCGAAGCGGCCGGCGCGCTGGAGTACACCACCATCGTCGCCTCGCCGGCGTCCGACCCGGCCGGCTTCAAGTACCTGGCGCCGTACACCGGCTCGGCCATCGGCCAGCACTGGATGTACGCCGGCAAGCACGTCCTGATCATCTTCGATGACCTGTCCAAGCAGGCCGAGGCCTACCGCGCGGTGTCGTTGCTGCTGCGCCGTCCGCCGGGCCGCGAGGCTTACCCGGGCGACGTCTTCTACCTGCACTCCCGCCTGCTGGAGCGCTGCGCGAAGCTGTCCGACGAGCTCGGACACGGCTCGATGACCGGTCTGCCGATCGTCGAGACCAAGGCCAACGACGTGTCGGCCTACATCCCGACGAACGTCATCTCGATCACCGACGGCCAGCTGTTCCTGCAGTCGGACCTGTTCAACGCCAACCAGCGGCCGGCCGTCGACGTCGGTATCTCGGTGTCGCGGGTCGGTGGCTCGGCGATGACCAAGGCGATGAAGGCGGTCACCGGCTCGCTGAAGATCGACCTGGCGCAGTACCGGGCCCTGGAAGCGTTCGCGCTGTTCGCCTCCGACCTGGACGCTGCCTCCAAGCAGCAGCTGGCCCGCGGTGAGCGGCTGATGGAGCTGTTCAAGCAGCCGCAGTACTCGCCGTACCCGACCGAGGAGCAGGTGGTCTCGATCTGGCTGGGCACCACCGGTCAGCTCGACTCGGTCGCGGTCGCCGACGTCGGCCGGTTCGAGCGGGAGTTCCTCGACTACTTGCGTCGTACCAGCAGCGTGCTGAAGAGCATCGCGGAGACCAACAAGTTCAGCGACGACACTGCGGCAACCCTGCAGACCGAGGTCGACCAGTTCAAGCAGGAATTCTCCAGCGGCGACGGTGGCGGCATCCAGGTGGGCTCCGAGGAGTCTGCCCCGGCTGAGGACGAGGACATCGAGCAGGAGCGCATCGTCCGCCAGAAGCGCTGACGGAAGCGACTTTTCGAGCACCGCGGGGAGAGAGAGCAGAAGGATATGGGAGCGCAGCAGCGCGAGTACCGCGCGAAGATCAGGTCGACGGCGTCGCTGGAGAAGATCTTCCGGGCGATGGAGTTGATCGCGACCTCGCGTATCGCCAAGGCACGTGCGGCGGTGGCGTCGTCCACTCCGTACGCTCGGGCGATCTCCCGCGCCGTCTCGGCGGTCGCGACCTTCTCCAACGTCGAGCACGTGCTGACGACGGAGAAGGAGCAGGTCCGCCGGGCCGGAATCCTGGTCATCACCGGTGACCGGGGGATGGCCGGGGCCTACTCCTCGAACGTCCTCAAGGCGGCCGAGCAGCTCTCGGAACGGTTGCGTGGCGAGGGCAAGGAACTGGCCACCTACGTGACCGGTCGCAAGGCCGTGGCCTTCTACCGGTTCCGGAACCGGGCGCTGGCCCAGGAGTGGACCGGCTTCTCCGACTCCCCGGCCTACGAGGACGCTCGGGCGATCGGCGACACGCTGGTCGCCGACTTCCTCAAGGAATACGAGGACGGCGGGATCGACGAGATCCACATCGTCTACACCCGCTTCGTCAGCATGGTGTCGCAGGAACCGGAGATCATCCGGTTGCTGCCGCTGGAGGTCGTCGAGGGTGAAGAAGCTCCGGCGCCGGACGAGGTCCTGCCGCTGTACGAATTCGAGCCGAACGCGGCCGAAGTGCTTGATTCGCTGCTGCCGAAGTACGTCAACAGCCGGATCTTCAACGCGCTGCTGGCCGCCTCGGCCAGCGAGCTCGCCGCTCGGCAGCGGGCGATGAAGTCGGCCTCCGACAACGCCAAGGAACTGATCCGGACCTACACCCGGCTCGCCAACCAGGCTCGCCAGGCGGAGATCACCCAGGAGATCAGCGAGATCATCGGCGGCTCCGACGCTCTCGCTTCCTGACCTACCGCCACATCAGACGTTGTTTCAGCAGTTGAGCACCTTGACAGGGAGAAGAGAGAGATGACCGCCACAGCCACCGAGAACGACACGCAGAGCCAGCCGGCCGGGGTCGGGCGCGTGGCCCGGGTGATCGGGCCCGTCGTGGACATCGAGTTCCCGCACGGCTCGCTGCCCCACATGTACAACGCGCTGACCATCGACTACTCGCTGAACGGCGAGGAGATCAAGCTGATGCTGGAGGTCGCCCAGCACATCGGCGACAGCCTGGTCCGCGCGATCGCGCTGAAGCCGACCGACGGCCTGGTCCGCGGCATGTCCGTCACCGACACCGGTAGCGCGATCAGCGTCCCGGTCGGCGACGTCACCAAGGGCCACGTCTTCAACGCGGTCGGCGACGTGCTCAACCTCAAGGAGGGCGAGCGCTTCGAGGTCACCGAGCGCTGGCCGATCCACCGCAAGGCGCCGGCCTTCGACCAGCTCGAGTCCAAGACCGAGATGTTCGAGACCGGCATCAAGGTCATCGACCTGCTGACGCCGTACGTGCAGGGCGGAAAGATCGGCCTGTTCGGCGGGGCCGGGGTCGGCAAGACCGTGCTGATCCAGGAGATGATCGCCCGGGTCGCCAAGGACCACGGTGGTGTCTCGGTGTTCGCCGGCGTCGGCGAGCGCACCCGCGAGGGCAACGACCTGATCGTCGAGATGGACGAGTCGGGCGTGCTCGGTCAGACCGCGCTGGTCTTCGGCCAGATGGACGAGCCGCCGGGCACCCGGCTGCGGGTGGCGCTGTCCGCGCTGACGATGGCGGAGTACTTCCGCGACGTCCAGGGCCAGGACGTGCTGCTGTTCATCGACAACATCTTCCGCTTC